>NZ_LAJE02000272.1 GCF_000970465.2 Devosia insulae DS-56
GGGTCAGCCCGCACCGGCGGCACAGGCTCCCGCTCCGACCTCCCCCACAACCCGAACGACGAGATTCCCACCTCGATGCACGCCTATCTTCCCGATCGCACATTATTTTTGCGGATTGATACACAGCTTGCGCCGATCCAAAAAACCCCGCACATTCAAAGCGCTTCGAGATGTCGAGCGGATTTCCTGCGCCGGGGGCCGTCTGAACTACCATTCCAGCTGTTGACTCAACCCCGACGCGCGTCTAACGCTTGAGAATATTGGGAGAAATAGCCGGGCGCTCTGGAGGGAGTTGCCGGCTCTGGTGGGGGAGACGCCAAGCCAATGCCGCAGGGCAAGATCTGACTGTCCAATGGGCAGTACCAGCGTAACGCGATGAGTGGCGGAACGGCTTCCTGACCTCAGGCAGCCGACAGAAACCTGCGCGCCGAAACATCCGCGAACCGCGGCTCGGCGCCCCAGCGCGAGGCTCGTACGGCCCCCGATCTTTCAGCAGGAGATCGGTGAACATTCAGGCTCTGTCGCGCATCAACGTGGAACAACGGCACCCTTGGTGCCCCGTATCCGCCGGCCGGCCGACCGCCCACCGCCCGAAGAACGATCGCAGGATAACAAGATTATCTTGGGGAGGTGTGGGGCTTAACCGGGTCGATGGGACCCACAATTCAAACGTTTGTCGCCTCAAGGCGACCTTTAGCTTTCGTCGACAGTCAAGGGAGACTCTGTCACATGGTCAAACGTAGAACAATCACAGCGGCACTGCTGGCGCTCGGCGTCATGGCATCGCCGCTGGCAGCGCTGGCGCAAAGCCCGCTCGCTGCCACAGCACCCAAGGAAATCGCCCCGGCGACTCCGCTTCCGGAAGTGCCGCGCAACCAGACCGTCGTTCTCGGCTGGGGTGTTGCGCTGTCTTCGCCGATCGGCGTCACCAACCCGTGGGCCCTGCCCGGCTACACCCACCAGGAAGGCAACGCCTTCATGTGGGAGCCGCTGATGTACTTCGCCATCTTCAAGGGCGAGTATGTTCCTTGGCTGGCCGACAGCATGGAATACACCGACGACACCTTCACTGCGCTTGAGATCAAGCTGAACAAGGACGCCAAGTGGTCCGACGGCACGCCCGTCACCTCCAAGGACGTCAAGTTCACCTTCGATGGCCAGCTGAACAATTCCAAGCTGCCCTACAACGCGCACTTCACCCAGTTCGTCTCTTCGACCGATATCGTCGACGACCTGACCGTGAAGGTGAACTTCAAGTCCCCGGCGCCGCGCTTCAAGTTCGAAGTGCTGACCGAGAAGTTCGATACCGGTATCCCGATCGTCCCGGCCGACTATTTGTCGTCCAAGCCCGACGTCAATATGGAACCCGGCTCGATCGATATCCCGCATTCCGGTCCCTATGACCTGAAGGCGTGGAACGGCAACCAGAAGATCTTCGACTACCGTCCCGACTGGTGGGCCGTTAAGGCCGGCCGTATCGCCGAGCCGGCAGTCAAGCGCGTCATCATCGCCAACATCACCGGCGTCTCGATGGACACCGTCGCCCAGCGCGTCGTGAACAACGAGTTCGACTCCGCCCTCGACATGCGGTCCTCGGTTATCGGCAACATCCTTGCCCAGAACCCGGAAATCACCACGCATACCGGTTCGGAATCGCCGTTTGGTTACCTCGACTGGTGGCCGAACTCGCTGTGGATGAACACCCAGCTCGAGCCCTACAGCGACCCCAAGGTCCGTCGTGCGATGAGCCTCGTCATCAACCGCGATGTCATCAACGACATCCTGTATGAAGGCGCTCCGATCGCGACGATCTATCCGTTCCCGCTCTACCCGAACCTGCAGGCCTTTGCTGACACGCCCGCCGTCAAGGCGCTCGAGGAGCAGTACCAGCCGCGCAAGTTCGACACCGAAGAGAGCGCCAAGCTCATGGGCGAGGCCGGCTTCACGCTGAACGGCGACGGCCTGTGGGAGAAGGATGGCAAGACCATCGACGCCACCATCCAGGGCTTCGAAGGCATCCACTCCGACATCGTGCCGATCCTGGTTGAAATGCTCCGCCAGGGCGGCTTCGACGCCGCGATCAACTTCGGTCCCGATGCATACCAGAACATGGCGGACGGCAAGGCCGGCCTCTACATGTTCGGCCACGGCGCATCGCTCTACGACCCGTTCGAAGCCCTCAACCTCTTCCACGGCAAGTACAGCGAAGCCATCGGCACCTCGGCCGGCAACAACCGGTTCTCGCGCTACAAGAACCCCGAGTACGACGAAATCCTCGACTCAATCGCCCCGCTCTCGTCGGACGATCCGAAGTTCCAGGAAGGCGCCGCCAAGGCTCTGGGTATCTACTGGCGTGACCAGATCGATATCCCGATCATCCAGTGGCTGCACCGCATCGCCTACAACCAGCACTACTGGAAGAACTGGCCGACCGCCGAGAACCCCGCAATGGGCACCAACGGCGCATTCTGGGCCCACACTGGCCTCTTGGTCATCACCTCGCTGCAGCCGTCCGGCGCGCAGTAAACTGAAGTTCCGCTATCGGGGTGCGCGTCCGCGCGCACCCCTCCACTAGTCACCGTGCCGGAGATGACCCGAGTGAACTTCAAGCTGATTGCCAAGCGCCTTTCCTTCCTGGTTCTGGTCATCTGGGCCGCATCCACGATTGTATTCTTCGTCCCCCGCCTCAGCCCCCGCAACGCGCTGCGCGAACGCTTCGCCGAACTGGCGCGCTCCGGCGGTTTTGCCCCAGGCGACATCGAAAAGCTCATCACCAACATGAACCAGCAGTTCGGCCTCGATAAGCCGCTGCTCGAGCAGTACTGGACCTATCTCGGCAACATCATCCGGATGGACTTCGGCTACTCGCTGAACCGCTACCCCGCGACGGTGACCGACATCATTTCCCAGGCCCTGCCCTGGACCTTCTTCCTGTTGCTGTTCACCACCATTCTCAGCTTCATCATCGGCAACCTCCTGGGCGCCATCTCGGCCTGGCCCAAGTCGCCACGCTGGCTGCGCGGTATTGCCACCCCCTTCGTGCTGCTGACCGGCGTGCCGCCCGTCATCATGGGCGTGCTGCTGCTGTTCTTCATCGGCTTCCGGCTGAAGCTGCTGCCGCTCGGCGGCCCCTATTCGATCGGCATCGTCCCCAACTGGTCCTGGGATTTTGCCGTCGACGTGCTGCGCCACCAGATGCTTCCCGCGCTGGCGCTGGTCCTCGGTTCGGTCGGCGGCTGGGTGCTGTCGATGCGCGGCATGGGTGTCACCATCCAGGGCGAGGACTATGTCAACTTCGCCGAGCACAAGGGCCTGACCGGTGGGCGCATCTTCCGCGACTACTACCTCAGGAACACCCTGCTGCCGCAGGTGACCGGCCTCGCGCTGGCCTTGGGCACCCTGGTCACCTCGGCACTGGTCGTCGAGCAGCTCTTCGGCCTTCCGGGGCTGGGCCAAGTGCTCAACAACGCCATCCGCTCCAATGACTTCCCTGTCATCTACGGGATCGTGCTGTTCATCACCATCGCCATCGCCGTGCTGATGGCCGTGCTCGAGTTCATCTATCCGCTGCTCGACCCCCGCGTCCGCAACCAGTAGGAACCGGAAAATTGACGACCGTTACCGCAACCTCACCGGCAATCGCAGACACCGCAATGGAGCAGCCGAGCAGCCTCACGCTGTTCCTGCGTTACCTCAACCGCAATCGGGGTCTCGCCGTCGGCGTGGTCATTCTGATTGGGCTGGTGCTGTTCACCGTTATTGGCCTGATCACCATCAACCCCAAGCACGCCTATCCGCTGTCGGTGGCGACCAAGCAACCGCCGAGCCTCAAATACCCGTTCGGTACCGACTTCTTCGGCCGCAACCTCATGGCGGCGATGGTTGTCGGCATGTGGCAGACCGCCGTCATCGGCGTCGTCGCCGGTGGACTGGGCACTTTGATCGGCGTCGTCCTCGGCTTCACCTCGGCCTATTTCGGCGGCTGGATCGACTCGACCATCCGGACCATCTGCCAGATCCTCACGCCGATCCCGGTGCTGCTGATCCAGGTGGTCGTCGCCGGCTCGCTCGACAAGCGCGATGTCACCATCCTCACCATGGCGCTGATCGTGGTGATGCTGGCCTGGATGGGACCGACGCTGGTGATCCGCGCCCAGGTGCTGACCATGAAGGAGCGACAATTCGTTTCGGTGGCGAAGCTCTCCGGTGTCGGCGACATCGCCATCATCTTCAAGGAAATCCTGCCCAACCTGTTGCCCTTCATCGCTGCGGCCTTCGTCGGCCAGGTGTTCTCCGCCGTGTTCGCCTCGTTCTACCTCGCGGTGCTCGGGCTCGGGCCGCTGCGGGAGCCGCTGCTCGGCAACATCATCTGGGCGGCACAACTGCAGGGCGCCTTCTTCAACGGCTGGTGGTGGTGGCCGATCGCCCCGTCGATCGGGATGATCCTGATCCTCGCCTCGCTCGCCCTCATCAATATGGGCCTCGACGAACTGGCCAATCCGCGCGTGCGCAAGACGGAGTAATGACGATGAACCTTGCAACCACGGAAAACGCCTCGAGCCGCAATGCGGCCGCGGCGGGCGCCAGCCCCATCCTGCGGGTCCAGGACCTGGTGGTCACCTACTACACCGACCTCGGTCGCGCCCGCGCCCTCGACGGCGTCAGCTTCACCCTCGAAGCCGGCATGAAGATGGGCATGGTGGGCGAGTCCGGCTCGGGCAAATCCACCCTGGCCCTTGCCATGATGCGCATGATCAAGCCCCCCGGGCGGATCGAAGGCGGCCATGTGTGGGTCGGCGGCACCGACCTGCAGTCGCTCGACGACGAAGGCATGCGCAAGGCGCGGCTGAGCAAGATCGCCTATATCCCGCAGGGCGCCATGAACTCGCTGAATCCGGTCACCCGGATCGGCGAGCAGATGGTCGACGCCATCAAGTCGCATCTCAGCGGCGAAAGCCGCCAGGCGATCAACGATCGCTGCGTCTGGGCCCTGAAGTCGGTGGATCTCGATCCCGGCGTGTTCCACATGTACGCCCACGAGCTCTCGGGCGGCATGAAGCAGCGCGTCTGTATCGCCATCGGCATCCTGTTGCGCCCCGAAGTGATCATCGCCGACGAGCCGACCAGCGCGCTCGACGTGGTCACCCAGCGCCAGGTGATGGAAACCATCGACAAGGTGCAGGATGAGCTGAACTCGGCCGTCATCCTGATCGGCCACGACATGGGCCTGATGGCCCAGACCATGGACCGTGTGGCGGTGATGTATGCCGGCCGGCTGGTCGAGGTGGCGACGGTGCGCGAGATGTTCACCGATCCCAAGCACCCCTATTCGCAGGCGCTGATTTCAAGCCTGCCCACCCTCGACAACCGCGGTCAGTTCAAGGGCATCCCGGGGCTCGCCCCCTCGCTGCTCCGCCTGCCTTCGGGCTGCGCCTTCCATCCGCGCTGCCCGCTCGCCTCGGATCGCTCGCGCTCCGAAAAGCCCAAAGTGAACGTGCTGCCGGGCGGGCGTCTCGTCGCCTGCCATATCTACGACCAGGAGAGCTGAGCCGGTGTCCAACCTCTTGGAAATTCGCAACGTCACCAAGGTCTACCAGCGCGGCCTGTTGTCCGCGCATGCCAAGGTTGCGCTCAAAGAGTTCAACCTGATCCTGCCGGAGAACGATCCCTCCATCCTGACCGTCGCCGGCGAGTCCGGCTCGGGCAAGACCACGCTCGCCATGCTGGTGCTGGGCTTTATCACCCCCACCACCGGCGAGATCCTCTATCGCGGCAAGAACATCACGACGCTCCGTGGTGCCGAGCGCATGGCCTATCGCCGGGAAGTGCAGGCGGTGTTTCAGGACCCGTTCGCGGTGTTCAACCCGTTCTACACCGTCGACCACCTGCTGACCGTGCCGATCAAGCAGTTCAAGCTGGCCAAATCCGGCAAGGACGCGCGCAACAAGATGGACGAGGCGCTGACCGCCGTCGGCCTCCGCCCCGAGGACGTGCTCGGCCGCTTCCCGCATCAGCTCTCGGGCGGCCAGCGCCAGCGCATCAACGTCGCCCGCGCTCTGCTCTTGAAGCCCAAGCTGCTGATCGCCGACGAGCCGGTGTCGATGGTGGACGCCTCGCTCCGCGCCAACATCCTGGAATCGCTGAAGAACCTGCACCGCGACCATGGCGTGACGATCATCTACATCACCCACGACCTGACCACCGCCTACCACGTTGCCGACACCATCACGGTGCTCTATCGCGGCGACGTGGTGGAAAAGGGCGACGTCGAGACGGTGATCCGCAACCCGCAGCACGCTTACACCAGGCTCCTCGTCGACTCGATCCCGTGGCCCAACCTCGATCAGAAATGGGGCCAGCACTCGGTCCGCTCCAAGGAATCGCAGGCCGAGTTCAAGGCGAACGCGCCGACGCCCTAGAGCCCATTCAAAGGCCTGTCCCCACCAAGGCTGGGGGCTGCAAAGCCATAGCGCCGGCCGTTCATCGCGGCCGGCACAGTTACGTCCACCCGCGGCCCGGTATTTGCCGCACCAACTTTTGAGATCGTATCGACATGCTCGAAATCGCTGAGGTCATCCCTCCGAAATACTCACCCGTCTGGAAGCTCGCCAAGCAGTGCGGCGTTGACCTGGCCGTCGCCGGCCTGCCCTTCGACAGCCTGCAAGCCAACGAGCGGGTGTCGTCGCTCTCGGCGCTCACGCGCATGAAGGACGAGTACGAGAAGGGCGGCTACGAGATCCGGGTCATCGAGAGCCGGCCGCCGCTGAACCTCGCCAAGCGTGGCCTCGAGGGCCGCGACGCCGAGATCGACGTGGTCTGCGAGCTGCTTACCAATATGGGCAAGCTCGGCATCCCGGTCTGGTGCTACGAGTGGATGACCGATTTCAACTGGGTGCGCACCAACATGGCGCTGCCCAGCCGCGGCGGTTCGGTGGTGACGGCCTTCAACGTCAACGACGTGCCCGACAGCATCACCTCGAACCCGCCGATCTCGGAGGAAAAACTCTGGGAGACGCTGGAATATTTCCTGCGCCGCGTGCTGCCGGTGGCCGAGAAGGCCGGCGTCAAGCTCTCGATGCACCCCGATGATCCGCCGATCACCCCGATCAAGGGCGTCTCCCGCATCATGCGCACGGTGCCGAACTTCCAGCGCCTCGTCGACATGCTGCCGTCGGACTACAACACCATCACGCTCTGCCAGGGCAACTTCACCCTGATGACCGACGACCTGCCCAAGGTGATCCGCGGCTTCGGCAAGAAGAAGATCAGCTTCGTCCATTTCCGTGACGTCGAGGGCGTGCCGACCAACTTCCACGAAACCTGGCACGACGCCGGCAAGACCGACATGCTCGCCACCATGCGCGCCTATAAGGACATCGATTTCGAGGGCGTGCTGCGCCCCGACCATGTCCCGACCGTCGAGGGCGACAGCAACGAGAACGCCGGCTACTCCGCCTTCGGCCGACTCTACGCCATCGGCTATATCCGCGGCCTCCACGAAGCCGTCTATTCGAGCTGAGAGATCAAAATGAAGATCGCACTCACCGGTTCGTCCGGCGGCGTCGGCCGCGCCATCATCACCGAAGCGCGCAAGCAAGGCCATGATCTGGTCTGCATCGACCGCGTCGCGGCGCCCGAGACCGAAGAGACCAAGGACCTGCATTTCATCCAGGCCGACATGGATGAGTATGAAAAGCTCGTTGCAGCCTTTGCCGGCTGCGACGCAGTGATCCACATGGCCGCCATCCCGTCGCCGGGCCGGCACCCCGATCACGTCGTCCACAACAACAACGTGGTGGGCAGCTACAACGCGCTGCAGGCCGCCGTCGACAACGGCATCATGCGCATCTGCCAGGCCTCGAGCGTCAACGCCATCGGCCACTCCTACAGCCGCGATCCGCATTACGACTACCTGCCGATCGACGAGGAACACGCCAACTATTCCGAGGAGCCCTACAGCCTCTCGAAATGGATCTGCGAAGCCCAGGCCGACGCCTTCGCCCGCCGCTGGGAAGATATCTCCATCGCCTCGATGCGCTTCCATTGGGTGGTGCCGGAGCGCGAGCTGGCGGCCCGCAACTTCACCCCCAACTCGGCCTCGCCGAAGAAGCACCTCTTCGCCTATACGCGCTTCGACGCCGCGGCGCGGGCATGCCTCATGAGCCTCGAGGGCAAGTTCAAAGGGCACGAGGCGTTCTACATCGTCGCCCCCGATACCACGCTCGACATCCCCAGCCTCGAGGCGGCTGAGAAGTTCTTTCCCGGCATTCCGATCAAGGGCGATCTCAGCGGTCGCAAAGCCTTCTTCAACTCGTCAAAGGCCGAGCGCATCCTCGGCTGGAAGCACGATCTCTAGCTGCGCCCGCCGCTGGCGCACTACCTGGTAACGTGGCGCAAACGGTTGAAAACCGCTTGCGCCACTATTTGCTCGGAACGTTCACGATCCTGTCGCGCCAGCTGAGGCAGGCTGGGGCGTCGGGCTATCGGAACCTCGTCACCATCCTGGCGTTAAGCGTCAACCACCAGAAGGGACAATCCTATGAGATCGCTTTCCGGAATCGCCGGCGTGTTGCTCGCGCTCGTGGCCAGCACGTCGCTCGTCCATGCCCAGGGCACGCCCGACTCGGCGGTCACTGGAACCAAGCAGTTCGAGATGAAAGAGCTCACCAACGGCTTCGAGGGGCCATGGGAGATCACCTGGGGTCCCGATGACTGGCTGTGGCTGACCGAGCGTGTCGGCGGCAAGATCACCCGCGTCAACCCGGCCGATGGCACCAAGCAAGTGGCGATCGATATCGAGGAAGTGTCGGCCCCCGGCGGTCAGGACGGCTTGCTCGGCATGGCGCTCGACCCGGGCCTGCTCAAGGATACCGGCAACGACTACGTCTATGCCGCCTATACCTATGTGGACAAAGAGCTGCCCAAGCATGAGTGGGTCAAGGACCCGTTCAGCCCCTATGCCAACCTCTTCGCCAAGATCGTCCGCCTCAGCTACGACAAGGCCTCCGGCACGCTGAGTGATCCGCAGGTGATCATCGCCGGGATGCCCGGCCAGAACGACCACAATTCCGGCCGGCTGAAGTTCGGCCCCGACGGCAAGCTCTATTACACCATCGGCGATGGCGGTAAGGGCCAGCTCGGCAACTGGTGTATCCCGATCGAGGCGCAGCGCCTGCCGACCGCCGATGAGCTCGCGGCCAAGAACTGGATCGCCTATCAGGGCAAATCACTGCGGCTGAACCTCGACGGCTCTATCCCCGAGGACAACCCGGAAATCGACGGCGTCAAAAGCCACGTCTTCACCTACGGCCACCGCAACATGCAGGGCATCGACTTCGGCCCGGATGGCACGCTCTACGCCTCCGAACAGGGTCCGAAAACCGATGACGAAGTGAACGTGCTGGTCGGCGGCGATAATTATGGCTGGCCGCATGTCGTCGGCTTCAAGGACGACAAGGCATACCAGATGGCCCGCTGGGATCTGGCCACCACGCCCTGCGCGCAACTGACCTTCTCCGACATCACCATCGATCCGTCGGTGCCGGTGGAGGATGAAACCAGTTGGCCGGGCCAGCAGCACGACCCGGTTGCAACGCTCTTCACTGTCCCCAGCGATTGGGACTTCACCGACCCGGCCTGCGGCGGCATCGACTTCATCTGCTGGCCGACCGTCGCCACGTCCTCCATGCAGGCCTACTTCCCGGCAGCCGGCGAAGGCATCCCGGGTTGGGAGAACTCGCTGCTGGTCACCACGCTGAAGCGCGGCTCGATCTACCGCGTGCCGCTTGGGCCCGACGGCAAGACCGCCGCCGGCCCGATCGAGCGCTACTTCCAGTCCGAGAACCGCCTGCGCGACATGGCGCTCAGCCCCGACATGAAGACCATGTACATCGCCACCGATGTCAGCGGCCTAGTCGGCACCATGGATGGCGGCGCTGGCACCGAGCTCAAGAACCCCGGCGCCATCCTCGTCTACACCTATACCGGCGAGGGTGACGGCACTGCCGCCGCGACCAACACCGAGGCGGCTCCGGCCGCTGAGGCGGCGACTATGGCTGCGGCCGGCGAGCCGGCAACCTTCACTGCCGAGCAGGCGGCGCGCGGCAAGACCGCCTACGACGCCAACTGCGTCTCCTGCCACGGTCCGGACCTGGTGAGCGCCAATTACGGCCCGCCGCTGGCTGGGGCGTATTTCGAAGGCAAGTGGGTCGGCAAGACCGTCGGCGCGCTCTACACCCACACCCACGACCGCATGCCGCCCTCGCGGCCGGGTGAACTGGGCGACGAAACCTACGCCGACCTCGTCGCCTACATCCTCTCGGTCAACGGCCTGCCGGCCGGCGATACCGAGCTGCCGACCGATCTCGCCAAGCTCGAGGCGATGATTATCGCGAAGTAGGGCGAGCCATCGGCGCAATGAAAGAAGGGCTCCGCAAGGAGCCCTTCGCACTTTGTGTCCGGTCTTGAGCTGGCGGTGCCCCACCGCCCCCTCGCCCCTCTGGGGAGAGGGGACGCAAGATCGCTGACGATGGCGCATCGCATTCCGATGGGCTCTCCACGATTTCCCCAAAACGAGGAGCGCCCTAATAATTCACCTTGCGATAGTGCTTGGGCTCCTTCGCCTCAACCACCTCTGCCTCGCTCTCCGGGCCAAGCAGGTTGGCATATTCTTTCTCCGCGAGGCCGTAGGCGCCGTTGGTGAACTCGGCGAGGCCGGCGCGATCGATGATCGCCACCACCCCCCGCATGGTACGGATCAGGCCGCGGGCCTCGAGATCCTGCAGCGCCCGGGTTACCCCGGCGCGGCGCACTGCCAGCATCACCGACAGGAACTCATGGGTGATCTGGAACGACTCGCCCAGCCGATCGCCCACCATCAGCAGCCACCGCGCCACCCGCTGCTCCAGCAGCAGCCGGCCATTGGCCGAGGCGGTCGAGGCGACCTGCACCGCGAAGGCCTGCGCGTAGCGCATGAACAGCTGATGCAGCGACGGGCTGTCGGCGAGGGCAGCGCGCAGGTACTCGGGGTCGACGCGGACCGCCGTGCCGCCGCCCTGCACCACCGTGCTGAACGGGGTTTGGTCGACCCCGTGCACCACCGCGAGGCCGGTCATTCCCTCCGGTCCGATCAGCCCGACCTCGATGATGCCGCCATCGGCATCGTCGGCCACCACCGAGGCGAAGCCGCGCTCGATGAAGTAGATCGACTCCACACTGCGGTTGGCGACCTCCAGCGCGTTGTGCGGAGCAAGCTCGACCCGCTCCAACGGCCCCAACAGCGCCACGTCCTCTACAGACAGGCGCGACAACAGCCCATTTTCGAACCGCGGTGACAGAAAAGACAAGCGCCTGCGCTCCTGCTTTGCGCAGCGCCCAGCCAGTTGTTTCCCTACTCAGGGCCGGCGCAACGCGCCGCAACAAATGGTCATGGGCGACTGCTCATGCCAAAACCAACAATGTCAGGTGAAACTGCGCCCCCCGCAGATTCCCTCTCGCGCCGCGACTACCCTCGCTGGGCAGCGGTCCGTGCGCTGGCGGCTTCTGCCGCCTTGTTGATCGCCGGTCCCTGGCAACAGGTTGTTGCTCGGCGATATGCCTCAAAAACTGCAGGCATTACCTGCAATACGCCGCAAACTCTACCAAATACTTTTGTCGAACTGTACGAATTCGCACAGTCGCAGCGTTGATACTGCCAACGCACCAGAACGCTACATCACGCACGGCAGGTGATCAAGGCAACAGTCAATTCGATTACCCCCGGAATCGGCAACGCCCCCTCGAACGAAGCCTGAGAAATGAATTGCGACAGAAATACGGATCGACGTCATGTATCGTTTTCGCACGCTGGAAATAACGGTGGAAATGCCGCTTTCCTTGGGCTGTCCGCTGGGGCCCGATGTAGCAGCGGATTTCTTGGCGGCGCCGCCTTTACCTTTCGCTAACGCTGCATGCGTTCCGCCACTACGACAATCGCGCGCTGACATAGATTCGGTATGCCTCATCCCCGGGCGCAGCGCCGCAGGCCCGTCGCTGCCGCCGCTCGTTCGACCGGGTGAGGCCATGCCTTGCTCCGCTGTCGACAAAGGAGATTGGCATGACCGACCCGCGCATAGCCGCCGCCCTGGCGCTCACCACGCTCGCAACCCTGTCCCTGGCGAGCTTCGCCATGGCGCCTCCGGCGCTGGCCCAGCACTCGCTGACCGATGATGACGACGATGATGATGACGACGAACCGTGCATGACCTCGCACCGCATGCGGCAGTTCCTTGCCGGCAAAGGCTACTCCAACATCAAGCTCAACAGCCCGATCGGCGACACCTGGCAAGCCAGTGCCACCAAGGGGGCCGCGAGCTACCTGGTCTGGGTCGATACCTGCAGCAGCAGAATCACCAGGACCTCGAAACGCGGATCGCTCTGAACGCGGCGATGCCGCCGCGCCGGGAAGGTGCGGCGGCATTGCATAATGCAACAGCTCTAGTCGGCGAGGTGCAGCAGCTCGCGCTGGCTGCGCGACAGGAAGTAATAGTCGTTGCCGTTGCGCGAGTCGGCCTTTGGTGGCGGCAGGATCGTCACGCCGCCGCGAGCCTGGTTCCTGAAACAGCGATTGCCCAGTGCCGCGGCGCGGTCATAGGCGTCCTGTCCTTCGTCGGAGGTGGAAACCAGCGACTTGTTGTCGAAGCGCAGGCACAGCCGTTCGGCGGATGCGGGCACTGCCATCGCAGCAAGGCTCAGCAGCACGATCCCGCTCAGTGCGGTGATCTTCAGGGTGGGGGTCATTTCCGAGTTTCCTTTCATGCCTCACGAACTCCGGGCCCGAACATGGACCCGGCGGTTGGAGCCGGCCGGTGCCGCGGAAGCGGCCTCGGCTACGCTCGTTCGGCCTCCGCAGAGGCCTCTGTGATCGGATGAGAAGAACCGGGGTGCCCGTAGGCGATCCACACATCCGATGGCTTGCTCCGAGCCGGGAGCAAGCTCCAGGCGGGGGAGAATTCAGATGTGAGGCAGGCTTGATGCCGGGAAGTGACGCGAGGCAAATGGCGAGGCGTCAGTTCGTCGTGCAACAGATGAACTCTGCGCGTCAATTGTGGTGATATTAGCGGAAGCTTGCCAATATTGGTGTCCGTCAGCTTTTGGCGGAGGCCGGCGCTGCCGATGCCGCGGTGCTTGAGGCAACCGCGGCATCAGTACCGTGACCCCGTTAAGGGTCAGTTCGGCAGATCCGGGTTCGGGTTGCCGATCCCCATCAGCCGGCGCTGCTCGGGCGTGAGGAAGTAATAGTCGGCATTGTTCGCCGCGCTGGCGCTCGGCGCCGGCAGAATCGTCACGCTCTGGTTCAGCCGGGGAAAGTTGGCAAAGCACCGGTTGCCCAGCGCCGCCGCGCGGTCATAGGCGTCCTGGCCTTCATCGGCGGTCGAGACCAGCGACTTGTTGTCGAAGCGCAGGCAGAGCCGCGGCTGGTCCGGGTCCCGGCCCAGGCCGAAATCCTGGGCCAGCACCGGCGCCGCCATGGCGCCGATGGTCAGGAGCGCGATCCCGCCGAGAACCGTCATCTTCACGATAGAGGTCATTTCCGAGTTCCTTTCATGCCTCACTGCAGGCCCTGTCACAGGCCCGTCGGGTTGGAGCTGGCCGATGCCATGCGGCGAACTCGGCGACGCTCGTAATCGGATGAAGGGAGTTGGGAGGTGCCGCTCATCCGATGCCGTGCCCCGCGTGACCAGAGCCGGGCTCCGGACAGCGGAGAATTCAGCTGTGAGGCGGCACCGTCGGGGTGCCTCGTTCGAACCGGCACCGTGGGCGCCGGACGTTTGGTGCAGCAAAGGCCCTGCTGCAGTCCCGTCGCCCTATTGCGGCGCCGGGACTTCGACGTAGGCGACCTGGCTGCCGTGGAACACCTTCTGGTACCAGCCGCCGCCGCAATGGGCGTATTTGTTGCCGTTGACGGTGACGATCTCGCAATTGCCCGGCAGGGCATAAACCACGTCGAGATCGTCCCACATGTCGTCGGCGACGGCGGCGCCCCAGACCAGCGCGCCCGGCACCCACGGATGCGGGTAGGGATGGGGCGGCGGTGGCAGCGGATGTGGCCCAGGAGGATGCGGATGCGGTCCCGGCCCAGGGTGCGGATGCGGGTGCGGGTGCGGCGGCACCGGATGGTGCGTGCCGGCCCCACCCTGCCCCGGGCGCATCCCGGGAGCATGATGCCCGCCGGCGCCACCGCCGGAGAAATGGGACCCCATATTGCCGCCGCCGTGGCCGCCACCGCCGTGGCCGCCACCACCCAGGTGCCCGCCGCGGGCAAAGGCCGGCGCCGACAGGGCGATGGCGAGCAGCGCCGCGGCCGTCACCAGGGCGCCGGAGCGGCGCGCGAGAGATGCAGTGGGCTTGCTGCTCATTTGGTCTTCTCCACTTCGGAGGTTGCCGCGAGGAAATCGATCTGCTGGTAGCCGGCGGGAGCGGTGAAGGCGAAGTCGGCTGCATCAGGAGCAGCATCCGCGGTCCAGGCGAGGTTGGCCTCGAAGCGCGGACGCGCCGGCTGAGTGTCGTCATCGATGACGATCTTCAGCGGTACCGGCGCATCGCCATCGGCGATCCACACCTCGAAATCCTTGCCGTCGGTACGGAAGGCCCAGTGCTTGCTGGCTTTGCCGTCGATGGTCGCCGGCCCCACCAGGAACCCTTCGGTGATCTTGTCGACCACCGAGTCCTCGGTGCCATAGTCGAACAGGTCGGCCAGCGGCACTTCGATATCGAGGTGGTAGGCGACCTGCTCGAGCATCTGCTTGATGGTCGGCGCCACGTCGACCTGGCCATAGACCTCGTCGGTCGGCGACACCACGGTCAGCAGTTTGCCGTCATAGATGAACTCACGCGAACCGAGATCGCCGACCAGCTCGACCTTCAACCCGTCAGGGCGCTTCACTTCGTAGCTGGTGGTGCCGCCAATCCCGACCTTCTGGTCGTTGTCGAGCACCAGTTCGGTTTCGAACGTACTGTCGAGGTTGAAGGCGCCGAGGCCCGCGATGTATGCGGCCATGCTCTTGAGCGCCTCGACCGAGGCCGGCTCGATCACGTCGGCGGATGCCGCTGCCTCGATTGGCGCGACTGCCTTTTTCGCCGCATCCTGGGCCAGGATCGGGCCGGGCGCGATGGCGAACAGGCCGCACAGGGCCGGCATCGCCGACAGGCCAACGAACTTCCTACGCATAAACGTATCTCCAAGCTCGGGGGGTTGGATCGTGTTGCGGCCCTGGAGCTGAACGCGGCGCGAACGCGGCTGAAGGGGCGACCATCCGGACGGCAGGGCCTCCGCCCGGATGGTCTATCGACCGCTTGCTGTTTCCGACCGAGGGTTGCATCGGTCTGTGGTGGCCTTGGGGGCTCGCGAGTCAGCGATGGGGAGCCACCTGGAAACGTTGTGCCGTTGGTCGAACCGAACGAAGCCAAGGCCTCACATCTCAACTTCGTCCGACAGGTTCGACGCTATAGCCAAGTATTAATGAAAGTCAGAATCCTAGAGATTCACTTCTAGCCGTTGTTCAATCAATTTTCTGGCGACACTGTACGCTACCGGACTTCTGCTATTGGCATGGCAACCACAAGGTCACAGATCTAACCTTTGTACATCTGTGCCATGGCGTACAAAGGCCGGACGTTCTAAGGCTTGTAGCAACAATGATTGGGGAGAACGAGCGCCACGGGGCCACAGCGAATGAGGAGGGGGGAGGAGGGAGCCTCCACTCGCGGCTGGCCTCGTGGCGCTCACCGATGCCCGCTGATCGGACGGACACGGAAAGGCCGCTACCATGGCCACTGCAGCGGCCGGTGGCAGGGATCTGGAGACGGCAGGCATCTGCCGCGCGTACTCTCGGATCCACCGGGCGCCGGCCCGAGGGCGCCTGAGACGATGATGTGCTGGAGGAGGCTTCTGCCTGCGGGGCGCCTGCGACGGCACCACCAGCAGCGAGGCAAATGTCCATCGACATTCAACATCGAGACTACGCGCGCCAGCAACTGCCGGTCAATCAGTAAGTTCAGATAGCATATCAACGTACAATCACTGTACGGTTACGCACCAACAAGTGGTCAATGTTCAGATAATGCTTTATTCTTTCTTGGAGATGGGAAGGTAACACCGGTCTGTATTGTTGACATTGCGGATGAAGCACGGCTGACTTGCGAACAGCAAAAGGTGCGGGGGTGGCCAGGATGAGTCCCGGATACGAGCGTGTTGCATCTGGAAAGCAGCGCGAGTGCCCTTCCAGCAGGGCCGGACGTCACTCAGCGGACAGAGCCATCATGCGGTGCCTTAGCCCCCTCGCCGTCTGCGCTCTCTGCGGCCTCCCGGCCGCCGCTTTGGCTCAAAACGCCGACGAGATGGCCAAGCAGTTGTCCAATCCGGCGGCACCGGTGACCTCGATCCCGTTCGTGTTCGATTTCGACCACGGTGCTGGGCCCGACGGCGATGGCCTGAGCTACACCCTCAAGGCTCAGCCGGTGATCCCCTTCCAGCTCAACGCCGATTTCAACGTCATCTCCCGCACCATCGCGCCGCTGGTGTTCCAGACCGATATCTATCCCGATGACGTATTCGGCCTCGGCGACGTCACCCAGAGCTTCTTCATCACCCCGGCCAAGCCCGGCCAGCTGGTCTGGGGCATCGGCCCGGCTTTCCTCCTCCCCACCGCCACCGACGATCGACTCGGCACCGGCAAGTTCGGCGTCGGCCCGACTGGCCTGCTGCTCTACGGCATGGGCAAGGTGAGCATCGGCGTGTTGGCGACACAGATCTGGTCGGTTGCCGGTGACCCGGACCGCGCCGATGTCAGCCTCCTACAGCTGCAGCCGTTCATCAACTATGCCCTCGGCGACGGCCAGACGCTCTCGGCCAACCTCGAGAGCAGCTACGACTGGATCGGCGAGCAATGGACCGTGCCGCTGAACCTCAGCTATTCCAAGGTGTTCGAGGCCGGCGGCCAGACCCTGAAGTGGCAGATCGGCGCCCGCGCCTACCTGGCGGCGCCCGAGGGTGGTCCCGATTGGGGTTTGCGCAGCGGCCTGACCTTCGTCGTGCCACCCTGATCGGGATCATCTTCCAATGGTGTTGAGGCATGGAGGCTCACCCCTCACCCGTCTCGGCCTTCGGCCGATCCACCCTCTCCCCGACGGGGAGAGGAACAGTGGGTGATCGCGGCACTCTCCGTTTTCTTCTCCCCGTCGGGTCGCGGGACGAGGGCGTAGCCCTCGCCCGGAGGTGGCGCGTAGCGCCGGATGAGGGGTGAGCCACTGAGGTCCGGCGAACGCACGGCTACCTGCGATGCAAACATCGACCTGTAATCGAGTTTTCCGAAACAATTAATTCCGCAGCAACACTCCGCCTAGTTTCAGGTTGAGCGCCGCCATCCCGCTGCGGATAGTTCGTTCCGGCGCATCTGCGCCTGCTTCACACCTATTGCCGAACCGGTGCCTCGCACCGGACGCCCCTGCCCTGCCGCCGGAGCTCACGGGCCGACGCTCCCGGTATCACGGCATTTTGCCGTCGGCGATCGCCGACGCGACTGAGGCCGCGCGCCGCGGCGACGAGGAGTGAACCATGCCTGCCCGGCCCGACCGCTCGACCTTTCGCACCATGCTGGCCGTCTGCGCCATCGCCCTGGTGATCGCTTTCATCTCGTCAACCCTGGTGCTGGCCAAGTCCCCCGCCCTGCCATCGTGGAACGACACCGCGACGACCACCGCGATCGAGGACTTCGTCACCCGCATCACCACCGAGGGCGGCCCGGACTTCGTGCCGGTCGTCGACCGCATCGCCGTGTTCGACATGGACGGCACGCTGATCGTCGAAAAGCCGATGCCTGCCGCGCTCGCCCCGATCGTCGACGGCATCAAGGCAGCGGTGGCGAAAGACCCCTCGATCGCCGAGCGCTCGACCATTGCAGCCTTCCTAAAGGGCGACAGGCAGGCGCTCGCTGCCGCCGGCGAGGCCGGCATGGTCGAGCTCATCAGCACCGCCATCGCCGGCCGGACGCTCGACGAGGCAGCGGCGGATCTCGGCAATGAGCTGCGCAGCGCCGATGGCAAGCTCGCCGGCGTCAAACCCTACCAGCCGATGCTCGAGCTGATCGACTATCTCGAGGCCAACGGCTTTACGGTCTGGATCTGCAGCGGCAGCCCCCTGCTGTTCACCCGCAGCTTCTCGGAACAAGCCTTCGGCATTCCGGTCGAACGCGTCATGGGCACCACCCTGGTGACCAAATTCACTGAGCGCGACGGCAGGAGCCAACTGGTGGTCGGCGACAGCATCGACCACATCAACGACAAGGAGGGTAAGCCCCCCACCATCAACCAGGCGATCGGCAAGCGGCCGCTGCTGGTTGGCGGCAATGTGCTGAGCGGCGGCGACATCGCCATGATGCGCTATTCGCGGGATCGCGACGGCCCCAGCCTGCAGCTCCTGATCAACCACGACGATGCGGCGCGCGAGTTCGCCTATGCCGAACCCGACAATTTCTCGCTCGGCGCTGCCGAGAAATACGGTTTCCACGTCGTCTCCATGAAGGACGACTGGGCCACGGTGTTCGCGCCCTGAGGCGCGCCGATATCTGGATCAGAGGAGATTTCGATGCTGCTCGATATGTTCCGCCCTGCCCCCGAGCTGCCGATCAACCCGGTGCCGACAGACATGCGCTTCGTCGCCGGCGGCAGCTTCAGCATGGGTGCTGACAACTTCTATCCAGAAGAAGCGCCGCGGCGAGCGGTGTCGGTCGGCGATTTCTGGATCGACACCACGCCGGTGACCAATATCGACTTCGAAGCCTTCGTCGACGCCACCGGCTACGAAACCACCGCCGAGCGCAGCCGGCGTGGCTCGCTGGTGTTCGAGGCGCCGGGACCGGAGATCGATTTGCGGCAATGGGGCACCTGGTGGCGGCAGGTGCCGGAGGCCGACTGGCGGCATCCGCACGGCGCCGGCAGCGACCTCGAAGGCCGCCTGGAGCACCCGGTGGTGCACGTCTCGTATGAAGACGCGCTGGCCTACGCCACGTGGTGCCAGAAGGCGCTGCCGACCGAGGCCGAATGGGAGGTCGCGGCGCGCGGCGGCCTCGAGGGCACCGACTATGCCTGGGGGAACGAGCTGACGCCGCGTGGCCGCCAGATGGCCAATGTCTGGCAGGGCGCCTTCCCCTACGAGAACCTGGTCGAGGACGGCTATCCCGGCACCTCGCCGGTGCGCAGCTTCCCGCCCAATGGCTACGGCCTCTACGACATGATCGGCAATGTCTGGGAATGGACGGCCGACCCCTGGCTGGAGGCGAGCGACAGCAGCGAGCCGATGGATTGCTGCGCCCCGCTCAACCCACGGCTCGGCGCCGCGCCTGCCATCCGCCGCGTGCTGAAGGGCGGATCGCACCTGTGCGCCCGCAACCTCAACCACCGCTACCGCCCGGCACCGCGGCAACCGGAACTGGCCAACCACACCACAAACGATATTGGCTTCAGGTGTGTGTATCGGGTGTGAGGGCCCGACCGACTGATACTGCTGGCACCGCTGCCCGATGTGATCGCCGTCTCCCCTTGTGGGAGAAGGTGGCCGAAGGCCGGATGAGGGGTCCCGCGGCCGTTTGGGTGCGCGATGGGAGCGAAGCGACGAGCGACGAAGTACGCGGAGAGATACCCCTCATCCGCCCCTTCGGGCACCTTCTCCCACAAGGGGAGAAGGCACTCCGCCTTGCGTCCGGTGGCCCGGAAGGACCGCCGCCCTCCCTCAACCAGGAGTGGCACGCACAATCAACCGAAACCCCAGATGCGAGATCGAGGTGTCCACCGGCTGCGCCATGCGCGCGGCGGGGCGGTAGCGCCGGCAATAGTTCAGTGCGCAGAGGTGCGAGCCGCCTTTGGTCACCTTGCGCGGAATCCGTACCCCCGGCTGGCGCACATCGAAGCTGGCTTCGCGCGAAGCGCCGGTCGGGTTGATGGCGAGGTGCGCGTCGCGGTGCGCGGCGTACCAGTCGGCGGTCCACTGCCAGACATTGCCGGCCATGTCGTAGAGCCCAAAACCGTTGGGCGGAAAGCTCTCGACCGGCGCGGTGCCTTCAAAGCCGTCATCAGCGCTGTTGAGATAGGGGAAATCCCCCTGCCAGGTATTGGCCATGTGCTGCCCGCCAGGGGTCAGCTCGTCGCCCCAGGCATACTCGGCCTTTTCGAGCCCGCCGCGCGCCGCGAACTCCCACTCCGCCTCGGTGGGCAGCTGCTTGCCGACCCAGCCGGCATACGCCTCGACGTCCTCGAGCGCCACGTGCACCACCGGATGCTCGCCGAGCTCGGCGATGCCGGTCTGTGGCCCGCCCGGGTGTCGCCAGTCGGCGCCGCGCACATAGCTCCACCAATTGTAATGGTTGCGCATGTCGACCGGCCCGAGCGGCCGGCTGAACACCGTCGAGGATGGCCGCAGCAGCTCCGGTAAGGCGCCCGGATAGTCCTCGGGATTGGCCGGCCGCTCGGCCAGCGTCACGTAGCCGGTGGCGGCGACGAAGGCCGCGAACTCGGCATTGGTGACGGTGTGGCGATCCATCCAGAAGCCGTTGACCCTGGCGCGATGCGCCGGCGCCTCCTCCGGGTAATGCGCGTCCGATCCCATGCTGAACGTGCCGCCAGGGATCCAGACCATCGCCTCATCCGGCGCCGGATTGGCATTGGCGGCACGCTCTCTGGTGTCGAAAAAACTCATGTCGCTCACCTCAGAAGAACGGGCCGATGTGGAAGATCATGCTGGTGGCGGCAAACACGCCGATCGCCAGCAGCACGAAGGCGGTGACCAGCGTAAACGACACCGGGAACCGGCTCTGCGCGTGGATCAGCCCTTCGGCATGCATGTCCTCGCGCTCATGGCGCAGCCCGAGCATGAACTGGATGTGGTAGATGATGCCGATCACCAGCATGACGATGCCGAGCCCGACCAGGGTGATGCCGAAATTGCTGGCGGCGTGCTCGCCGACATTGATCACCTTCGATTCCCTGAGGCCCCGGATCAGCTGGAAGATGGTGAAGCCGAAGCTGATCAGCGACAGCGCCGTGCGGATCACGCTCATCAGGGTGCGCTCGGCGCTCATCCTGGTGCGCTGGAACGACATGCCGGTCCGCCGCATCGACATCTCGGTGCGCTCGGTGGACAGGTCGGTGCGATGGGCCGACAGGTCCGTCCGATACTCCGACAGCGAGGTGCGGTGCTCGGAGAGCCCGGTGCGATGATTGCTGAGGCCGGTGCGGTAGTGCGAATACTCAGTCGAGGCTTGCTCGGGATTACTCCGGTCGACCTCGGGGAGCGGCGGCACCGCAGCCTCGGCAAGGCGCGGCGGCCGAACCGGATCGGTTGTTTGCAGAAGCTTGTCCATCGGAATCCTCACTGCGGCGCCAGCGGCGCGTCCGAAATGGCGCCGCCCGGCGGATCGGCTGCCGAGCGGCTCAAGTGAGGCCCGCCGAGTATCGCGGGACGCTGTTCCGTTTTGATGAAGCCGATCGGCCGCAGTCTTATCTAATTGGCGGCGAATGCGGCTTAACCGGCGGCTTGTGCGGCGCTTCCGGCATCAGGTGCATCCACTTGAGATAGGGGGCGGAAAGCACCACCCCGACCAGCAGATGCCAGATCACTACCGCCGCCACCGGCGCAACATGCTCGGTGTTGACCGCCGCCACCGCGATGGCGACGCCGGGGTGGCGCGATGCCGTCGCCAGCGCCAGCACCACCTGGTCATGCGGGTTGGGGCCACCCAGGACATGGCCTACGGCGAGGCCGACCAGGGCGAACAGCACCAGGATCACCAGCGTGCCGTTGCCCACCATCGACCACACCAGACCCCACTCCATCACCAGCACCGGCAGGATGCTGACCACCAGCAGGCCCATGCCGAGCAGCGAGGCCGGCCGCATGATGCGGCTGGCGAGCGAGGGAAACAGATCATGCAGGATCATGCCCACGATCAACGGCAGGGTAACCGTCAGCGCCAGCATCATGGCGATGCGCGGAATATCGGCATCGATGTGCTCGATCGCCTCGATCGACCAGATGCCCAACGGCACCGTGATGATCGAAAGGATCGCCGTGGTCACCAGCAGCGACACCACGTAAGGCGCGGTGCCGCCACCCTTGGTCTGCGTACTGGGGAGGAACGGCGGCACCGGCGACAGCGACAGCGCAACGATGGCGAGCTCGATTGCCGGGTGGAGCTGGAACAGCACCACCAGCAGCAGCGCGAACACCGGCATGACGATGTTCATCGATAACAGCGAGCGCAGCAGCAGGCCGGGGCGGCGGATCAGGTAGGCCGCGTCGTTGAGACTCGCCCCCAGCCCGAGCCCGAAGACGATCAGCGCGATACTGAGGTTGATGGCGATTGGCAGCAGGCTGGCGATACTCATGATGGCCTCCCTCAATCTCTGGCGATGGCGGCGGCGAGGTGCGCCTCGACGTCGACATAGGCGTCGTCCCCGACATCGAAGACGACGCGCGACAACGTGCCGTCGCTGAAATCGAACCCCGGCTCGTATTCACCCGAGACCACATCGCCGCTGTCATAGCCGATGCAGAGCCCCTCGCCGGTGATGGCGAAGTGGCCGGTCATGGTGCGGATTTCGCTCTCGGCCACCACCTTGTCGTCGATATAGAGCCGCGCCGGCCCATACGACTCCTGGTAGCTGCCGGTGCGCTGCTTGGTGAACTCCACCCCCACCACATGCTCGCCGGCCTTCGGCGCATCGCCGATCAGCTTCTGCTCGGGCGCGATGCCGAGGAAGTTGTAGGTGTAGAAGAGCTTGCCGTTCTTGACGAACAGCGAGTGGCCGCCGAAGCGCGAGCCATGCGCGAAGATCACTCCCTTGGTCCTGGGCGTGAACTCCACATCGGCCAGCACCTTGAACGATACGCCATGCGTATTGGCGGCCGAATGCTCCGGGATCTCGCTGGTGCCTGGGTAATAGACGAACTGCCCGCTCGGCGGCACCGGCGGCTTGAACTCCATCTTCAACAGCCCCATCACGCCGAGGTCGGACAGCGGCAGCACGTTGAACTTCTTCGCCTCTTCCATCCACAGGGCGACAAGTTTCTGCAGCCGGTCCGGATACTGCTCGGCGAGATCACGGGATTCCGAGCGGTCGACTTCGGTGTGGAACAGCTGCCAGCGGTCCTTGTCGAAATGTCCGAGATCGGTGAACGGCCCGTGCTCGGTCACCGCCTTCCAGCCGCGGTGCCAGATGCCGCGGGTGCCCAGCATCTCGTAATACTGCGTCTCCTTGCGACTGGGCGCATGCGGCTGGTCGAAGCTGTAGCGCATCGAGACGCCGGACAGCGGCACCTGCTCGTAGCCATCCACCACCTTGGGGAAGCTCACCCCGCAGCAATCGAGAATGGTCGGCACGATGTCCGTGCAGTGGTGGTACTGGGTGCGCACTTCGCCCCGCGCCTTGATGCCCCTGGGCCACGAGATCACCAGTGGATCGGCAACGCCGCCCTGGTACGAGTAGCGCTTGAACATGCGGAACGGCGTCGAGAACGCCGCCGCCCAGCCGGTCGGATAGTGGTTGTAGGTTTCCGGCGAGCCGAGCTTGTCGATCATCGCGAGATTCTGCTCGATATCATCGGGGTAGCCGTTGGCGAACTTGCCCTCGTTCACCGAGCCGTTCGGCGAGCCTTCGCCCGAAGCACCGTTATCGGCACAGTAGATCACCAGCGTATTGTCGAGCTGGCCGGACTCCTCGAGATAGTCGACGATCCGCCCGATCTCGGTGTCGGTATACTCCGAGAACGCGGCATAGACCTCGGCCATGCGCGAGAACAGCCGCTTCTCATCGGGCGACAGCGTCTCCCACGGCCGCACCGCGTCTGCCTCGGTGAAGCTGCCCTCGGCCATCGGGTTGAGCGGCGTGAGCTCGGTCCCCTTGGGGAGGATCCCCGCCTTGATCATCCGCGTCAGCGCCCACTCGCGATAGGCCTCGTAGCCATCGTCGAACTTGCCGCGGTATTTGTCGATGAATGCCTTGGGGGCGTGGTGCGGCGCATGATTGGCGCCCGGACAGAACCACAAGTACCAGGGCTTGTCCGGCTCGGTCTGCTTGCTGTCGCGGATGAACTCCAGCGCCTTGTCGGCGAGATCCCTGGACAGGTGGTAGCCCTCTTCGGGCGAGTAGGGCTGGGCGATGTAGTGGTTGTCCTCGACGAGATCGGGATACCAGTTATTGGTTTCTCCGCCGACGAAGCCGTAGTAGCGGTCATAGCCCTGCCCCAGCGGCCAGCGCTTCTTCGACGATCCCATGGTCCATTCGTCGACCGGGATATTGTGGTTCTTGCCCACCCAGAAGGTCGACCAGCCCGCCTCCCGCAGCACCGTCGCCATCGAGGCGCATTCGGGCGGGATGTGCGAGCTGTAGCCGGGAAAGCCGCTCGCTGCCTCCGAGATGGTGGCAAAGCCGTTCTGGTGGTGGTTGCGCCCGGTCAGGAAGCACGAGCGGGTCGGCGAACACAGCGCCGTGGTGTGCCACTGCGAGTAGCGCAGGCCGCGATCGGCCAGCCGCTGCAGCGTCGGCATCTCGATCCGTCCGCCGAACGGTTCCCAGGCCGCGAGCCCGGTATCGTCATAGAGGATGACCAGCACGTTAGGCGCGCCCTCCGGCGCCTTCCGCGCGCGGAACGGCGTCCAGTCGGGCTTGGAGTCTCTTATGTCGAGGCTGATCTTGCCTTTGAACGTCGTCGTCATGGCCTGCTCCTTGGCTCCGTGATTTCAGGCCCCGTCGTCTCCTCGCGGCGCTTCTCGTCCATTTCCGAGATGTCGCGCTCGAGGAAGAAATTGAGGAAGGTGCGGATGGCGGCGATCGCCGCCAACTGGCCGATATCGTCCCAGCTCGGCGCCGCCGAGGTTTCGATGATGTCGGCAGCCAGCTGGAAGGTGAGGCCGGCGACCAGCCAGCGCGAATAGTGCATCCAGATCGCCCGGATGCTGCCGTCGCGCCGCCGCCACACGATCGTGGCGAGCGCGCCGATGACGGCTTCGAGGGTACCGGCAACGATCACCGCCAAGGCGATGAGGTTGATCAGCGGTACCACCACTTCGGTCAGTCGAATGAGCCATTCGTCGAGCATTTCCGCCTCCCTTCACGCCGCCGATGCCGTGGCATCGGGCACAAACACCGTGCGCCAGTCGTTCTTCATACTGACCACGGTGATCCCGTATTCAGCGGCATGGTCGAGCGCCTCGGCCAGCGGGCTCAGATGGAACTCGCGGTCATAGGCGAACTCGCGCGCCGCATCGTCGTGGTGCAGCAGCAGTCCGAGCCGCGGGCCGTCGCCGGTCAGCGTGTAGCGCAGCATGGCGAGGTCGCCGTCGGAATTGCCGAAAGCGAAGATCGGTCGCCGACCGATATGGAGGCCGATATTGTGGGCCTTCACTTCGCGGTCGTCGAAGCTGTCGATCTCGGCTTGCTTGACCAGCACCCCCACCCCGTCGCGCAGCTCGAAGCGGGTCTTGACGCTCGAGCCCACCACCTGCTCGGGCGGGATGCCGTAGGCGTCCTCGGCCAAAGCCCGCACCAGATCGATGCCGCCGCCGGTGACGATGAAGGTCTTGAAGCCGTTGGTGCGCAGGTATTCGAGCAGCTCGACCTGTGGTTCATAGGTGAGATCGATGAAGCGTCGGCCGAGCTTTGGGTGGCGCGCGCCGGCGAGGAAACTCCGCGCTTCGGCATCAAACTCATCTTCGGTATTGCCGGCAAAGGCCGTCGCGCCGACCTCGAACAGGCCTTGCTTGCCCATCTGCTTGATCGCGGCGATGTCGCGCTCCAGGTAGGCCTTGTACGGCTGCTGCTGCTTCAGGTCCGCATCCTTGCGGACCAGCGCCTCGAGCCGTTGATGCCCGAAATAGAACTGCACCTGCAGCGGCTGTTCGCACCAGAGCGTGCCGTCATTGTCGAAGGTGGCGATGCGGCGCGCCCGCGGCAGGAAGTCGGGGCCGGGTGTGGTGACGCGCTGCACGAAATCGAGGATCGCCGCCTTGGCGGGGCCATCGCTCCATGAGGGCAGCGGCGTGGTGCTGACGGCGCTGTGGTCACCACCAGGTGAAAGATCGTCGCGTTGCATCGGACAGCATCCTTGAGTTCAGCGATGTGCCCTGGTCTGCCGGACGGGAGCCATGCCCTCGCCCGGCTGTTCGTGACGCTCGGCCGGCGTCAGTGTCCGGCGCCGCCTGAGACTTCGCTCATCTTCGAGATCGCGTCGTCGATGGTGAAGCTGTTGGGGTGCTGGATCGGCGGGAAGTCCTTGAACGTATCGGCGAACTTGCCGGCGATCACCTGAGCCGCGAAGATGATGTAGTCGTGGTAGAGGAACCACTCGTAATAGGTGTTCGAGGTCACGTCCGCGAACTCGTACGGGTCGGTTCTCAGGTTGAACAGCTTGGGCAGCCGCAGTCGTACGAACGGCTCGGCCCAAACGCCCATCGTCCCCTTGAGCCGCTGCTCCATGAAGACAACCTTCCAGTTGTCGTAACGAATGCCCAGGATGTCGCCGTCGTCGCTGATATAGACGAACAGCGGCCGCGGACTCTCCTTCTCCTTGCCGGTGATGTAACCGACGAGGCTCACCCCATCGATGTGGTTCTTGTAGGTCCGTCCATTCGCCTTGTAGCCCGTCTTGAGCTTGTCGACGACGGTGGTGTCGCCCGCCATCTCGAGGAAGGTCGGTAGCCAGTCGTGGTGCTGCACGATGCCGGTGGCGACTGAACCGGCCTTGATCTTGCCGGGCCAACGCGCCAGCAGCGGCACGCGGAACGCGCCTTCCCAGTTGGTGTTCTTCTCCGAGCGGAACGGCGTCATGCCGCCATCCGGCCAGGAATTCCGGTGCGGCCCATTATCGGTCGAGTACTGCACGAAGGTATTCTCGGCGATGCCGAGTTCATCGAGCAGGTCGAGCATCTGGCCGACATTCTTGTCGTGGTCGATCATCGTGTCGTGATAGGGCGATTGCCAGCGGCCGGCCTGGCCGAGGCTGGCTTTCTTGGTGTGAGTGAACATGTGCATGTGTGTGGTGTTGAGCCACACGAACCAGGGCTTGCCGGCCTTCTCTGCCCGCTTGATGAAGTCGGTCGCTGCCGCCACGAACTCGTCGTCGCAGGTTTCCATGCGCTGCTTGGTCAGCGGCCCGGTATCCTCGATCTTCTGCCTGCCGATCTTGCCCCAGCGTTCCTCGACCGTGGGGTCGTCGTTGTCGGTCGCCCAGGAATGCACCACGCCGCGTGGGCCGAGGTTCTTCCTGAAATCCGGAAAATCCTTCTCCGGCGGGTAGTCGTACATCTCCGGCTCTTCCTCGGCATTGAGGTGGTAGAGGTTGCCGAAGAACTCGTCGAACCCATGGTTGGTGGGCAGCATGTGATTGAGATCGCCCAGGTGGTTCTTGCCGAACTGCCCGGTGGCATAGCCCTGCTCGCGGAGCAGCGCCGCCGAAGTAACGATCTTCTCGTTCATGCCGATCGGCGACGCCGGGGCGCCGACCTTGCTGAGGCCGGTGCGCAGGACGCTCTGTCCGGTGATGAACGACGAGCGCCCGGCGGTGCAGCTCTGCTCGCCATAGCTGTCGGTGAACAGCATGCCTTCCTTGGCGATGCGATCGATATTGGGCGTCTGGTAGCCCATCAAACCGTGCGTGTAACAGCTGAGGTTCGATTGGCCGATATCATCGCCCCAGATGACGAGGATGTTCGGCTGCTTGCTCTTGGCCATCGTTCTACTCCGTTGGCAGATAGGCGTGGCGACGGGAGGCCGATCCGGAAGCGGGCGGCCGGTGGGAAGTCATGGTGACGGGAGGCGCGTTAACCGTGTCGGACGACAAATCCGGCCGCTGCCATGGAGTGGCCGCACGCCATCGCAATAGTGAACGAAATGCTAACAGCGACCGGAGTCTATTATGCTGCTTGATGAAACCAATGGTGGCGGGGGCCATCAGGGACCTTGGTGCCCATCGTGCAAACAGCCGATCCTTGAGGGCCAGAAGACCCTGCAGGTGATATTCAACGACGACCCGCACGGGTTCCGGGGCAGCACCGGCGTCTACCACGCCCAATGCGGCAAGGTGTTCGCCTCCCTCGCTCGCGTCATGAACCTCAACCCCTGGGCGGGACGCTAAGTACAGCGCCTCGCGGAAGTTGGGAGCACCGCAGAACGGGCACATCAGCGCTGCCTGCGGACGGGAATGGTGCGATAGCTCAGCGCGCGGGCGCCGAACAGCTCGGCGCGCATGTCGGGAATGCCGGCCCAGACGCGGGTTGAACGCGCCGGTGCGCGATCGGGCTTCGAGCCCCGGATCGCGGCGGTGAGAATTCCGTGCAGGAACATGATCGTTGGTCCTCAGGGTGCCGGTGTGAGGCCGGCGCTATGCGGGATGCCCTGTGGATGCGTCTCAACGCGGCGCGATACTCGCCGCGATGCTGGGGCAGTGGGCTGCCGTGTGGTCGGCGGTGCAGGCCTGAGCCGGCGCTTGGGCGACGTGCGGCGCGGCCGGAAGGCTCAGCACCACAGCTGCCGTCAGCAGCCCGATGCGACCGAACGCCGACACGGTGGAAACGCGGGATTGTCCCGGCGCCAGGCGATCGCGTGAAACGGACATGGAAACCTCACTCAACAGCTCGAGCCACGCGTGAGGCGGGCGGGCAGTGATGGGGTGAGGCAAAGGCGAGACTGGACGCCAGAGCTTGCCGAACCCTCACGGCGCCCAAGGGCATTCGATTTGATTTAGCGGCTAAGGCGAGGGGGCTCATGGCCCTCGCAGTCGGGCGATTTCCCTTCTCCCCTCAGGGGAGAAGGTGGCCGAAGGCCGGTTGAGGGGTGAGGCGGCACAGCGAGCGCTCGCTGAGAAGCTGAACCCCTCACCCTAGTTCCGCTACGGACCTGACGGTCCTAGCTGCACTAGCCCTCTCCCCTCAGGGGAGAGGGGCCGCCGACTGCCAGTCCGGTGTTAGTCCAAAAACACCTTCACCGTGTCCGAGCGACCCTCGGCGTCCACCACCGACAGCGTCACGAACCCCGGGCCATCCGGCCGCCAGCTGTTCTGGCGGGCGAAAGCGGAACGCCCGAACGGCGCGCCGTTGGCGAAGAAGGTGAAGGGCGGCACGCCGTTGCGCACCTTGACGATCAGCGGCGCCTCGTTGCCCGAGGCGAGGCCCAGGTCGACATCGACACCATCGCTCGGATAGGCGATCTGCGGCGCCGCATCGCGCTTCACCTTCTGCTCGTCGGGATGGCGGAAACGGCGCAGCGGCAGTGGCAGCTCGGAGTTGGAGGCAAAGATCGTCCCCGGCGGCGCGTCGCGCAGCGGCACGGTCTTCTCGGCCAGCCGGTCAAAGCTCTCGAACAGGATCGGCGCCGCGGCGCCTATGCCGGTAATGCCGGGGATCTGCGAGTTATCGGGCCGGCCGACCCACACCCCGATCACGGTCTTGCCATCAAAGCCGATGGCCCAGGCATCGCGATAGCCGTAGGACGTTCCGGTCTTGTAGGCGATGCGTCCGGCCGAGCCGTTGAGCGGCGGCGGCACATCGGCAAGGATGTTCCCGACATACCAGGCAGCGATCGGATCGAGCACCGGGGCGGGCGTCTCGGTTTCCTCCGCCACCGGCTTTACCCCGTCGCGAAGCACCACCGGCGAACCGCCCCGGCCAATCGCCGCGTAAATCGAAACGAGGTCGCGCAGCGTCACGCCGACGCCACCAAGGCCGACCGCGAGGCTGGGCGCCGTATCGGCCGGCAGTCGCGCCGCGGCATGCGCCCGCTTGATCCGCGCCACCAGCCGCGCCGGGCCGACGGCATCGAGCACCACCACGGCTGGAATATTCAGCGACTCCGTCAGCGCCTGCCGGATCGAGACCGTGCCACGGTTGAAGCCGTCGAAATTGACCGGCACATAGCCGTTGAAGGCGGTCGGCCGGTCCTCGATCAGGCTCTCGGGATGTGCCATCCCCAGCTCGAAGGCGAGCCCGTAGATCAACGGCTTCAGCGTCGAGCCGGGCGAGCGCACTGCCTCGGTCATATCGACATAGCCGTCGCTGTCGGCATTGAAGAGCCCGGCCGAACCCACCGAGGCGAGGATGTTGCCGGTCTGCTGGTCGGCGACGACGATTGCCACCGAGAGCTTCGAGCCGAGCTGCGCCGCGCGATCGGCGCCGAGCCGCTCGAGCTTGGCCTGCAGCTTCCGCTCGATGGTCAGTTCGATCTTCCGGGCGTTCGGATGCGCCTTCACCGCCGCCTCGGCGAGATGCGCCGCATACATCGGGAAATCCCGCCGCGCCTTCGGCATCGGTTCGAGCTTGGCGGCTTCGGCTTCCTCGGCGCTGATCACCCTGGCCCCGACCATACGGTCGAGCACCAGGTTGCGCGCCGCCCGCGCCACTTCGATGTCGCGGTCCGGCCGCCGCGCCTCGGGCGATTGCGGCAGCGCCACCAAGAGCGCGCATTCCGCCGTGGTCAGCCGCCCCGGCTCCTTGCCGAAATAGGCAAGGCTCGCGGCACGGATGCCCTCGATATTGCCGCCATAGGGGGCAAGGGTCAGGTAGAGCGTCAGGATTTCGTCTTTGCCGAGGGAGTGCTCCAGCGCATCGGCATGCACCATCTGGCGCAGCTTGCCGGCAATATTGCGCGTCGGCTCGCCGCCGATCAGCCGCGCCACCTGCATGGTGAGGGTCGAGCCGCCCGAGACGATCCGCCCTGCCCCGGCATATTGCACCGCGGCGCGCAGCATCGAGGGCCAGTCGATGCCGTGATGCTCGTTGAAATGCTGGTCCTCATAGGCGAGCAGCATGTCGATGAAGCGCCGGTCGACCTCTTCGATCGTCACCGGCAGGCGCCAGCGCCCATTGGCCGTGGTGAACGGCCGCAGCAGCAGCCCGGCATTGTCGACCACGGCGGTCGATACCGGCACCGCCGACACCACCGGAGTGGGCGGCAGCGTGGCGCGGATATCGCGCAGCACGGCGAGCCCATACTGGCTGCCGACCAGCGCCACGCCAGCGAGGACGATCAGCGTCGCAGTAAAGAGCCCCGGCGCGCGTCGGCGCCGGGGCTCAGGTTTATCCGCGGCCGTGCTCATGGCCCGGTCGTGCCGACCTCGATCTGGCCCGCGTCGGTATTGGCGCGCAGCTCCGGCCGGTACATGTCCTCGACCGTGGCGCCCGGCATCACGAAGCTGCCCGGCGAGACGGCACGCACCATGTAGGCGGTGGTGACGCTGCTGGCGGCGGAGGTGAAGCGGAATGCGGCGACGAACTGGTCGGTCCGCGATTCAACATGCGCCGGCGTATCGACGGTGAGCCAGCTGAGGTCGGCGACGCCAGAACCCTGCAGCAGGTCGGGGTTCTCGATCTCGAACCCGGCCGGCAGCGGATCGGCCACCACATACTGGCCCGAACCGAGTTGGGTCGGCTGCGTCGTCAGCACCACCACGAAGCGATCGTTCTGGTGGACATTGCTGAGATCGGCCGGCTCGCCATTCGGTAGGTAGTAATCCCGCTGGATGGTGAAACCGCTCGAGCTCGCCGCCGGCGGGGTCGCCGGGATGGCGGTGACGGTCACCTTCATCTCGGTCGGACGGTTGCCGTTGTTGACGATCTCGACCGGCGCCGTGTCGAACGCCTCCTGGTCGTAACGGCGGTAGACGGTGCCGGTGAGCGGATCGCCATTGATCGTCACCGAACCATCGCCCGCCTCACGGGCCAGCGCCGCGGCAGCCACCAGGGTCCACGCATCCTCCTGGGTTGAGGTCCAGCGTTCCTTGTCGCGCAGCGTCGCGAGCTTGCTCGTCAGCGCGCCGATATCGACACCCGACGGCGTGAACTCGGCGGCGAGTGCAAGCACCCCGGCCGTATCGCGCAGCTGGCTGCCATAGTCGTTGCGGTACTTCGCCCGATCCTCGCGGGCTTGGAGGTCCTCGACGGCGGCCTGGAAGGCCGTCGCCGCACGGGTCCGGTCGCCATAGAGGGCGAGCGCGGCACCGAGCTGGGCCTTGGCCAAGGGCGAGCCGAAGGCGTTGAGGCGCGCCTCGAGGTAGTAGCGCAGGTCGCCGATGGCAGCCCGGCCGGCGCGCGCCAGATCATAGAGCGCGAAGGCCACGTCCTCTCCGCCGACCGTGAAGTCGGTGGCGTAGGACACCTGGTTGCCGAGGTTATCGAGCGCCCGGGTCATCGCCAGATCCGGCACCGCGTAGCCTTCCGCCTTGGCGCGGAGCAGGAACTCGGTGACGTAGGAGTCGAGCCACAGGTCGGTACCGTCATAGGGTCCCCAGAGGCCGAAACCGCCGCTGGAGGTCTGCTTGGCGAGGAGGTTCTTGATCGCGTCCTTGACTCGCTGGGTGATCGCTTCGTCATCGCCCAGACCAATCATCGAGGCGACTTCGTTGAGATAAAGCAGCGGCAGGGCCCGGCTCGAAGTCTGCTCGGCACAGCCATAAGGGTAGCGATCGAGCTGCATCAGGAGGCCTGGCACATCGAGGCGGGCAATCGGCCCGACCGCGAGCGTCAGTTCCCCGGTATGCGGCACCATGTCGGCGAAGAAGCTCGCATCGAGCGTCGTCGTCGCACCCACTTCCAGCGGGATCAGCTGGCTGGTGGTCACCGGTGCGCTGGCGGCGCGGACCCCGAGCGTCAGCTCCTTGGTCTGCGTCGTGCCATCCGGTGCAGTGACGATAACCTTGAGCGTCTGGTCGCCAATCTCGGTGCCGGTGAGGCTGAGGTTAAGCGCGGTGCGCTCGCCCGTCGGCAGCTCGACACTGGTTTCGGCCGCATCGGTCGAGAGCCCCGTACCGGTTTCCAGCGCCACCTTGTAGGTGCCCGGCTGGCCGGCGACGTTATTGACCTCGACCAGCAGCCGCGACGTGTCCTCGAGACGGAGGAACCGCGGCGGGCTGAGGTTCACCACCACCGGATCGCGCACGATCACGTCGGCAGAGCCATGACCCACGGCGCCGGCGCTCCACGCCATTGCCATCAGCCGGACCGTGCCGTTGAAATCCGGCATGTCGAAGCTGATCGTCGCGGTGCCGTCGGTACCCACTTCGACGATGCCCGAGTGCAGCGCCACCAGCACGGTGGTCGCCGGCGGCGTGCCGAAGCGCGAAGCGCCCTCGTCACCACCGGTGCGGAACGCGCCGGGAGTGCCCTGCATCGGGTCGATCAGCTGGCCATAGAGGTCACGCACCTCGACGCCGAGCTGGCGCTGGCCGAAGAACCAGCCATCCGGATCCGGTACCTGGAACTTGGTGAGGTTAAGGATGCCGAGGTCCACTGCCGCAACCGCGACATAGGCCTTGTCACCCGGCTTGACGTTGGCAAGCTTCACCGTGGTGGTGAAGGCCTGGCGCGGCAGCGCATCCTTGGGCGCATCGAGGCTCAGGTCGAGCTTCAGGTCGCCCGGCTCGACATCGGCGAAAGCAAGGCCCAGCGCACGCGCCGGCATCCGCTTGGCCTCGGCGCTGGCGGGACGATAGAGCATCGCCGTCACATAGGCGCCCGGGCCCCAGTCATCGGTGACTTCGAGCGGCACGGTGGTGCCGCCTTCCGGCACTTCGACGGCCTTCATGGCGATGATGCGATCGTCGACCACCATCACCAAAGCGGTGCCGGCGAACTGCGGATCGAGCTTCAGGTTGGCCGTCTCGCCCTTCCGGTAGGCCGGCTTGTCGAGCGCCACGGACAGCGTATCCGGCGTGTCGGAGCCCGCTTCCGGATAATAGTAGCCGGCATAGAACTCGTAGCTCGAAGAGGTAGCGCCTTCGCCGGTGCTCGAGACTTCGAGCCGGTACTGGCCCCAGCTGACCGCGGCGCCAATGGCGACCGGGCCGGAGGCGAGCGCGTCAACGGTGCCGTTGGCAACTTCGCGCGTCGTGGTGATGGCTTCCCACTTCCAGGTGCCGCTGTTGCGATACCACTGATAGGTGGTCTCGACCCGCGACAGCGACCATTCGAGGCCCGCCTGGTCGACGGTTGCGCCATCGGGCGCTACCGCGATCACGTCGAAGCTGGCGTTGCTGCCCTCGGCCAGGCCGCTGGCATCGGCAAACTGCGGCTTCAGCCCGATGCGGTTGCCATCGGCCAGCACCGGACGGGTGAGGCTGCGCTCGATGGCGCGGCCATTGCTGTCGACGAGGCGCAGGATCAGCTGCGCTTCCAGCGGCCGCGTCGTCGCCTGCGGCGCACTGACGGTGACTTCGGCCGTCACATTGCCGGCTTCGTCGGTGGTGCCGACGACGCCCAGCGGCTCACGCGAGGTCTCGAACGTGTCGTCGAGACGGCCGAACGTATAGCCGGGATAAGCCGGCAGCGACGTTACCGGCCGCAGCACGGCATCGGCCTCGACCGCAAGGTCGGGCGCCGTGGCGCCATAGAGATACTTGGCGGTCACCTCGACCGGCGTCACTTCGCCGGTCTTGATCGGCTCGTCGGCGGCGCTGATTTCGAAGGCCAGCCGCTCCGGCTCGAAATCCTCGACCAGGAAGCCGACATTGGTCAGCGCTTCGGCCTTGGGGTCGGCATAGAGCCGCATCGTCCACGAGCCACGCATGGCTTCGGGGTCGAGCGTCACGGCGCTGAAATAGCCGCCGGCGCCGGCATCGTTCAGCAGTTCGGTGCTCGAGATCACCCCATCCGGACGCTGCACTTCCAGCGTCAGCGGCAGGTCGGTCACGGCCTTGGCCTTCACGTCGCGCAGGATCGCGGTGAGGAACACCGTCTCGCCGGGGCGATAGACGCCGCGCTCGGTAGTGGCGAACAGGTCGAGCGGACCCGGCGACGGCCGGCCCTCGACGCCGCGATCGGTGAGATCGAACGCCGCCTTGGAGACGTCGAGGAACGCATAATCCCCGCCATCGGTCTCGGTGGTGATCAGCTGCGGCGCCCGGCCACCTTCGCCGCGCGACAGGCCCGGCGCGAAATCGGCCCGGCCATCGGCATCGGTCACCGCTTCGCCGAGGATTTCGTTATTGACGGCGACGAGCCGCACTTTGGCGTTGGCCACCGGCTGCGCGCTGGTCAGCGAGCGGACGAACGCATGGACGCCATCGTCGCCGGTGACCGTGGTCAGCCCCAGGTCGGTGACGATGAACCACTGCGTCGCGACTTCGCGCCAATATTCCTGCTGTACGCCGTCGACCTTGGCGGTCACCACATAGGCGCCCGGCTGCAATTCCTTGACGATCTCGGCCACCGGAATGGCGGTCACCGTCATGGCGTTAGGCGCGCCCTGCGCCAGGTCGACCTGGCCTTCCCAGGTCTTCTCGCCGGTCGAATTGGCGACGTCTTCGGCCGAATAGCCGTCGAGCGTGCGCTGGAACACTCCGTTGCGTACCGCCGTGGCGATCGAACGATCGCCGATCCGGTAGATCACCACGTCTGCGGTCTTGGCGTTCACCGAGGTGATCGGCAGGCCGCCACCGAGCCCGGCGGGCATCACATAGGCATTGTTGGCAAAGCCGACGAACGGCGCACGATCCGGCACAAACAGGTCGAGCTCGACATCGGCGCGCAGCTCTTCGCCATTGGCCGAAGGCAGCCCGGCGCGCAGCTTGATGTGATAGCGCCGGCCATGCTCGACGCCGGTGATGCAAATCTGGCTCTGTTCGGTTTCCACCGCCACGGTCGGCGCGTTATCGACGACGACATAGCTCGACAGGTCCGTGTCGCCAGAGGGCAGCGAATCCGAGAACACCGCGCAGATGCGCGGGTTGGCGGCTTCGGCATCGACCTGGTTGGAGGTGACGCGGAAGCCATGCTCGGCGACTGCCTTTTCCAGCGCCGCTTCGAGCGTCGCGTTATCGACCAGCGTGAGGCTTGCCCGGTAGGTGGCAATGGTTTCGCGCCACATCTCGCGGCGCGACAGCGACACGGCGAGCGCACCCAGCGCGTCGGCGCGTTCGGCGACGGTCTCGGCCAGCATCAGCGCGTTCATCGCCGCATAGGACGAGTTGACTGCGAGGTCATAGACGCCGTTGCCGGCGGCCGCTTCGATGACCGCGCGGGCTTCACCTTGGGCGGCGAGCTTCAGCCACACCGAGGGGTCGTTCCTGTTGATCGCCAGGGCCTGGCGATAGGAGACCATGGCGGCCGAGGGGTTCGACTGCGCCGAGGCTTCGTCGCCGGCGGCAACCAGGTCGGCATAGCTCACATCCGGCGGCGGCGGATCGGTCTGCGGCAGGTTGCTCGCCATGTAGCGGGCGGAATCGACCAGATCCTGCGCCGGGAACGGCAGCTCGCTCAGCCGCGCTTCAACGTTCTCGGCGAGCGGCGGGGTGAAATCGACGCGGCCGGACGTGGCGCCCTTGAACGCCGTCTCGGGGCCGACATCGCCCTTGAGGAAGCACCAGTTGGCCTTCTCGTTATAGGTAAAGGCGCGGCAGATCTTGTCGTCGGTACAGGCGGCCGAGCAGGCGTCGACATCGACATCCTTCAGCACCGAATAGTCGAAACCGGGGAGATCCGTGCCGGGCAGCAGCGTGATGTTGCGGTCAGCCGCATGCGCGGGACTGAGAGCAAGGGTTCCGGCCACGACAAGCCACCAGATCGACCGAAAAAGCCGCTGCATTCCCAAACCCCTATCGTCATGAACAATTCCGCCACCCTATGATGACTGGGGCTGAACGACAAATGAATGACGGGGCAGTAATGCTGGGGATTTGCTGTTAGATGGCGCTGCGCACATGGCGCGAGGATAGCTGAGTGCGGGAAGAGCACCCCCACC
>NZ_LAJE02000273.1 GCF_000970465.2 Devosia insulae DS-56
CCCCCTTGTGGGGAGGGATCAAGGGTGGGGGTGCCCCACGCACCGGCGTTAGCTGTGTGGAGTACGCTCCCCCCAAAACCAAGCGGGGCCGGCCCTTTCGGACCGGCCCCTGAGCCCCGCAAGCAGGAGGCTGTCTGGTTACTGGATCGTGCCGACCGACCAGAAGAAGGTTTCGCCCGAGGAGTCGGCGACGCCGTCATTGTCGGTGATCACGTAACCGGTGCCGTCGGCGCCGATGGCGAAGCTTTCGACCTTGTCGACGACATAGCCGTTGTTGGAGGCGAGGTCGGGGATGAAGTCGCGGACTTCTTCCTTGGTGACCACCGGCAGCTCGCCGCCGATTTCGGCGCCGACGAGGGCCGAGACCGGCACGCGGTAGAGCTTCTTCAGCACCGCCTTCAGCGCGATCTGGTTGTCGCGCTCGACGATGTAGACGTAGTCGCCGTGCGCGGTGATCTCGGAGAGGCCGTTCCAGGCGCCATCAGCCGCCGCTTCGAGCGGGTAACGGACAGCCGACCAGGTCTTCTCCTTGGTGTTGTAGCCCAAGAGCTTCACCTGCCCCGCCGGATCGTCCTTCCACTCGCGCTGGATCGCCACCCACAGGGTGTCGCCGACCTTGGTGACGCCCTCGGCGCCGTAGCGGATCTCGCTCGGCAGCAGCGCCTCGGGGAACGCCACCTCCTCGGTGATCTTGCCCTCGGCGTCGATGCGGTAGAGCGCATGCGGGGTCAGCCGGTCGCTGCGGCCTTCCGAAGCCACCCAGAAACCGCCCTCGCCATCGAGCGTGATGCCCTCGAGGTCGAGCTTCTGCGCCGCATCGCCACCACGGGTGATGACGGTCTTCTTGACGATCTTCGCCGGCTTGGCGGTGGCGTCGATCTCGTAGATCGCCGGCTCGGCTGCGAGCACGCTGTCGCTGACGGCATAGAGGATCCCCGTCTTCTCGGCATCGCCCACGGCGCCCGAGATGGCGGCCCAGCCGATCGGGTGACCGTCGGCATCGAGATCGGAGATCAGCTGCGGATAGGCGGCTTCGCCTTCGGTGCGCTCGTAGAGCATGACGTGCGAGCCGGCGAGACCACCTTCACGCAGGTCGACCTCGTTAGCGGTAGCCAGGAGGTTACGCGAGGGGATGGCGACGAGGCCCTCGGGGGAAATGCCGGACGGCAGCGACTGCAGGTACTCGGGCTCGGCGCCCGTATCCTTGTAGACGGCCACCAGTGAGGAGCGCTCTTGGGCGACGAAGAACAGGTTGTCCTCGCCGAAGGTCGCGACCTCGAGGCCCTCGGGCTCGACGCCCTTCTTGTTGCGCGCGTCGGGATAGTGACCGAGGCGAGCGGCTTCGAGTTCCATCGACGGGCCGCTCTCGTAGGCGACGGTGCCATCCTTGTTGAAGATGGTGAAACTGCGCGAGCCACCGTTCCAGTCGCCTTCGTTGGCGACGACCAGGCGGTTGTCGTCGAGCCACTTTACCGCGTCGGGCTCACGGGCGACGTCAGCCAGCTTGCCGGTGAACTTGAGCGCGCCGTCCTTCTTGGTGTCGATGCCTTCGAGGCTGACGGTGCCGGCCGAGAAGTGCGACTTCACCGCGCCGGTCTTGCCGTCGATGATGACGATCTCGTTGTTTTCCTGCAGCGTCAGCGCGACTTCGTCGAGACCGTTGATCGAGACGAACTCGGCCTCGGCATCTTCCGGCGCGATGCCGGCGAGGCCGGTCAGCTCGACCTTGGCGAGGCTTTCCGGATCGAGCGCCCCACCGGTGAGCGAGAGCAGCACGAGGTAGCCCGACGGCAGCTGCGGGATGGCGGCGTCATTGATCTCTTCATCGCGCTCGTTCTCGATCGCGATGGCGATCAGCGTGCCGGCGGCGTTGTGGGTGATCGAGTCCGGCTGGCCGCCGAGATCGACGCTCGCCTCGATCGCCTTGCTGGCGAGGTCGACGACCACCAGCTTGCCCGACGGATTGACCTTGCTCTCCGACGTGTTGACCGCGGCATAGACCTTGTTGCCGATAATGGTGACCGAGGTCGGCTCGCCCTCGAGTGACAGGAAGCCGGCAGCCTTCGGGGCCTTGGCATCGGTGATGTCGATAAAGCCGATGCCACCGGCCGGGCTGTCGGAATAGACCAGCGTCAGACCATCTTCCGAGGCAGTTATGATTTCCGACGAGGTCGCCTTGGCTTCGGGGTTGTTCAGCTCCACCGGGAAGCTGGCGATCCGGTTGAACACCGGCGCGGCATAGGCCGAGGTGGCGAGAAGGCCGGCGGTGAGGCCGAGGAGAATGGATTTGAACTGCATTTGCTGGCGCCCCTGAAAATCGAAGGCTTCGGCTTAGGCACGCCGCACAACGGCCACATGACGATCGGGTGACAGATCTGTGACAGGCCCCGCCGCATATACATCGGGCCCTGTACTGCCTATATCTAACGATGAGAACGAAACAGGATTCGTCGTTTCCCTGATGGCAGCAGAACCGCAGCGCCTCGACCGCCCGCAGGCGGGCTCGATCACCAGCCAGTTTGGCCGGGGAGCGGCGGCGCCCGACTACCTGAAGGGCCTCAACGAGGAGCAGCGCGACGCCGTGCTGACCACCGAGGGGCCGCTGCTGGTGCTCGCCGGCGCCGGCACCGGCAAGACCCGCGTGCTGACCACCCGCATCGCCCACATCCTCAATTCCAAAAAGGCCTGGCCGTCCGAGATCCTGTCGGTGACCTTCACCAACAAGGCGGCGCGCGAGATGAAGGAGCGCATCGGCGCGCTGGTCGGCGCGGGCGTCGAGGGCATGCCATGGCTCGGCACCTTCCACTCGATCGGCGCGCGGCTGCTGCGCCGGCACGCCGAGCTGGTGGGGCTGCGCTCGGATTTCACCATTCTCGATACCGACGACCAGATCCGGCTGATCAAGCAGCTGCTGGAAGCTGCCAATATCGACGAGAAGCGCTGGCCGGCCCGGCAGTTCGCCGGGATGATGGACAACTGGAAGAACCGCGGCCAGTTGCCCACCGATGTGTCGATGGCCGACCGCTCGGCCTTCGCCAATGGCCGGATCCCCGAGCTCTACCAGCAGTACCAGGATCGGCTGAAGACGCTGAACGCCACCGATTTCGGCGACCTGCTGCTGCTCTGCATCAAACTGTTCCGCGAAAACCCGGATGTGCTGGCCGAGTATCACCGGCGCTTCAAATACATCCTCGTCGACGAGTACCAGGATTCGAACGTCGCGCAGTATTTGTGGCTGCGCCTGCTGGCGCAGGGCAAGCCCGCTCCCGAGGCCAACCTCTGCGTGGTCGGTGACGACGACCAGTCGATCTATGGCTGGCGCGGCGCCGAGGTCGACAACATCCTGCGCTTCGAGAAGGACTTTCCGGGCGCCAAGGTGATCCGGCTGGAGCGCAACTACCGCTCTACCTCCAATATTCTGAAGGCCGCTTCGCACCTCATCGCCAACAATGAGAGCCGGCTGGGCAAGACCCTGCAGACCGATGTGGGCGAACCGGGCGAGCTGGTCATGGTCACCTCGGTTTGGGATTCGGACGAGGAGGCCCGGCAGGTCGGCGAGGAGATCGAGCAGTTCCAGCGCCAGGGCGACGCGCTGAACTCGATGGCCATCCTGGTGCGCGCTTCACACCAGATGCGCGCCTTCGAAGAGCGCTTCATCACGCTCGGCCTCAACTACCGCGTCATCGGCGGCCCGCGCTTTTATGAGCGCAAGGAAGTCCGCGATGCGCTGGCCTATCTGCGGCTGGTGTCCAATCCCAACGACGACCTCGCCTTCGAGCGCATCGTCAATACGCCGAAGCGCGGGCTGGGCGATTCCACCCTGCAGATCCTCTACGACGCGGCGCGCCGCCAGGGCACTTCGCTGACCACCGCCGTGCGCACCCTCGTCGAGACCGAGGAGCTGAAGCCCAAGCAGCGCACCACGCTGCGCCAACTGATGGATCAGTTCGATGACTGGGCGCAGCGGGCGCAGGCCGTGCCTCCCGAAGATGCCGTCGAGACCGAAGAACTGGCGCCCGGCATCGTCCGCCGCCACACCTCGCACGCCGATCTGGCGCGCCAGGTGCTCGACGAGTCCGGCTACACCGAGATGTGGCAGAACGACAAATCCGCCGAGGCCGAAGGCCGGCTCGAGAATTTGAAGGAACTGGTCAACTCCATGGAGGAGTTCGACTCGCTGAGCGGCTTCCTCGAGCACGTCTCCTTGGTAATGGACCGCGATACCGGCGAGGCCGACGACGCCGTGTCGATCATGACGCTCCACTCCGCCAAGGGGCTGGAATTCGAAACCGTGTTCCTCCCCGGCTGGGAGGAAGGGCTGTTCCCCAGCCAGCGCACCCTCGACGAGAGCGGCCGCGCCGGGCTCGAGGAGGAGCGGCGGCTCGCCTATGTCGGCCTCACCCGGGCCCGCAAGCGTCTACGCGTCTCGGTGGCGCAGAACCGGCTGACCCATGGCCTCTGGCAATCGGCGATCCCGTCACGCTTCCTCGACGAGCTGCCGGCAGCAGCAGTCGAGGTGAAGGACACCGGCTCGGCCTATGGCGGCTATGGCTATGGCGGCCGTTCGGGCGGCGGCCGTTTCGATACCCGCGACCCGTTCGATTCCCTTTACGAGACCCCCGGCTGGCAGCGCGCCCGCGCCCAGGCCTCATCGCGCAAATCTGCTGGCCCGGTGACCATCGATGGCGACCTCGTCGCCCGCTCGGTCGATGACGGCCGTGGCTCGAAATACGATGTCGGCGAGCGCGTCTTCCACCTGAAGTTCGGCTATGGCCGGATCGAGCAGATCGAAGGCAACAAGCTGACCATCGAGTTCGAGAAAGCCGGCCGCAAGAAGGTCCTCGAAAGCTTCGTGCAGAAGCCGTAACCTGGCTCTTATAACCATCTCCGAGCCCACTAGACAGGCAGAAACATCCTATGCCCTCCTCCCATTGCACAA
>NZ_LAJE02000274.1 GCF_000970465.2 Devosia insulae DS-56
GTCCATCGGTGATCACCGCACCACCCCCTCCCTCAATCCCTCCCCTCAAGGGGGAGGGAAGCACTCAGAACAGTTCGATGTCGTCGACCACCGGCTTGGTGATGACGCTGCGGCGGCTGGCCGCCACGGCCAGTTCTTCCCTGGCGATCGAAGCGTTGGCGGTATTGTCGAGCCGCTTGATGAAGGCGCGGCCGGAATAGGGCTTGAACATCACCCGGCGCGCGTAACTGCCGCCGAGGTCTTCCTTGGCCATCTCGTAGCCTTCGTTGGCGAGGAACTCGCGCACGAACTCGATGTTCTTGAGCCCGATATCGTCGAGCGCGCCATTGATCTTGCCGCCGCCGAACACCTTGATCTCGAGGTTGGCTTTGCGGCCGGTGCCGCGCGTCAGCACCTTGTTGATCAGCTGTTCCATGGCGAACGCACCGTAGCGCGCCGAAGCGCCGTAGCGATCCGCCGCCGAGGCCGATTGCTCAGCAAGGAGGAAATGGTTCATCCCGCCGACATTGGCGACCCGGTCGCGGACGCAGGCCGAAACGCAACTGCCGAGCACGGTCGAGAAGGTCAGGTCCACCTCGTTCGACACCAGGCAATCACCCTGATGTACGGTCGTCACCACACCACGATCGAACTCGGGAGGCAGTGAACTCGACATGACCATCGTAAGGCAGATCCGAGAAAGAGTGGCATGTCATCGTTACCGTCAATTCGTTAGTGAAGCGCTAACCAAAAGCCTCGCGTCCACCCTGATGCCGCTCCATTCGCAAGGAGCCATTCAGAAATCCACGCTAGGGTCCAATCGCACTACGGGGGTTTTCTCTACATGTCTCTGCAAAGGCTCGCCCGCGAGCTCGATGAAACCGCGCGTCAGACCGCCGGCATGGTGGAAGGCGTCACCCTGGCCCTCGAACTGCTCGCCGACAAGTCGGTCTCGGCCGACGAGGCGCGCCGCGAGGCCGCCCGGATCATCATCAACGCCCTGCAGGGCCAGGACCGTATCGAGCAGCGCTGCCAGAACATGGCGCTCGCCGTCCGCCAGTTCGCCCTGCTGCCCCCCGATGCCCCGCAATCGGTCTATGACGAGATCTGGTCGAGCCTGGTGCTCGACGAGTTACGCGTCCCCGCCCTCTCCGGCAGCGCCAGCTTCGGCGTCCACGGCGAAGCCGAGCTGTTCTAGGGATAGGACCAAAGCCAGAGGACCGTGGCCTTCTCCCCTTGTGGGAGAAGGCGCTCCCCGAGAGATCGGTGGGCTAGAGCAACGTCAAACCACCTTGGCCCGCACCTTGTAGCGCGGCTGATCCCAGGCTCCGGTGCGCATCACCTCGCCAAGAATTTCCGCCGCCCGCTTGACCTCGGCGAAGCTCAGATAGAGCGGCGTCAACCCGAAGCGCAGGATGTCGGGTTCGCGGAAATCCCCGATCACCCCACGCTCGATCAGCGCCTGCATCACGGCATAGGCCTCGGGATGCCTGAGCGATACCTGGGTACCGCGCCGCGCCGGCTCGCTCGGCGTCGCCAGTTGTAGCTCCGGCGCCAGCCGCTTCACCTCGTCGGTGAACAGCTCGAACAGCCGATCCGCCTTGGCCCGTAGCGCGCCCAGATCGACCCCATCGAACACCTCGAGCGCCGCATCGAGCGCCGACATCGACAGCACCGGCGGCGTCCCTACCCGCATCGCCCCGATGCCTGCCGCCGGCCGATAGGTCTCGGCAAAGCTGAACGGCGCCGCATGCCCCAGCCAGCCGGTCAGCGGCTGTCGCAACCCCTCGAGATGCCGCGGCGCCGCATAGACGAAGGCCGGCGCCCCCGGCCCGCCATTGAGATATTTGTAGCCGCACCCGACGGCGAAATCGGCATCCGCGCCGCTGAGATCGACCGGGAACGCCCCGGCCGAATGGCAGAGATCCCAGATCGTCAGCACGCCAGCCCGCTGCGCCGCCGCCGTCAGCCCGGCCATGTCGAGCCGCGCCCCGGTCCGGTAGTTCACCTCGGTCAGCAGCAGCACGGCGACGTCATCGCCCAGTGCCGCCTCGATTTCGCTGGCCTCCACCAGCCGCAGCTCGTGCCCCTGCCCCAGCAGCTCCGCAACGCCCGCCGCGATATAGGCATCGGTCGGGAAGTTGCCGCGCTCCGAGACGATCACCTGGCGCCCCGGTCGTAGCCGCAGCGCCGTCACCAGCACCTTGAACAGGTTCACCGAGGTGGAGTCGGCGACCATCAACGTCTGCGGCGCCGCGCCGATCAGCCGCGCGATCCGCTCGCCCACCCGCCCCGGCAGGTCGATCCAGTCATGTGTGTTCCAACTGCGGATCAGGCCCTCGCCCCACTGCGTCGCCACCACCTCGGCCATCCGCCCCTTCACGGCGCGCGGCAATGCCCCGAGCGAGTTGCCGTCGAGATAGATGATGCCATCAGGCAGGTCGAACAGGGCGCGCGTGCGGGCAAACGGGTCGGCGGTGTCGAGGGCGGTGATGTCGGTCATGGGGTGATCAATAGCGGGTATCAGGCCGGCTCGAAACACTGGTTAGTTCAGGCAATCCACCGGCGTCATCCCCGCGCAGGCGGGGACCCAGTGGGATGCTTCAGACGCCGATGAGCTTTGATAGATCGCACTAGGTTCCCGCCTGCGCGGGAATGACGCCGGTGGGGATGAGAGCAGGAGCGCAATTGCTACTCCGCCGCCACCACCTCGTCCGCATGCCGGTGGATGGCCCCCATCACCTTCCGGCTCATCGCCTCGTAACTGCGATCATTGTCAAAACCGTCGACGAGGCGGAACTCGTGCATCACCAGGATACGGTCGGCCAAAGCCACCATTTCCGGCAGCTCCGACGAGATCAAGAGGATCGCCAGCCCGTCATCCGCCAGCTTGCCGATCAGCTCGTGGATATAGGCCTTGGTCTTGATGTCGATGCCGACCGTCGGCTCGTCGATGACCAGCAGGTCGACCTTCGCCGCCAGCCACTTGGCCAGCGACACCTTCTGCTGGTTGCCACCTGAGAGGTTCCCCACCGACTGCTCGAGGCTGGGCGTGCGGATCTCCAGCTGCCGCGCAAACGGCTCGGCGGCCTTGCGCTCCCCGGCCGCCGTCTGGAAGCCGAGGAACCTCGCCAGCCGGTCCCAGATGGTCATCGCCACGTTGAAGCGGATCGGATGCAGCAGCACCACGCCCTCATATTTCCGGTCTTCGCTGAGATAGCCGATACGGTGCCGCTTCAGCGCCTCCTCGACCGAGCGGATCACTGCCGGCTTGCCGTCAATCGACAGGCTGCCGCCGGTGACTTTGTCTTTCCCCACCAGCGCCCGCGCCAGCTCGGTGCGCCCCGCGCCGACCAGCCCGTAGAGCCCGAGGATTTCGCCGCGCCGCAGCGTGAACGAGATATCGCGGTGCCCGGCAGCCGTCGCGACGCCCTTGGCCTCGAGTTTGACCGCGCCGGTCGCCGGCTTGGGCGGCCGCACCACGGCGATACGCTCGGCCCGCCCGATCATCGCCTCGATCAGCCGGCCACGGCTCATATTGGCGATCGGCTCGCCGATCAGCGTCGTCTCGCCATCGCGCAGCACCGTCACCCGATCCGAAATCGCCAGCACTTCCTCAAGCTTGTGCGACACGAACAGGATCGCCGCGCCCTCCGCCTTCAACCGCCTGATCAGCGCGAACAGCGCCTCCGCCTCCTCGCCGGTCAGCGAGGCGGTCGGCTCGTCGAGCAGCAGCACCTTCGCCTCATGGCTCAGCGCCTTGGCGATCTCCACCATCTGCATCTGCGCGACGCTCAGGTGCCGCACCTCGGTCCGCGTGTCGACCACTAGCCCGATCATTTCGAGATATTTCTTCGCCTCGGCATTGGCCCTGGCGTAGTCCACCAGCCCGGCGCGCCGCGGCAGGTTCTCGAGCAGGATGTTCTCGGCCACCGAGAAGCGCGGGATCAGGTTGCGCTCCTGGTGCACCGCCGAAATCCCGAGCCGGATCGCGTCGCGCGGGCTACTGAGCGAAATCTCGGTTCCGTCGAGCAGCAGCCGCCCGCCATCCGGCCGGTGCACCCCGGTGATGATCTTGATCAGCGTCGACTTGCCGGCGCCGTTCTCGCCCATCAGCGCATGCACTTCGCCGGCTCTGAGCTCCAGGGCCGCATCCTTCAGCGCCCGGACGCCGGGGAACGACTTGCTGGCCTTGTCGACCGTCAGCGCCATCAGCTCTCTCCCACCCGGACGGCGCGATAGCGGTTGAACCACACCGCGACGAGGATCAGCGCCCCGAGCAGGAACTGCACCCAGTAGGGGTCGACCTTCACCAGCACCATGGCGTTCTGGATCAGCCCGATCAGCACCACCGCCAGGAGCGTGCCGACGATGGAGATCGCCCCACCGGCAAGGCTCGCCCCGCCGATGATCGGCGCGGCGAATGAGATCACCAGCCAGTCCGACCCGATGGTGGGCTGCGCCGAGCCGAGCTGCGCCACCGCGAGGATACCCGCCACCGCCGCCAGCAGCCCCGACAGCACGTGCGCCGAAATGATTGCCCGCGGCACCGACACGCCGCTCAGTTGCGCCGCCGGCGCATTGCCGCCCACCGCCAGCATGTGCCGCCCCGGCACGGCTCGCGAGAAGAACAAAGCCAGGAGCACCGTGACCAGCAGCGGCACGATCAGCAACAGCGGAAACAGCCCAAGCCGGCCATTGCCGAACGCCACGAAATCCGCTGGCAGGTTGTAGAACGGCACCGCCTTGGTGATCCCGAGGTTGATGCCGGCAAAGGCCGAGGCCGTCGCCAGCGTCACGATGAAGCCATTGATCCCGGTCTTGACCGTCAGCCAGCCATTGACGAACCCGGCCGCCCCGCCCGCCGCCGCCCCGATCATGATCGCCGGCAGCGTCGGCACGCCCAGTGC
>NZ_LAJE02000275.1 GCF_000970465.2 Devosia insulae DS-56
GGACAGGGGGGGGGGTCAGCTCACACCGGATTTGAGGCACGTGACACCGCCCGTGAGAACGATTATACCGCGCCCGATCCGTCGGACCTTGAACCCTTCTGGATGAGAGATATGGACCTGAATTCGCTTGATCTGCCCAAGCGTCCCGAGGACACGCGCGTCGTTGTCGCGATGTCGGGGGGCGTCGATAGTTCCGTCGTTGCCGGGCTGCTCGCCCGCCAGGGCTACGATGTGGTGGGGGTAACCCTGCAGCTTTACGACCATGGCGAAGCGACGCACCGCAAGGGCGCCTGCTGCGCCGGCCAGGATATCCATGATGCGCGGCGCGTGGCGCAGGCGCTCAATATTCCGCACTACGTGCTCGACTATGAAGAGCGCTTCAAGAACTCGGTGATGGAGCCGTTCGCCAATGCCTATCGGCAGGGCGAGACGCCGGTGCCGTGCATCGCCTGCAACCAAAGCGTCAAGTTCGTCGACCTGATGGAAGTGGCCAAGGACCTCGGCGCCGACGTGCTGGCAACCGGGCATTACGTGCAATCGAAGCTCGTCGACGGCAAGCGCCGGCTGTTCCGGCCGGTCGATGATTCACGTGACCAGAGCTACTTCCTGTTTGCCACCACCGAGCAGCAGCTGGATTTCCTGCGCTTCCCGCTCGGCGGCATGACCAAGCCGGCGGTGCGCGAACTGGCGCGGGAGTTCGGGCTCGAGATCGCTGAAAAGCACGACAGCCAGGACATCTGCTTCGTGCCGCAGGGCAAGTACGCCGACGTGATCCGCAAGATGCACCCCGAAGCGCTGGCCGAAGGGGAGATCGTCCACCTCGATGGGCGCGTGCTGGGCAAGCACGAGGGGATCGTCAACTACACCATCGGCCAGCGTAAGGGCCTCGGTGTCGCGGCAGGCGAGCCGCTCTATGTGGTCAAGCTCGAGCACCGTACTGGCCGCGTCATCGTCGGCCCGCGCGAAGCGCTGATGACCAAAACGGTGCGGCTGCGCGACGTGAACTGGCTGGGTGAGCGCCAACTCGCCTCGCTGGCCGCCGGCAATGGCATGCCGATCGAGGTCAAGGTGCGCTCGACGCGGCCACCGCAGTCGGGCGCCGTGCACATGGCCGATGGCGAGGTGTTCGTCACGCTGTTTGCCGGCGAATACGGTATCTCGCCCGGGCAGGCCTGCGTGTTCTACGCTGACGAGAGCGGCACCAGCGAAGTGCTGGGCGGCGGCTTCATCGCCGAAGCCGTGCCGCAGGCGCTGGTGGCTTAAGGCGACGTGCTGGTGGTTTCGGCGGCGGGCTGCGTCGCCGATTCCTTCAGCATCTGGTAGTTGCCGAGCCCGCCGAGCATGGCCGAGATGATGTAGGTCAGGAGCAGCGCACCGAACAGCAGCAGCAGGATGCGGCTGCGATTGAGGCGGAACGGGCTGTCGGGCTTTTTCGGATCTTCGGACATGCCGGTGCCCTACGCCGGTGCGGTGGTGAAGGCAAGGCGGACGGATGTCGCGGGGGTGTCGGAAGACACTCGTTGCCCTGTCCACCGGCCGTCATCCCGCCGAAAGCCGGGACCCACTGCTCGGAGCGCCGGAACGCCAGGAACCGTTCCGGTCTATCACGGATGGGTTGGAGAGTTGCGATCAAGTGGAACGGCTGGTGCACTGGGTCCCGGCCTTCGCCGGGATGACGGCCGGTGAGGGTGGGCAAGTCGGCGTTGGTGCCCCTGAAGAAAAATCTTCACCTCCACCCCAAGGATCAGTCACCGTTCATCGTCTTAGTCCTAGAACACCGGCTGAAAGCTCACACAGGTGCTACGGTCCTTGACGCCTGAATTCATCAATAGCGGGGTGCTCGACGCCCCAGTGCCCGATGAAACGCTGATCGCGCGGGCGGTCGGCGGCGATCGGCATGCGTTCGGCGAACTGGTCGAACGGCACTACAATTTCATCTTCCGCACCGCGTGCAAATGGTGCGGCAAGGTGTCGGACGCCGAGGATGTGGCGCAGGATGTGTGCATCAAGCTCGCCTCGATCCTCAACAGTTTCGACGGGCGCTCGGCGTTCACCAGCTGGCTCTATCGCGTTACGCTGAATGCCGTGCGCGACATGCAGCGGGCGCGCAGCCGGCGCGGGCGCAATGCCGACCGCTATGCCGAGGTGGCACCGGACGAATACCTGCCCGAGCAGGAAGACGCAGCGACCAGTAAGGAGCTGTGGACTGCAGTGCGCAAACTTCCCGAACAGCAACGGGATGCGGTGCTGCTGATTTATGCGGAGGGGATGAGCCACGCCGAAGCCGGCGTGATCATGGGGTGCAAGGAGGCAACCGTCTCCTGGCACATCCACGAAGCCAAAAAGACCCTGAGGGGGCTCCTATGAGCAACCACGACGACGACAACAAGCTCACCGCGCTGCAGCAGGCGCAGACCCCGGCTCCTTCCGAGGCGGCGCGTCGCCGCGCGCTCGATGCCGCCATGTTGGCTTTCGACGCCGAGCAGGCGAACGCGAAACAGGCGCCCCAAGGAAATTCGATCACCCGGCGTCTCAGGTCCATCTTCGCCAATGCGAAAGGGACCTGGATCATGGATAACCGCCTCACTTACGGCCTCGGCACCGCAGCCGTCGCACTGCTGCTGCTGCCGCTCGGCTACCAGCTCTATAACAGCACCGCGATCACTCCGATCGGCGTGCCGCCGGTGACCGTCAGCAGCAAGGATGCAGACCAGCCGATGGCGCAAGTCTCGGCGCAGCCCGAGCCGGCGCCGATGGAACTCGGCCGCGCCGATGCGCTGGAAAAGAAGGAAGCCGGTGGCACGGCCGCCTCGGCCACTACCACCGCGCAAGAAGCTCCGGCGACTGCCGGTGCCGATGGCAACATCTCGAACCTTGCGGCTGCGCCGGAAGGCGAGGCTGACCTGCAGATGCGCGACCAGGTCGCGCCGCAGAACAGTGGGGCGGTGGATGCAACGCCCCCTGCCACCGACAGCACGATCGCGGTGACCAGCGATCTCGGCAGCGGCCTGTCGGTCAGTGCCGGCCTTGAGAGTCTGGATGCGACGGCGCCGGCTACGCCGATGGTCGAGATGCGAATGGCAGCGCCCAAGCAGATGGCCGCCTCCGGTGTGGCGCAGAACGAAGCCTTCATGGCCGCGCCGTCACCGGCCGATGCAACGATGGCAAAGCCCACCCAGCCGAGTGGCGACGAGTTTTCGAAGTTCACCGAATCGCCGCTCAAGCTGGTGAAGACCGATCCGGTCTCGACCTTCTCGATCGATGTCGATACGGCCTCCTATGCCTATGTGCGGCGCTCGCTGGCCGAAGGCTGGGTGCCGGAGCCCGATGCCGTACGCATCGAGGAGCTGATCAAATACTTCAACTACAACTACCCCGCGCCAACTGACGCTTCGACGCCGTTCAAGCCGACGGTCTCGGTCTATCCGACGCCATGGAACGGCAAGACGCAGATCGTCCAGATCGGCATCAAGGGCTATGTGCCTGAGGTGACCGAGGACAAGGCCTCGAACCTGGTTTTCCTGATCGACACTTCGGGGTCGATGGATGAGCCGGACAAGCTGCCGCTGCTGAAGCGGGCATTTGCGCTGCTGGTCGATCAGCTCGGGGCCAACGACACCATCTCGATCGTTGCCTATGCCGGTTCGGCTGGCGTGGTGCTGGAGCCGACCAAGGCGACCGACAAGGCCAAGATCATCGGTGCGCTGGAGAACCTCTCGGCCGGCGGCTCGACCGCCGGTGCCGAAGGGATCGAGCTTGCCTATCGGCTGGCCGAGCAGAACAAGGTTGCCGACGGCGTCAACCGGGTGATCCTCGCCACCGATGGCGATTTCAATGTCGGGATCGACGATCCGGAAGACCTGAAGACCTACATCAAGGGTAAGCGCGACGGCGGGGTGTTCCTGTCGGTGCTCGGCTTCGGCCAGGGGAACCTGGGCGACGATACGATGCAGGCGCTGGCGCAGAACGGCAACGGCAATGCCAGCTACATCGACAGCTTCAAGGAAGCCCAGAAGGTGCTGGTCGAGGATGCCGGCGGCACGCTCGAAACCATTGCCAAGGATGTGAAGATCCAGGTCGAGTTCAACCCGGCGGTGGTCAGCGAATACCGGCTGATCGGTTACGAGACCCGGGCGCTGAACCGTGAGGATTTCAACAACGACAAGGTCGATGCCGGCGAGATCGGGGCGGGCACCACCGTCACCGCGCTCTACGAGATCACCCCGGTCGGTTCGGGCGCCGAACTGAACGATCCCCTGCGCTACAGCTCCGACGCCACGGCCGAAACGGCCGGCAACGGCGAGATCGGCTTCCTCAAGATGCGCTACAAGCTGCCCGACGAGGAGACCAGCAAGCTGATCGAGCAGGCGATCGGCAAGGACCAGGCCGTTTCGAGCCCCGCCGAGGCCTCCGAGGACTCGCGCTTCGCCGCGGCAGTCGCTGCCTTCGGGCAGAAGCTCAGGGGTTCGAACTATGGCGAAATGAGCTGGGCCGATATCCGCTCGCTGGCCCAGGGCGCCCGCGGTGCGGACGAGAACGGCTACCGCGCCGAGTTCATGCAGCTGATCGACATGGCGAAATCGCTGGCGCCGGAGACGGAAGAGCCGTTCTGCACGGCGCCGGAAGGCAACCGCAACTGCCGCTAAGGCGGTAAGCGATAGCGCCGCTGCCCCCCACGGCGCTTATGAGCGCGGCCCCGCTGCTGTCGGAGCCGCGCTCGACTGTTGGGGGCAGCGGGAGGAACCACCGGCGGTGAGGCAAATCCTCCCCCGCGTGGCGGGGGAGGGGAGGCCGGTTCGTATAATGCTACGGCGTACGACACGGTGGTAT
>NZ_LAJE02000276.1 GCF_000970465.2 Devosia insulae DS-56
GTCCTCACCTCGGCCTGCCGCGCCATCATCGCCGCCGAAGCCGAGCTGACCGAAATGGACCGCATCGTCGGCGACGGCGATATCGGCCACTCGCTGGCCAGCGGCGCCACCGCCTTGCTGCAACTGGCGCCCGGCTGGACCGCCCGCCCGCTCGATGCCGTGCTGCGCGAGAGCGGCCTTGCCCTGCGCAAGAGCATCGGCGGCACCTCCGGCCCGCTCTATGCCGCCTTCGCCATTGCCGCCGCTCAGTCGGTCGCCGATGGCGGAACTGACAGCGCCACCCTCGCCCGTGCTTTCAGCGCTGGGGCCGACGCCATCAAGCGGCTGGGCGGCGCCGACGCCGGCGACCGCACCATGCTCGATGCCCTGCTCCCCGCCGCCGCAGCGATGGCCGCCGGCACCACCGCCGAGCAGTTGACCGCTGCGGCCGTTGCCGCCCGCTCCGGCGCCGAACGCACCGCCACGATGCACCCCCGCCGCGGCCGCTCCAGCTATATCGGCGACCGCGCCCTCGGCCACCCCGACCCCGGCGCCGTCGCCATCGCGCTGTGGCTGGACGCCTCGGCGATGTCGGTGAGCTGAGTTCAATCCAAAGTTCCTTGCGACCGCAAGCACCGGTCGCAAGCAACTATTCCCGCCACTCCACGTTTCGTCGACAGGCCCGGCACGCCTCAACGATAACAATAGTGGAGAGAACTTATGATGATCCGCAGCTTTGTTTCCGCCGCCGCCCTCACCATTGCCATGCTGGCATCGGGCGCCATGGCGCAGACCTCGATCAACGGTACTGAGATTTCCGCCGAGGACCTGCCCAAGGTCCAGGCCCAGTGCGATTCTCTGGCGGCAGAAGTTGCCACGTCGGACAGCACAACCAACACCGAAAATGACGGCGACGAAGCCACCAAGGACGCCGATACTCCGGCCGAACTCGACCAGGGCACCACCAAGATTGACCTGGCGACGCTGACGCTCGACGCCTGCAAGACGGCCGGCTTCGTGAAGTAGGCAGCAGCCGGGCGGTTAGGCCGAAAGGTTCTGTTCCGCCCATGCGAAAAGCCCCGCCACCCTCGAGGCCGTGCGGGGCTTCATGCTGTCTGGAGGGAACCCTGCCCGGGGGCAGGAGTTGACTCCGAAGAGAGTGGTGGCCGGCGAACGATCCCCTTCAACCTTGGACTCGCCGGCTGCCGCTCTCGTATGATTCGCTTTCTGGCCAACCTTGGGCCCCGATCCGTCGGCAGCTCACCTGGAGCCAGGGATCAGTCGCGGACGCGGATAATTGTCTTGCCGCTGATCCGCCTGGTGGGATTGAAGACCGCGACGGCCTCATCGAGAGACGCGATGGTGCCGATATTCGTTCGCAATCGGCCGTCTCGCACCCGCTGCACGATCTCCGTCAACTGCGCACGGTCCGAGCCGACGACAAAGTCGATGGCAACGCCATCCTTGGGACGGGCTTCGACGGGGCCGACGATGGATACCAGCGCGCCTTCGCCTCGGACCAGGTTGGCGGAGCGCTTGCCGATGTCACCACCGATAGTGTCGAATACCAGATCAACGCCACCAACGTCCTCGAGCACATCGTTCTCGAGGTCGATGAACTCATGTGCTCCGAAATCGAGCGCCTTCTGGCGGTCGGCGGCGCGCCCGGTGCCGACGACATAGGCGCCCGCCTCACGGGCGAGCTGCGTCGCCATGGAGCCCACCGCACCGGCAGCGCCATGCGCGAGAACGCACTGGCCCGCCTGCAGGCGCCCCAGCACGAACAGGCCCTGCCAGGCGGTCAAGCCAGAGATCGGCAGGCTGGCGCCAATTGTGAAATCGACGTCGCCAGGCAGCGGCGCAAGGTTGCGGGCCTCGACCGCGATCGACTCGGCCAACGTACCGTCGCGATACCAGTCCGTCAGACCAAATACCCGCTGCCCCACCGATAGCCCCGTTGTACCGTAGCCCAGGGCGGTCACCACCCCCGCGAGCTCATGGCCGGGGATCGTCGGCGTCCGGTCACGATCGTCACGATCGGTCCAGGTCGAGGGCCAGGTCAGCTCGGTCGGAACGAAGCCCGACGCGTGGACCGCGACAACGACATCGTTTATCGCCGGCGACGGCTCGGGACGCTCCACCAGCCGCATTCCGGCGGTTCCTGCCGTCTGGTCTGTTACTGTGATTGCCTTCATGGGATGGTCTCCTTCCCGGGACAGCCGCCCAACTCCCGGAGAACGCGTCATGGTCGGGCGCCGCGTAATACCGCGAAGCCGTCTGCTGTTGCGACGTCAATCGTCAGCCCTTTGCCATCGATATGGGTTTCGTGCTGAGGGCTGACGCCGGGACGCTGAACCGGCGATTTCTCGGCACCACCGACCCGTCCGACCCCGAGAAATGAAAAACCCCGCTTTCGCGGGGTTCTTCTTGTGCCAAGCTTTGGTTGCGGGGACAGGATTTGAACCTGTGACCTTCAGGTTATGAGCCTGACGAGCTACCGGGCTGCTCCACCCCGCGTCAGATATCAAAGCCTTGGCTTTTTGCGCCTTCGTGTGCGGCCATCGCCGCCGACGCAGGGGGTATATAGGGGGTGATCTCCGCCACCTCAAGGCAAAAAGCGTGTCGCGTGACAGTTTTTTGACCAGCGGCCGCGAACCGCCCTACTGGGCGGGCGGCGGAGCCCCGTCGGCCGGGGCTTCCGCGTCGGCGGGCGGCTTGGCGCGGCAGCCGATGCGGAGCTCGCGATACAACTTGTTGCCGGCGTTGATCAGCTGGATCCGCGCCACCTCGAGCCCACGGCGGCTGGCCCGCGGGCCCAAAGCCTCCGGGCGCTTGGCCACATCCTTCGACAGCTTATCGAGATAGGGCACGAACAGTTGGATCGACTGGATCGCCGAGATCACTTCGGGGCACTTCTTGCCGATCCCCGCCGCCACGGCGAGCGCCAGGTTGGTCTCCGCCGCCTGCCGTGCCTCGATCATCGCCTGGGTGTATTCGGCGGTCTGGAGCTTGATCGGCTTGGCGTAACGCGGCTCGGCCGCCTTGTCGGCCGGCATGGCAAAGCTGGCGCATTGCCGGCTGAGCCACTCCTCGGCCCGCACCCGCGCCGCAAAAGTGATGACTCGCGCCTGCACGATATGGTTCTGCAGCGCCGCGATGTCCCTCGCGGGCTTCCCCTCGAGCGCCCCCCGCGCCTCGGCCAGCAGCCGATAGCCGAGCCCGAACGCGTTGGAGGCACGGCTCAGCTCGGCGCAATCGTTGCGCTGCGCCGCCGGCTGCAGCTTTATGGTGTCCCGGCCGACCGACTGGGTCACCGCACCGACCAGCGCCGCCAGCTCCTTGAGGTTCATCTGGCCGATCCGCCCCAGATCGGCCTCGTCCTGCGCCGCGGCCGGCCCACCCGTCAGCGTGGCGACGGCGAGAGCGAAGGCGGCGAGCGGCAGCAGAAATTTGCGCAACGGCGATATCCTTGAAATGGCGCGCACAATCTCTCCGATCCGGCTTGCCGGCGCAACCTCGGCCCGACCTTCGGGGGATTGTCTCTCATTGCCTCGCCTCATACGGTGCGCGCCGAACTTGAAGGGGCATTCCGATGAAGATGAAGACGCTTGGCCGCACCGATATCTCGGTGTCCGAGATTTGCCTGGGCACCATGACCTGGGGCAAGCAGAACACCGAGGCCGAGGGCCATCAGCAGATGGATTATGCCGTCGAGCACGGCGTCAACTTCTTCGATACCGCCGAGATGTACGCCGTGCCGCCGGACGCCTCGACCTATGGCAAGACCGAGGAAATCATCGGCAGCTGGTTCAAGACCACCGGCCGTCGTAACGACATTGTGTTGGCCAGCAAAGTCGCAGGTGGCGGGCGGCCCTGGGTGCGCGGCGGGCGCGGCATCGATGGGCCGAGCGTGCGTGAAGCGGTGGAGGGCAGCCTTCGGCGCCTCCAGACCGACCGCATCGATCTCTACCAGATCCATTGGCCGCGCCGCGGCCATTACCATTTCGAGGGCTCGTGGGACTACAACCCCTACCTGCAGGATAAGCAGAGCGTGTTGCCCAACATGCTCGAAGTGCTGCAGGTGATGGGCGAGCTGGTGCGGGAGGGCAAGATCCTGAATTTCGGCCTCTCCAATGAGAGCGCCTGGGGCACCATGCAGTATCTGAAGCTGTCGATGGAACTCGGCCTGCCGCGGGTGCAGACCATCCAGAACGAATACAACTTCCTCCGCCGCTACTACGACATGGACCTCGCCGAACTGGCCTTCCACGAGGATGTCGGGCTCTTGGCCTATTCGCCGCTGGCCGCGGGCGCCATCTCCGGCAAGTATCTTGGCGGCGTGCTGCCGGAGGGGACGCGCGGCGCGGTGGCCGGCTCGGCCTATCGCAACAACCAGTACACCGAGCCGGCGATCCGCGCCTATCTCGCGCTGGCCGAAAAGCACGGGCTCGACGTCTGCCAAATGGCCATCGCCTTCTGCCTGACCAAGCCGTTCATGACCTCGGTGATCATCGGCGCGACGACCATGGAGCAGCTCAAAACCAATATCGGTGCGGCCGATATGGTGCTGTCGGAGACGGTGCTGAGCGAGATCCAGCAGATTTTTATGCGCTACGCGCGCACGCTGTAGGCGATCAGACTGCCGGCAGACGGCCCCCCGCCCGGCCTCCCCCATGAAGGGGGAGGTGAAGAGTCGGGGCCCTGGCCTGATCGTGCCGCACACTGGATGCGGCACCTCCCCCTTGTGGGGGACTTCGAGCCGTCCCGCAGGGCAAATCGCTCCAGTGGAGCGATTTGAGGGGG
>NZ_LAJE02000277.1 GCF_000970465.2 Devosia insulae DS-56
CCCCCACCCCCCACCCCTCCCCTCAAGGGGGAGGGGAGCAGAGGGTCTACCGCGAAATGCTGTTCCAGGCGCCGTAGAGCGTCGAGTGCAACAGCTGCACGGTTTCGCCAGCGCGGTAGACTACCAGTTGCTGTTCGGGCAGCAGGTAGAGCACCTGGCCGCCCTGGCCCATCAGGTAGGTGAACGGGCCCTGCAGCGCCTGGCCGGCGCGATCGAGGACGTTCTGGCGCCAATGCTGGCCGTAATGGTCGTTGAGCCGCTCGGCAATGCCGACATCGAGGCCAAGGAACTCGCGCCAGAGCGCGGTGGGGAGGAAGGGCGCTGCCGGCGTGCCGTTCTCGATCAGGTACAGGCCGATGCGGATCCAGTCGCGCGCCGTGGCATAGATGCAGCAATAGGCGGAGACCGGTGCGCCAACTGCCGGCTGCCGCCAGGCGGCTGACGCCGCGCCGGCCGGGCGCCAGAGTTTTTCCGAGATCAGCTCCTCAAGGCCCTGTTGGTAGACAGTTTCGAGCACCTCGCCCAACAGTGCGGTGTTGACGTTCTGGTAGTTGAACGCGGACGTCGTCCTGGCGTCGGTGACGAGGCCGCCCTCGATGGCGCCAAGCCCAAGAAAGTGCGGCCGCGCCAGCGGGCCGAACGGGTTGGCCGAGGTATCGACGCTCTTGTCACCGCTGACGGCGCCGGCTTTGCCCTCGCCATGGTCGAAGGCGATGCCGCTGCGCATCAGGAGCAGGGCGCGCAGGGTGACGCCGGCGAGGCCGCGATCATCGGGCAGGAGCTCGCCCAAGGTCTGGTCGAGGGTTTTGAGCCGGCCTTCGGCCAGCGCCTTGTAGATCAGCGCACCGACGAGGCTTTTGGCCATCGAGAACGAGTTGAAGCGGGTTTCGGCGGTGAGACCTGGCGCATAGTGCTCGAGTTCTAGCCGACCAGCGCGGGCGACGAGCAAGGCCTTGCCGAGCTTCTCGGTGAAGGCGGCCTCGAGGTCGGGTTGCAATGGACGGGTGCTGGCTGCTTCAGCGATGTGCAGATCACGCGGCGTTGCGGCGCCCTCGATGCTGGCGAAGTGCCCGGGCGCCGGCCAGACAAGCGGCGGGACGCCCTCGGCGACCACCTGCGGCAGGTAGGGGGCATAGGCAAGGGTGGCCGTCACGGCAGCCGCCAGGATGATCACCAGCGCGATCAGCAGTTTACGCAACGACATCCCCCAACGCCCCTGGCGCAAATGGCTCGCAGGCACGGATGGCGGAAATGCGGCTGCTCGCTTGACAGGGCTGGTTTCACCGCGTAATCAACAATTATGTTGATTAACAATCCTGTTGATTACGGAGACGACAAATGAACAAGCTCATCAGCACGCACTGGATCAGCCTCGACGGTTTCATCGCCGGCCCGATGGGCGAGATGGATTGGATCCGTGGCGACGAGCAGCTGTCGAGTTACGAGATCGGACTGGTCAACGGCGCCAGCAGCCTGCTGCTTGGCAAGGGCACCTACCAGGATTTCGCGCAGTACTGGTCGGCCGTTCCCGCCAACCCCAATGCCGCGCCGTGGGAGAAGACCTATGCCGAGCGGGTCAATGCGCTGCACAAGGTGGTGATCTCGCACAACCTGCAGGCGGCGAAGTGGCCGACCTCGGAGCTGTGGCGGGAGCTCGATGCGGCCAAGGTCAATGAATTCAAGGCGCGAGCGGGCGGCGACATCCTCACCTATGGCAGCGCCACGATCGTGCAGCAGTTGACCAATCTCGGCCTTGTTGACGAATACCACTGGCTGATCCACCCGATCGTCCTCGGCAAGGGCCGGCGGCTGCTCGACAACCTGGAGCGGCGTTTCGATATCGAGCTGGTCGACAGCGAACGCTTCAAGAGCGGGGTGATGAAGCTGATCTATCGCAGGGTGTAGTGGCTCATCAGTAGAGGACACCTCTGATGCACTCCGCCTTAAGCCGCTATGGCTGAGGCAGGGTAGGCGAACCGACGCTCTGCAGGTCCCCCAAACACGGTGTCATCCCCGCGAAAGTGGGGAACTCCGTTTGCGATCGTGCGGCAGGCCAAAAGAACAGAGGTTCCCGCTTTCGCGGGAATGACCCGGTGGGTGGGGCACGACCCTAACCCTTCCCTAGCGCTCATGCGCTTTCGCGGGGATTACACCGAGTTTGGGGCACTTGCACGGGTGACATAGTGGAAGGTTACTGCAGGGGGCCGGTTACAGCGGCTTTTCCGCCAAGCCGCGGAAAGCATCGGGGACGGAGCGCTCCAGTTCCAGCGTCGCCGAGGCATAGCCGATGGCTTCGCGGCCGAAGCGGGTGCGGACGGCGTCCATGGCCCGATCGGCACTGAGGCGCGAGGCGCCGCGCCGGGTGCCGGGGCGGCGGGCGTCATCGGCGAGGTCGAGCGGCAGTTCGAGCTGGACCAGCGGATCGCGTTCGAGCTGCGCCACCGAAATGGCGAGCAGGGTGATGGTGCGCTCGTCGGGGTGATCGGCCTGGACGACGCGCACCAGATCCTCGGCGATTTCGGCGAGGCTGACGGTGGCCGAAATCGGGGAATCGATGGTGATCGAGCGGGTGACGGCGCGCAGATCGCGGAAGCGGACGCGCGCCGTGATGGTGTGGCCGTGCCAGGATTTTACCCGTAGCCGCGAGGCGATGCGGTCGGCGAGATGGTGCAGGGTTGGGCGGTAAATGCGCTCGATGAACGGCTTTTTGCCGAGCGCCGACTGGGCCCCGGCGGAGCGGGCGCGCTGGTTGGTGACGATGCCGCGCGGATCGCGGTTCCAGGCCAGGGCGCTGAGCTTTTCGCCGGCGGCATGGCCGAGGATACGCTGCACCCACTCGGTGCGCTGCTCGGCCAGCTGGCCGATGGTGAGGATGCCTTCATCCTCGAGCTTCCCCTCGGTGACCGGGCCGACGCCCCACATCAGCCCGACCGGCAGCGGGTGCAGGAACTCGAGCTCGCGCACCGGATCGACCACGACGAGGCCATCGGGCTTGGCCACCTGCGAGGCGATCTTGGCGAGATGCTTGGTGCGCGCCACGCCGACCGAGATGGGGAGACCGAGCTCGGCGCGAACGCGGGTGCGCACCGTGCGGGCGATGGTTTCGGGGCTGCCGAACAGGTGCTCGCAGCCGGCGACATCGGCGAACGCCTCGTCGATCGAGATGCGCTCGACCAGCGGGGTGTAGTCGTCGAGGATGCCGATCGCCGCATCGCCCAGCCGCTGATACTCCTCGAAATGGCCGCCGGTGAAGATCAGCTCGGGGCAGAGTTCCTTGGCCGCCCAGCCGGACATGCCGCCATGCACGCCAAACGCCTTGGCCTCGTAGGACGCGGCCAGCACCACGCCGCCGCCGACGGCGATCGGCTTGCCGCGCAGTTCCGGGTTCAGCAGCTGCTCGACCGAAGCGTAGAAGGCATCGAGATCGGCGTGCAGGATGGTGGCGGCCGGCTCCATCCGGGATTCTCCGTGGCGCAAATAAGAACATAAAGCGAACGAAGCGTCGAGCTTGTCAAGCGGCTCGCCGGCGGCGGATGGTGCTGCGGGGATCGGGAGGGCGCGATGCGAGCAGTGGTCTATTCGGCATATGGCGGGGTGGAGCAGCTGCAGCTCGCTGAGGTGGCGCAGCCGGTGCCGAGGCCCGGCGAGGTGCTGATCCGGGTCAAGGCCGCGTCGCTCAATTCATGGGATTGGGACCTGTTGCGCGGCCAGCCGTTCCTCGCGCGCCTGGGTGGCCTGATGCGGCCGCGCTATCCGACCCTCGGGGCAGACGTGGCCGGGGTCGTTGAGGCGCTGGGCGCAGGGGTAGGTCATCTCGCCGTCGGCGACAGGGTGTTCGGCGACCTCAGCGGGGCGAACTGGGGCGGGTTCGCCGAGTATGTCGCGGCGCCGGAAGTGCTGTTGGCGTCGATCCCCGACGGTATGAGTTTCGAAGCCGCCGCCGCGACACCGCAGGCCGGCCTGCTGGCCTGGCAGGGCCTCAACTGGAAGGGCGCGGTGCGGGCCGGCGACCGGGTGCTGGTCAATGGCGGCGGTGGCGGGGCCGGGACGTTCGCGATCCAGCTGGCTAAGCGCGCCGGCGCTGACGTGACCGGGGTCGACCGGGCGGAGAAACTGGACCTGATGCGCGCGCTGGGAGCGGAGCGGGTGATCGACTATCGCGCCGAGGACTTTGCCGCGGGCAGCGAGCGCTATGACCTGGTCATCGACATGGTGGCGTCGCGGCCGCTGGCACAATACCGGCAGGTGCTGACGCCCACCGGCCGGCTGACGGTGGTGGGCGGCACGACGCCAACCATCCTTGCCGTGGCGACGCTCGGGGCGATGCGCTCGAAGCCAGGCGGGCAGCAGCTCGGCCTGGTGCTGCACCAGCCCGATGTCGGGCAGCTGACGGAGCTGGGCGCACTGATCGCGACCGGCGCGGTGACGCCGGCGATCGACCGGGTGTATCCGCTGGCGGAGACGGCGGCGGCGTTTCAGCGGATCGGCGACGGGCAGGCGCTGGGGAAGCTGGTGGTGGTGCCGTGAGGCTCTGCTCCCCTCCCCCTTGAGGGGAGGGG
>NZ_LAJE02000278.1 GCF_000970465.2 Devosia insulae DS-56
GGACAGGGGTGGGGGTCAGCTCCCACCGGCTCCTAAGAGAGACCGATCTACGCCGCCACCCTCGGCACCGGCCCGACGTACAGCGATTTCGGCCGGATCAGCCGGCCGTTCGCGGCCTCTTCCCTGGCGTGGGCGATCCAGCCGCCGATGCGGCTGGCGGCAAAGATCGCGGTGAACGCCGAGCGCGGGAAACCGAGCGTTTCGAGCAGCAGCGCCGGGTAGAACTCGACATTGGTCGCGAGCACCCGGTCGGGCTTGTGGCGCTTCAGCGCCGCCAGCGCCACCGCCTCGACCTGCTGGGCCAACTCGACGCGGGTGGTATCGACCGCGCCGGACCGGGTCAGCCGCTCAAGCGCGGCCTTCAACACATCGGCACGAGGATCGCGCACCCGGTAGATGCGATGGCCAAAGCCCATCAGGCGCCGGCCGTTTGCCAGCTCGTTCTCGATCCAGGCCGCGGCCTTGTCGGCAGTGCCGATGGCGTCGAGCATGTCGAGAACGGGCCCGAGCGCGCCGCCATGCCGCGGGCCCTTCAAGGCGCCCAAGGCCGCCAGTGCTGATGAGTTGAGACCGGCGAGAGTCGAGGCCACCACACGGGCCGCAAAGGTCGAGGCGTTCAGCCCGTGGTCGACTACGGTGACGAGGTAGCTGTCGAGCGCCGCGGCGGGCGCCGGATCGGCGGCCACGTCGCCGAGCATGCTCAGCATATCGGCGGCGTGGCCAAGGCCGAGCTGCGGCGCGCGCGGGCGCTTGCCGGCCTGCAGCCGGATCGCCGCCGGCAGGGCGACGGCAGGAGCCGCGGTCAGCAGCAGCGCCGTTTCCAGATCAGTGTCGTCGGGCAGCCGCGCCATCACGGCGCGAACGCCATCGTAGACCGGCAGCTCGGCCAGCAGCGACTGTTCGCGTTCAACGACGCGGTACACGGCCGCCCTGGCGTTCGCCAGCGGCGTGGTCAGATCCTCGGGCAGGTCGGCAAAGAAGCCATCCCAGAGCAGCGCCAGCACCTGCTCGTAGCTCGCGTATCCGGTCAGCGCGTCGAGCGGCTGGCCACGGATGATCAGCCGACCCGCCAGCCCATCCACATCCGAGAGGATGGTTTCTGCGGCGACAACGTCTTCGAGTCCATTGCTCATCTGAGCCTCCTTGGCTGTTTGCAAACCAAGGTAGGCACGCTAACATTGACGTCAATCTTGATCATATTGATCAACGTCTGAGGTCAACATGTGGCTTAGCGCAACGGAGGCATTGGCGCGGCTCGGCTCAAAGCCGCAGTCGCTCTATGCGAGCGTCAGCCGGGGCCGCATCCGGGCGAAACCGGATCCGGCGGATACGCGGCGGAGCCTCTATCGCGAGGAAGACGTAGACCGGCTGGCTGCGCGGGCACGCGGCCGGCGGAGTTCTGCCACGGTGGCCTCGGAGGCGATCAGCTGGGGCGACCCGGTGCTGCCGTCGGCCATCTCCACGGTCAGTGGCGGGCGGCTCTATTATCGTGGCGTGGATGCGATCGAACTGGCGACCACAGCGACGCTCGAGGATGTCGCCACCCTGTTATGGGACGGGCCGTGGAGCTTGCCGGCAAGCGCGCCTGGGCCCGTCGCCGCGACACCGATGGCTGCGGCTTTCGCAGCGCTGGCGGAGCGAGCGGTTTTGGGTGTTCCGAGTTCGGGCCTCGGGCCATGGCAGTTACGCGGCGAGGCGGCGGGCGTGCTCGGATGTGTCGCAGACGCCATGCTGGGCGCCGGCGCCGGCCCGCTGCACGTTCGCCTGGCCGACAGTCTGGGGCGCCCCCGCGCGGCGGAGGTCCTGCGGCGCACCATGGTGCTGCTGGCCGATCACGAGCTCAATCCCTCGACCTTCGCAGCGCGGGTCGCCGTCTCCACCGGCGCATCGCTACCGGCCGGCGCGCTGGCCGGGCTTGCCACCTTCACCGGCCCGCGGCATGGCACTGCCGCTGCGGCGGTCCTGGCACTGGCGCTCGACATCGGCCCCCACGCCGACCGGCCGGGCGACGGTTTGCGCGAATGGCTGGGAGAAGGGCGGGTTATCCCCGGCTTCGGCCACCGGCTCTATCCGCGCGGCGACCTCCGCGCCGAGGCGCTGCTGGCGGCGATCGAGGTGCCCGCATCGTTCCGCAGGCTGGCGCTGACCGCCGAGGCGCTGCTGGGTGATCGGCCCAATGTGGATTACGCGCTGGCGGCGGTGAGCGCCGCCTATGACTTGCCGCCGCATGCCCCGGCCACCATCTTTGCGCTGGCCCGCACTGTAGGGTGGCTGGCGCATATGCTGGAGCAGGTGGCGAGCGGCCAGTTGATCCGCCCGCGCGCCCGCTATGTCGGGCCGGCCGTCGAGGCGACCTGAGGCCCTCCGGCTGATGCAGCCGCAGCACACAGTAGTGCCGCATTGCGGGCATACCCGTCATTACGGGTAGGTTGACTTGCCCTTTGCCGCGGGCGCCCTATTTAATCAGCAGAATCAGGCTCGCCGCCCATCGTGGGGACCGGCCCGATTGCTAGACGGGCGCGGGCTCGCCCATCCTCCCGAAACGAGCCCTGCGCCCAGGAAAGGACCAAATATGTCGGACGTTACCCAAGGCGGCGCCGGATTCGATCGCGATCGGGTTTACCCCGTGCTGCCGCTACGCGATATCGTTGTCTTTCCGGGCATGATCGTGCCGCTGTTCGTCGGCCGCGAAAAGTCGGTGAAGGCGCTCGAAGAAGTGATGCGCGACGATAAGCACATTCTCGTCGTCACCCAGAAGAATGCCCAGGATGACGATCCGTCGCCTGATGAGATTTATGCCACCGGCACCATCGCCTCCGTACTGCAGCTGCTGAAGCTGCCCGATGGCACCGTCAAGGTGCTGGTCGAAGGCCTGCGCCGGGCAAAGATCGACCAGTACCTGCAGACCGTCGACTACTTCGAAGCAGAAGCGACGACCCTGCCGGAGCCGGCGGAAGACGAGACCGAGCTCGAGGCGCTGGCGCGTTCCGCGCAGTCCGAGTTCGAGAACTACGTCAAGCTCAACAAGAAGATCTCGGCCGAGGTGGTCAACGCCGTCAGCCAGATCACCAACCATTCGAAGCTTGCCGACACCATCGCCAGCCACCTGGTGATCAAGATCGAGCAGAAGGAAGAGCTGCTGGGCACCGTTTCGGTGGCCGAGCGGCTGCAGAAGATTCTTGGCCTGATGGAAGGCGAGATCGGTGTCCTGCAGGTCGAGAAGCGCATCCGCTCCCGCGTCAAGCGGCAGATGGAGAAGACGCAGCGCGAGTACTATCTCAACGAGCAGATGAAGGCGATCCAGCGCGAGCTGGGCGACGGCGAGGAAGGCAGCAACGAGCTGACCGAGCTCGAAGAGAAGATCAAGAAGACCAAACTGTCGAAGGAAGCCCGGATCAAGGCCGATGGTGAGCTGAAGAAGCTCAAGACCATGAGCCCGATGTCGGCTGAAGCGACGGTGGTCCGCAACTATCTCGACTGGCTGCTGACGCTGCCGTGGGGCAAGAAGAGCAAGGTCAAGCGCGACCTGGTCTATGGGGAGCAGGTGCTGGACGAGGATCACTATGGCCTCGAGAAGGTCAAGGAGCGCATCCTCGAGTACCTCGCGGTGCAGTCGCGCACCGGCAAGCTGAAGGGTCCGATCCTCTGCCTCGTCGGCCCTCCGGGCGTCGGCAAGACCTCGCTGGGCAAGTCGATCGCCAAGGCGACCGGCCGTGAGTTCATCCGCATGGCGCTCGGTGGCGTCCGGGACGAGGCCGAGATCCGTGGCCATCGCCGGACCTATATCGGCTCCATGCCGGGCAAGGTGATCCAGTCGCTGAAGAAGGCGGGCAAGAACAATCCGCTGTTCCTGCTCGACGAGATCGACAAGATGGGCCAGGACTTCCGTGGCGATCCGTCCTCGGCGCTGCTCGAAGTGCTCGATCCGGAGCAGAACAATACGTTCGCCGACCACTACCTCGAGGTCGATTTCGACCTCTCGGACGTGATGTTCGTCACCACCTCGAACACGCTCAACATCCCCGGCCCGCTGATGGACCGCATGGAGATCATTCGCCTCTCGGGTTACACCGAAGAGGAGAAGTTCGAGATCGCCCGGCGCCACCTGATCCCGGAGACGCTGAAGGAGAACGGCCTGCAGACCAAGGAATTCGTCATCGACGATGACCAACTGATGGCCGTGGTCCGCAACTACACGCGTGAAGCCGGTGTGCGTAACCTGAAGCGTGAGCTCAGTAAGCTGATGCGCAAGGCGGTGCGTGACATCCTGGTCAAGAAGTCGACCAAGGTCGTCGTCACTCCGGAGCTGCTCGAGGAATATCTCGGGCCGGCATTCTTCCGGAACGACAAGATCGATGCCGAGCCGCAGGTCGGCGTGGTGACGGGGCTTGCCTGGACTTCGGTCGGGGGCGAGATCCTGACGATCGAAGGCGTGATGACGCACGGCAAGGGTCGCATGACGGTGACGGGCAACCTCAAGGAAGTGATGAAGGAATCCATCACTGCCGCATCGGGTTACGTCCGCTCGCGGGCTGTCGATCTCGGCATCAAGCCGCCGCTGTTCGATACGCGCGACATCCACCTGCACTTGCCGGAAGGCGCGACGCCGAAGGATGGCCCGTCGGCCGGTATCGGCATGGCCACGACGATCGTCTCGCTGATGACCGGCATTCCGGTGCGGCATGACATCGCCATGACCGGCGAAGTGACGCTACGCGGCCGTGTCCTGCCCATTGGCGGGCTCAAGGAAAAGCTCCTTGCCGCGCTCCGCTCGGGCATCAAGACCGTGCTCATCCCCGAGGAGAACACGCGGGATCTCAAGGAGATCCCGAAGAACGTGACCGAGGGCATGGAGATCATCCCGGTGAGCCGGATGGACGAGGTGCTGAGCCGCGCCCTGATCCGGCAGCCCGAGCCGATCGAGTGGAAGTATGACGACGACAAGCCGGCCGCGGTGCCGGTGGTCGAGAGCTCGGTCGACGGCGACGAGAGCGGCGCGAGCCTGCCGCACTGAGCCGGTCTTTGATCGATGAAACTGGAAGCGGCGCCCTCGGGCGCCGTTTTCGTTTGTGCGCCGCGGAGTTAGGGCAAAGGTTCAGGTAGTTTGCCACGAAATCTTCACGGACGTCCGACTAGCTGCAGCTTGGACAGCGCTGGAGAAACAAATGCGAAGCACATGGGCTTTGGGGATCGCGACGCTATTGGCGGCCGTCATCTCGTTGGTAGGATCGTCGTTCGCCCAGGACACGCGGACCGAGACGGTGAAGTTCAAGCGCGGCGCGAGCAGCACGTCGATCGAGGACAGCATCGCCGGCTACGAGAGCGTGAGCTACATTGTGGGCGTCAGCGCCGGGCAGCGGATGAGCGTCGAGCTCGATACCGACAATACCAGCAACTATTTCAACATCACGGCACCAGGAGCGTCGGCGGCGCTGTTCATCGGCTCGACCTCGGGCACCAGTACATCGTTCGTCATTCCGTCGAGCGGCGACTACAAGGTCGACGTCTACCTGATGCGAAATGCGGCGCGCCGGGGCGAGGCGGCGAATTACGACCTGACTATCGCCGTCGAGGGCAAGGCAGCCGCGCAGGCGCCGAGCAAGCCGACGCCCAGCAAGCCGGCTCCCGACTTTGCCGATGGCCTCGCCGGCGGACCGGACTTCTGGCAGGTGCATGGCCTCGGGCGCGGTGACACGCTGAACGTGCGCGCCTCGGCCGCGTCTGGAGCGTCGGTGCTGGGTGTGCTCGACGAGGGCGACGTGATCCGCAACCTCGGCTGCAAGATGAACGGCTCAACCCGCTGGTGCCGCGTCGAAGATCAGACCGGCCTCAACGGTTGGGTCTCCGGCAAGTACCTGCACGAGTCGACCCGGGCGCCGGGCCCGTCGCGCCCGGTAACCCCGCCGCCGACTAGCCAGCCGCCGGTCAGCTCCGACGATGGCGTGCCTGTGGCGATGATGCCGCGCTACTGCACGGGCGAAGCCTCGGCGCAGTTCGGCGTGCGCCCGCAGGACATCACCACCAACGTGGCGTTCAAGAGCGGCAAGCTCTACGTCTCGCAGTGCTGGTTCGACGGCCCTGATGGTACGACGTTCTTCAACTGCTATTTCAAGGCGGACGGCACCTTCATCGCCGTGAACTGACCGCAGGGCTTCACACGAACAAGCGGCGCCCGTGCGGGCGCCGTTTCCATACCCTTCTCACCAGCCCGACGGTGCCCGGGGCGCTTCGCAATCATGCGGCAACCGATATCTGCTTTGGCTCGCCGCGCCGATTGGGCAGGACAGCGCTAACCGAGGACACCGGCCAGATGACTTTCACCAGGCGATCGCTCACTTGCCTGGTCGCCGCGGGCGCGATCGTTGGTGGTCTGGCACTGTGCGCCGCCTGGGCGGGCGATGCCCTGGCGCGGCGGCCGTCCAAAGCAGAGGCGGTTATTCCGGTCTATCTGTCCTCCAAGCGCCCCTTGGTGATGATGCGGATCGGCGATCATCCGCCGGCGCCGGTGGTGTTCGATACCGGCACCAACGACAACATCCTCGACACCGCCTATGCAGAACCGTTCGAGCTGCCGCGCATCGGTCCGTCGACGTCGATAGACGGCAACACCGGCATTCCGGTGCCGGGCTACCAGACGCGCCTCGTCGGCGTGCGGCTTGGCGGCGCGCCGATTGTCGACGGACCGGCCAATGTCTTCGATTACCGCAGCACCGACGAGGTCGGCATCTTCGGGCCCAACAGCTTCCCGGGAAAGCTGGTGCTGCTGGATTTTCGGAATGCCGAGTTGCGCATCCTGCCGGCAACGGCAATCGCGTCGATGCAGGGCCCCGGCATGCCGTATCTCGGCGAAGGCGCCGCTGGTTTACCGTCCATACCCATTGTGCTGCCGGGCGGAACGGTCGACGCCATATTGGATAGCGGCAATGATTCCGCGTTGATGCTGCCGCTGGACCTGGCCGACAAGCTCGGCGTCGGCGGCACCCTGAAAGAGATCGGCAGGGTGGTGTCGGCGTCGGGCAGTCAGCCGGTCTACGAGGCGCAGGTCACCGGCGACATCAAGATCGGACCGGTCACCCTGAACAACCCAATGGTCAGGTTCTTCAAGGCCGGGCGGCCGCTGGTCGGCCTGCCCGTGCTGCTGCAGATGACGCTGGCGTTCGATCCGAGTAATGGCCGCAGCTGGGTGATCGAGGCGCACGGGGCCGCCGACTAGCTGTTCATCCCTCGCCAGTTTGCCTCACGTCCTTCACGCACTCTCGCTCTGGTGTAACGCCCGCGTGATCACCACTTAGAGCGAATTGCGCTTTCGAAGCGGCAAGGTCTGCAGCTTCTCCGGAGAGCGCTTCTGGCATTTCGTTTGCAACGCCAAACGAGAACGAATATAGAACACGCCCCGCGTGTCAGCCGGCTGGAGGGCCCTGAATTGAACAAGGCACTGATCATCATTCTGGCCGCGGTGACGCTCGATGCGGTCGGCATCGGGCTGATTTTCCCGATTCTGCCCCGCCTGCTCGAGGACGTGACCCATACCGGCGAAGTGACGATGATCATCGGCATCATGCTGGCGCTCTATTCGGCGATGCAGTTCCTGTTTTCACCGGTGCTGGGGGTGCTCAGCGACCGCTACGGCCGTCGCCCGGTGCTGCTGGTGTCGCTGGCCGGCGCGGCGATCGACTACCTGGTGATGGCGTTCGCGCCCGAGCTCTGGATGCTGGTGGTGGGCCGCGCCATTGCCGGGATCACCAGCGCCAACATGGCGGTCGCCACCGCCTATATCACCGACATTTCGGCCGAGGAGGAGCGCGCCAAGCGCTTCGGTTATTTCCACGCCATGTTCGGCATAGGCTTCATCATCGGGCCGGTGATCGGCGGTATCCTGGGCGATATCTGGGTGCGGGCGCCGTTCCTGGTGGCGGCCGGGCTCAACGCGGTCAACTTCGCGCTGGCGCTGTTCGTCCTGCCGGAATCACGGCCGGGCGATGCCAGCGCCAAGTTCGATTTCGCCACGCTCAACCCGTTCCGGCCGCTCGGCTGGGCCTTCAGCTTCACCTCGCTGCTGCCGCTGATGGCGATCTTCGTCATCATGAACTTCGTCGGCACCATGTACGGCACCATCTGGGCGCTGTTCGGCCAGGACATGTTCCAGTGGAACGGGCTGATGATCGGGCTGTCGCTCGGCGCCTTCGGGCTGTTCCATGCCGGCGCGCAGGCGCTGCTGACCGGCCCTGCCGCGGCGCGGCTGGGCGAGCGCTGGGCCATGGTTTTGGGAATGGCGTGCGAGCTCACGGCACTGCTGATTCTCGGCTTTGCGACGCAGGGCTGGATCCTGTTCGCACTGGCGCCGCTGTTCGCGCTCGGCGGCATCGGCATGCCGGCGCTGCAGTCGCTCACCACGCAGCAGGTTGATGGCGACAATCAGGGCAAGCTCCAGGGGGTGCTGGCGAGCCTTGTCAGCCTCTCGGCGGTGTTCGGTCCGATCTTCTTCTCGGCGGTGTATTTTGCCCTCAAACCGACCTGGCCGGGACTGATCTGGATCGTCGGCGGAGCTGTGTATTTGCTGGCGTTGCCGCTGCTTTTGGGCATCCGTCGGACGCGTGTTGCCACAGTGACGCCAGACGGCTGACAAAGTTGAGCCAGAATTGACGCTTCATTAACAGAATTGCTGTGCCTCACTTGCGGAAAAGCCCGGATTTCCTTGCGTTCTGAGCAGAATCGAAGAAGGGTCACGGCGTTTTGGTTCGCCTCCCAAGGGCGGGCATCCCACAGTGAGGAAACGCTATGTCTAACAAGAACGATCTGATCGGCGTCGTCGCCGACAAGGCGGGCCTGACCAAGGCCGACGCTGCACTGGCTGTCGATGCCGTCTTCGACGCCGTCACCGCGTCGCTGAAGAAGGGCGAAGAAGTCCGTCTCGTCGGCTTTGGTACGTTCGCCGTTTCCAAGCGCAAGGCCTCGATCGGTCGCAACCCGGCAACGGGCGCGGAGATCAAGATCCCGGCTTCCAACCAGGCCAAGTTCAAGCCCGGCAAGGGCCTCAAGGACGCGATCAACTAAGATCGCGTTCCGGTCGACAGACCACATGGCCCCGTGCGCTCGTCGCCGGGGCCATTTGCTTTTTGGGGCAGGGGACCCGGCTCTCCCGTGGTGGCAGCAGGTGCGCGGGGCTTTAAGGAAATGGTGGGCGGTGACGGTCTCGAACCGCCGACCCTCTCGGTGTAAACGAGATGCTCTACCAACTGAGCTAACCGCCCGTCAGCAAACCCTGGGGTCGCGCTATTGGCGACGCGGGGCCGCGACGAAGGCGCACTAACTAGGGTCTCGGCCGCAGGTCGTCAACCCGTGCCGCTGAATCTCGCTGTGCCCAAGCGGTATCCCCCTGTAGAGTGGCGCGACTACGCTGACGGTTCGTCGGACTGAGGCCGGGGAGGGCTCGATGTCGATTGCCGAGGTAGGCCGCCTTGATCTGCCCGGGTTTGCGGGCACCCTCATCCACCCAGACCATGCCAGCTACAACGAGGCGCGCCGCGTCTATAATGGCATGATCGACCGCCGGCCGGCCCTGATCGCGCGCTGCAACAGCGCCGACGACGTGGTGCTGGCGCTCACCCTGGCGCGTCGCGAGGGGCTGCCGGTATCGGTGTTCGGCGGCGGCCATGCGGTCACCGGCTCGGCCGTCTGCGACAACGGCGTTTGCATCGACCTGCGTGGCATGAAGGATATTCGGATCGATTCCGTCGCCCGGACCTGCCGGGCCGAGGCTGGCCTCAACTGGGGCGAGTTCGATGCGGCGACCGCCAAGCATGGCCTCGCGCTGACTGGTGGCCGTAACCCCACGACCGGCATCGCCGGGCTGTCGCTGGGCAGCGGCAGTGGCTGGCTGGAGCGGAAGTTCGGTTATGTCTGCGACAACCTGATTTCGGCCGAGGTGGTCACCGCTGACGGTCGCAAGGTGATTGCGTCCGAAACCGAGAACCCGGATCTGTTCTGGGGCTTACGCGGTGGCGGCGGCAATTTCGGCATCGTCACGGCGTTTCATTTCCGGTTGCACCAGCTGGGTCCGATCGTCCTCGCCGGCGCGTTGATGTACCCCGCGCCGATGGCTGCGGCGGTGCTGCGTAACCTGCGCGACTTCATTCGTAAGGCGCCGGATGAGGTGGGTGTGGGGATGGTGTTCACTACCGCGCCGGATGCGCCGTTCGTGCCGCAACCGGCACGTGGCAAGCCGATCGTCGTCGTACAAGTGATCTATATCGGCGCTGTGGATGAGGGAATCACGATGCTGGCGCCGTTCCGCGCCTTCGGACCGCCGGCAGCCGACCTGGTGCAGCCGATGCCCTATACCGAGTTCCAGAAGATGGGCGGCAACTTTCCGGGCTCGCAGAACTACTGGACGGCAGATTTCCTCAACGAGCTGCCGGAAGAGGCGATCGACGCCTATGCAGCGCTGGCGCTGACGCCGCTCTCGCCGCAGTCGGCAGTCATCCTCGTTCCTGGAGGCGGCGCGCCATCGCGCGTCGATGAGGAGGCCACGGCTTTCGGCATGCGCACGGCGCCGTGGAACGTGCACTATATCTGCGGCTGGACGGATCCTGCGGATAACGCCGCCAACACGGCGCGGGTCAAACAGATCGCTTCGGTGCTGAAGCCATGGTCGACCGGGCGGGTCTATCTCAATTACATCGGCAACGAGGGGCAGGAGCGGGTCGACGCAGCGTTCGGCGAGAAAAAGCTGGCGCGGTTGCGTGCGCTCAAGGCCAAGTGGGACCCCGACAACGTGTTCCGGCACAACCACAACATCCGGCCGGCCGCTGCCGGGGCGTAAACGGGCGGAAAACGCCAGTCGGCAAAGGCATTTGCAGGCAGACGTGGAAAAGCCGGAAGAAAGTATGCCGGCGACCCGGTTTCGGCGCTTGACACTCTCCGACCCGCCCTCTAAACGGACGCCACGTTGCGCGGACGACTGGTTCGCAAGCGCTGCGGGAGTAGCTCAGTTGGTTAGAGCGCCGGCCTGTCACGCCGGAGGTCGCGGGTTCGAGCCCCGTCTCTCGCGCCACCCTTTTTCTTCAAATCATTGATGAACTTTGGGTGGCGCTGATCGCTTTCGAGCGATGGTCTCACTTCCCCCGCCGACATGTTCCCACTTTTTATGCCGTGTTGTTCTGACTGAACGCTGGCCGAGGCATTGCTGGCGATCGCTTCCGTGCCGCATCCAACTCAGAGGGTGATGTTCAGGCTGACGCGTGGTATTAGCGCGGCGAACGCATTGGCGTTCGAAGTGGCTTCAATCATGAAGCCGCCACCCACGTTAGGACAATGTTTGCAGGTTCTCGTTCGCGACAATAATGTCGATCAGGCTCTCAAGGTACTCAAGAAGCGCTTGCAGCGTGAGGGTGTGTTCCGGGAGATGAAGCTCCGCAGCTATTACGAGAAGCCGTCAGAAAAGCGGGTTCGTGAAGCCGCTGAGGCAGTACGTCGGGGCCGCAAGGCCGCTCGCAAGACCGCCATTCGTGAAGGCCTGATCGCTGCCCCGGTGAAGAAACCGGCGTTTCAGAGAGCCCAGGCGCCTTCGGCGCTTCGAGGCGGCTAGCCGCTGCGCATCGACGAGCAGATGAAACCCGCCACATCGGCGGGTTTTTTCATGCCGACTGTCAGGCAAGGTTGAAGGCAGTGGCTGGAACGATCTCGTGTAGCCGGCGTGTTACGGTTTTCGGGGCGGCTGTCCTTGCAATGGCCGCCGCCGCACCACATTTCTGATGTACGTCTCCGCGAATCCTGACGGAACCGCGGATGCGTGTTGTGCATTTAGAACTGTTGGAGGCGATCCAGGAGAAACCGGCCATGCTGGTGCCATTGCGACTGGTGTTTGCAGGAACGTTGTTGGCGGCCATGGTCGGCGCTGCGACGGCTTCTGATCTGATCACTGTGCCGGTTGGCTCGAGCGAGGTCGCGGTCCCTGTCGCCACCGGATTCGACTGGAGCGGCTTCTATGCCGGCGTCTATGGCGTGGTGCAGTCGAGCCCGGTCCGCGGCACTGAGGTCGGCGGGGGAATCGCCGCCGGTGTGAATGCGCAGTTCGATTTCTTCCTCATTGGTGGTGAAGTGGCCCTGCATGGGCTGACTGGCGACACCATCGATACGGCCTATGGCCAGGTGACTGGTCGCGGCGGGGTGCTGGTGACCGACGACCTGTTGGCCTATGCCTCGGCCGGCTACGGCATGGAACTCAGTGGCACCGGCGAGCGCGACTTCCTTGCCGGAGGCGGCCTCGAGTATGCGGTCACCGACGACATCTCGCTGAACGCCGAATACCTGCGTGGCTTCGACCTCGAGGGCGGCAACGCCAAGGACCAGTTCAGCCTCGGCGCGCGGTTCCATTTCTAGCTGAGTCCGGGGGCGCCATTGGCAAGCGCAGCATTGCGTTTTGCGGTGCCCCAACCATGAGTGGAACACTCTCGCGGCACCAATAGCCGGAAGACCGTTGCGGGCAGGGCGTCTCAGCCGGTTTTCCGTACTAAGTTGAGCGGAATGATCAACATTAGTTTTTCTTGAATCGCTGCAAGGCGTGGGCTAAGCCCGTGCCACACGAAGTCGCGTCGTCTCGCGGGCCCAAAATTGCCCGTCTGGCCGCGCGAGCCGGCCACTCCAGCCGGCCCGACCATTAGGCTGCACAATGAACGAGTTGCTCAGCAACTACCTGCCGATCATCATATTCGTCGGTCTGGCTGCCGTTATCGGCCTGGCCCTCATGGTTGCCCCCTTCATCGTTGCCTACAAGCGACCCGACCCCGAGAAGGTGTCGGCGTTCGAAGCAGGTTTTGAAGCCTTCGACGATGCGCGCATGAAGTTCGATGTGCGCTTCTACCTGGTGTCGATCCTGTTCATCGTCTTCGATCTCGAAGTGGCGCTGCTGTTCCCCTGGGCCGTGGCGTTCCGCGATGTCGGCTGGTTCGGCTTCTGGTCAGTCATGATCTTCCTTGGCGTGCTGACCATCGGCTTCATCTACGAATGGAAGAAGGGCGCGCTGGAATGGGATTGAGTGAACAGACGCTGGTCGCGCCGCAGCCCAAGGGGCTGATCGACCCACGGACCAACAAGCCGATCGGCGCCGACGATCCGTTCATGGCGGACGTGAACGCCGAGCTCGCCGACAAGGGTTTTCTGGTTTCGACGGCGTCGCAGCTGATCACCTGGGCCCGCACCGGCTCGCTGATGTGGATGCAGACCGGGCTCGCCTGCTGCGCCGTGGAAATGATCCAGATGTCGATGCCGCGCTACGACATCGAGCGATTCGGCACTGCGCCGCGCGCCTCGCCACGGCAGGCCGACGTGCTGATCGTCGCCGGCACGCTGACCAACAAGATGGCCCCGGCGCTGCGCAAGGTCTACGACCAGATGCCGGAGCCGCGCTACGTCATCTCGATGGGCAGCTGCGCCAATGGCGGCGGCTACTATCACTATTCGTATTCTGTGGTGCGCGGCTGCGATCGCGTCATGCCCGTCGACATCTATGTCCCGGGCTGCCCGCCGACCGCCGAGGCACTGCTCTATGGCATCCTGTTGCTGCAGAAGAAAATCCGCCGCACCGGCACGATCGAACGTTAGGACCGGCCATGACTGACGGCCCCATTCCTTCACCGCTCGCGGCGCTCGCTGAACGCGCCCGCAACGCGCTCGGCGAAAAGATTATCGACCACAAGCTGGCTTACGGCGAACTGACGCTCTCGGTGCAGCGCGACGCGATCATCGATGTCGCGACGTTCCTGCACGATCACGAGGCGTTCGTCGGCATTACCGACGTGTGTGGGGTGGACTATCCGGAGCGCGCAGAGCGCTTCGACGTGGTCTATCACCTGCTGAGCCCCAAGCAGAACCTGCGGGTGCGGCTGAAGCTCTCCACCGACGACACGCAGCCGGTGCAGTCGATCACAGGGCTGTTCCCGGGCGCCGACTGGTTCGAGCGCGAGACCTACGATCTGTTCGGCATCCTGTTCACCGGCCACCCGGACCTCCGCCGGCTGCTGACTGACTATGGCTTTGACGGCTATCCGCTGCGCAAGGATTTTCCGACCACCGGTTATGTCGAGGTCCGCTACGACGAAGAGCGCAAGCGCGTTGTTTATGAGCCCGTGAAGCTCCCTCAGGAGTTCCGGCAGTTTGATTACCTCTCTCCGTGGGAAGGCACTGACTACGTGCTCCCGGGCGACGAGAAAGCAAAAGGCTAGCGAGCTAGCGAATAGTAGGTAGCGAGTAGCGAAAGGAGAGCAGAACGGCGATAAACTCATACAGGGACCTTCTGGTTTGGAAGGCCGCAATTGAGCTAGCAGTCAGGTGTTACGAGGTGACCAAGGGCTTCCCACAGATGGAGGCGTACGGCATGACCTCTCAGATCAGACCAGCGTCAGCTTCTTTAGCGGCCAACATTGCCGAGGGGCATGGCAGGGATGGAACGGCATCGTTCATTCAGTTCTTGCGAGTTGCTCAGGGTTCTCTGAAGGAGTTGGAAACGCATCTGATCTTGGCGCAGCGAGTCGCTCTTCTGAGCGAGGCGGACACAGCCCCAATCCTGGGGCAGTGCGACGAGATAGGCCGGATGCTGCGATCCCCTGATCCGATCACTGCAAAGTAAAACATGACCCCAGTTCCCTCCATTCGCTATTGGCTACTCGCTACTCGCCCGACTTCGGAGAAGGCGCATGTCTGAAGTCGACGTCCGCAATTTCACGATTAACTTTGGGCCGATCCACCCGTCGGCGCACGGTGTGCTCCGCCTCATCCTGGAATTGGATGGCGAAGTGGTCGAGCGGGTCGATCCGCATATCGGGCTGCTGCATCGCGGCACCGAGAAGCTGATCGAGACCAAGACCTATCTGCAGGCCGTGCCGTATTTCGACCGGCTCGACTATGTCGCGCCGATGAACCAGGAGCATGCCTTCTGCCTCGCTGTGGAAAAGCTGCTCGGCATCGAAGTGCCGCTGCGTGGCCAGCTGATCCGCGTGCTCTATGCCGAGATCGGCCGGCTGTTGTCGCACATGCTCAACTGCACGACGCAGGCGATGGACGTCGGCGCGCTGACCCCGCCGCTGTGGGGTTTCGACGAGCGCGAAAAGCTGATGATCTTCTACGAGCGTGCCTCGGGCAGCCGCATGCATGCGGCTTATTTCCGTCCGGGTGGCGTGCACCAGGATCTGCCGCAGGCGCTGATCGACGATATCGGCGCGTTCTGCGACCCGTTCCTGCTGGTGCTCGACAACCTTGAGAAACTGCTCACCGGCAACCGCATCTATATGCAGCGCAACGCCGATATCGGCGTGGTGTCGGCGGAAGATGCGTGGAAGTGGGGCTTTTCGGGCGTGATGGTGCGCGGCTCGGGCGATGCCTGGGACCTGCGCAAGTCGCAACCGTATGAGTGCTACGACCGGCTTGAGTTCGACGTGCCGATCGGCAAGAACGGCGATTGCTACGACCGCTACCTCGTCCGCATGGACGAGATGCGCCAGTCGATCCGCATCATGAAGCAGGTGCTCGACCTGTTGAATTCGCCTGAAGGGCAGGGGCCCGTGGCCTCGACCGACGGCAAGGTGGTGCCGCCCAAGCGCGGTGAGATGAAGCAGTCGATGGAAGCGCTGATCCATCACTTCAAGCTCTATACCGAAGGCTACAAGGTGCCGGCCGGCGAGGTGTACGCCGCGGTCGAAGCGCCCAAGGGCGAGTTCGGCGTCTACCTGGTCAGCGACGGCACCAACAAGCCGTACCGCTGCAAGATCCGCGCGCCGGGCTTTGCGCACCTGCAGGCGATGGATTTCCTCTGCCGGGGACACATGCTGGCCGACGTCGCCGCTATCCTCGGTTCGCTCGATATCGTGTTTGGTGAGGTCGATCGGTAATGTCCGTCCGCCGTTTAGCAGATGAGGCCGTCCAGCCGACTACCTTCGCTTTCACGAAGGAAAACCAGGCCTGGGCCGAAAAGAAGATGGCGGAGTATCCGCCGGGCCGTCAGCAGTCGGCCGTGATCCCGGTGCTGTTCCGCGCCCAGGAACAGCAGGGCTGGGTTAGCCGTGCCGCGATCGAGGCGGTCGGGAAGCTCCTCGAGATGCCATATATCCGCGTGCTGGAAGTCGCGACTTTCTACACGCAGTTCCTGCTGCAGCCGGTCGGTACGCGCGCCCATATCCAGGTGTGCGGCACGACGCCGTGCATGCTGCGTGGCGCCGAAGAGATCCGCCACATCTGCGAGCGCCGCATCAACCACAACCCGCTTGAGACCAACGCCGAGGGCACGCTCAGTTGGGAAGAGGTCGAGTGCCTCGGCGCCTGCGTGAACGCGCCGCTGGTGATGGTCGGCAGCGACACCTACGAAGACCTGACGGTCGAGAGTTTTGAGGCGATCCGCGACAAGTTCGCCGCCGGCAAGGGCAGGGACGTGAAGCGCGGCCCGCAGGTGGTCCGCCAGTTTGCGGCTGCCGAGGGCGGCCAGACGACGCTGCTCGAAAAGCCGACCGCCAAGCGTACCTACAAGCCGTTCCCGCCGCCGCCGGCCGCGCCCGCGGCTGCTCCCGGCGCTGCAGCTCCTGCGGCTCCTGCCGCCGCTGCGCCGGCTCCTGCCGCCAAGGCGGCCGAGCCGACCGCTGCCGGCCGCAAGAACACCACTACCGAAGAGACGGCGCCCGCCCTGAAGTCGCCGTCGCCCGTAAAGGTTTCGACGGCAACGGCCGAGGCCGAGCGCAAGGCTGCCAACACGGCCGCCAAGGCTGATGGCACGCCGAACCGGGCGATGCGCGAGACGGCCACGGGCGCGGAATCGCCGGCCGGCAAGATCGACGCCGGCAAGACCGACACCAAGGCCAAGCGGGCACCCGCGCCGACCACCGCGGTGTCGCCGAGCGAGGATGGTGGTGCAAAACTGTTCCAGGCGCCTGCCGGCACGCCTGACGACCTCAAGCTGATCTCGGGTGTCGGCCCGGTGCTTGAGGGTAAGCTCAATGCCATCGGCATCACCACCTGGGCCCAGGTGGCGGCGCTGAAGAAGGCCGATATCGCAAAGCTCGAAGATCACCTCGCATTCCCGGGCCGGGTGGCCCGCGATGAGTGGATCAAGCAGGCCAAGGCGCTCGCCAAGGGCGGCGTCGAGGAATATCGCAAGGTGTTCGGGAAGGACCCGCGCTGATGCTCGCTGACCAGGATCGCATCTTCACCAATCTCTACGGCACCGGCGACTGGGTCCTCGAAGGCGCCCGAGCGCGTGGCGGCTGGGTGGATACCAAGAAGTTCATCGACAACGGTCGCGACTGGATTGTCAACGAGGTCAAGGGTTCGGGCCTGCGTGGCCGCGGCGGCGCCGGTTTCCCGACGGCGCTCAAATGGACCTTCATGCCCAAGGAAGGCGTCAATGACGGCCGTCCGAGCCAGCTCCTCGTCAATGCCGACGAGTCCGAGCCCGGCACCTGCAAGGACCGCGAGATCCTGCGCCACGACCCGCACCACCTGATCGAAGGGTGTTTGCTGGCCGGCCGCGCCATGGGCGCACATATCGCCTATGTCTATATCCGCGGCGAGTTCATCCGCGAGCGGCAGAATTTTGAAGCCGCCGTGCAGCAGGCCTATGACGCCAAGCTCATCGGCAAGAACAACGTGCATGGGTGGGATTTCGAGATCGTCGTCCACCACGGCGCCGGCGCCTACATCTGCGGCGAAGAAACCGCGCTGATGGAGTCGCTGGAGGGCAAGAAGGGCCAGCCGCGCCTGAAGCCGCCGTTCCCGGCGGCGATGGGCGTCTATGGCAACCCAACCACCGTCAACAACGTCGAATCCATCGCCGTTGTCCCGGAAATCCTGCGCCGCGGCGGCGCCTGGTTCGGCAGCTTCGGCCGGCCCAACAATACCGGCACCAAGCTGTTCATGGCCTCGGGCCACGTCAACAAGCCGGCGGTGTTCGAGGATGCGATGAGCTGCACCTTCGAAGAGCTGATCGAGAAGCATTGCGGCGGCATCCGTGGCGGCTGGGACAACCTGCTCGCCGTCATCCCCGGCGGTGCGTCCTGCCCGGTGGTGCGCGGCGAAGACATGCGCACCGCGATCATGGATTTCGACGGCCTGCGCGAGAAGAAGTCCTCGTTCGGCACCGGCGGCATGATCGTGCTCGACAAGTCGGCCGACATCATCAAGGCGATCTGGCGTATCCAGGCGTTCTTCAAGCATGAGAGCTGCGGCCAGTGCACGCCGTGCCGTGAAGGCACCGGCTGGATGATGCGCGTCATGGAACGCATGGTCGAAGGCCGCGCCCAGAAGCGCGAGATCGACATGCTGTTCGACGTGACCAAGCAGATCGAAGGGCACACTATCTGTGCGCTCGGCGATGCGGCGGCCTGGCCGGTACAGGGCCTGATCCGCAACTTCCGCGACGTCATCGAGGCGCGGATCGACCAATACACCTGGTCCTCGACCAGCGAGGGCGCCGTGCCCTCGATCGCGGCGGAGTAAGGCCAATGGCCAGCATCAAAGTCGACGGTACGCTCGTCGAGGTCCCGGACTACTACACCCTGATGCAGGCTGCGGAAGCGGCCGGCGCGGAAATCCCGCGCTTCTGCTACCACGAGCGCCTGTCGGTCGCCGGCAACTGCCGCATGTGCCTTGTCGAGGTGAAGGGCGGGCCGCCGAAGCCGCAGGCCAGTTGCGCCATGTCGGTGAAGGACCTGCGTCCCGGCCCGAACGGCGAGCCGCCGGAGATGTTCACCAACACCCCGATGGTCAAGAAGGCCCGCGAAGGGGTGATGGAGTTCCTGCTCATCAACCACCCGCTGGATTGCCCGATCTGCGACCAGGGTGGCGAGTGCGACCTGCAGGACCAGGCCATGGCCTATGGCGTGGACAAGAACCGCTTCGCCGAGAACAAGCGCGCCGTCGAGGACAAGTATCTCGGGCCGCTGGTGAAGACTGAGATGAACCGCTGCATTCACTGCACGCGCTGCGTCCGCTTCACCACCGAGGTTGCCGGCATCACCGAGATGGGCCTGCTCGGCCGCGGTGAAGACGCCGAGATCACCTCGTATCTCGAGCAGGCGCTGACCAGCGAGCTGCAGGGCAACGTCATCGACCTCTGCCCGGTGGGCGCGTTGACCTCCAAGCCCTACGCCTTCCATGCGCGTCCGTGGGAACTGGTGAAGACCGAGACCATCGACGTGATGGACGCGGTCGGCTCCAACATCCGCGTCGACAGCCGTGGCCGCGAAGTGATGCGCATCCTGCCGCGCGTCAACGAAGCGATCAACGAAGAGTGGATTTCCGACAAGACCCGCTTCATCTGGGATGGCCTCAAGAGCCAGCGGCTCGATCGCCCCTATGTCCGCTCCGGCGGCAAGCTGAAGCCGGCATCGTGGGATGAGGCATTTGCCGCCATCGCCAAGGCGATCAAGGCTTCGGGCGGCGGCAACAAGGTCGGCGCCATTGCCGGCGACCTGGCAGCCGTCGAGGACATGTATGCGCTCAAGGCGCTGATGACCTCGCTCGGCTCGGGCATGACCGATTGCCGTCCGGCGATGTCGGGGATCGATCCGTCGATGCCGCGCTCGGCCTATATCTTCAACCCGACCATTGCGGGCATCGAAGACGCCGACGCGATCCTGATCATGGGCTCGAACCCGCGCAAGGAAGCCGCGCTGGTCAACGCCCGCATCCGCAAGGCCTGGCGCGCCAAGAACACCCCGATCGCGCTGATCGGCGACAATGCCGACCTCACCTACAAGTACGAGTACCTGGGCAACGGGCTGTCGGCGCTGGCCGACCTCGTGGCCCGCAAGGGCAGCTTTGGCGAAATCCTGTCGAAGGCCGTGCGTCCGCTGATCATCGTGGGCGAGGGCGCCGTGTCGCATGGCGCCGCGCATTCCAAGCAGATTGGCCGTGACGTGCTCGCCATGGCCGCCAAGCTCGCTACCGGCTCGGGCGCCGCCGAAGACTGGAATGGCCTCGCGCTGCTGCACAATGCCGCCGGTCGCGTCGGCGGTCTTGATATCGGCTTCGTGCCGCATGACGGCGGCGTCTGCTCGGCCGATCAGATCGGCCTCGCCGGCAAGGGCGAGCTCGACGTGCTCTTCCTGCTCGGCGCCGATGAGTATGACACCTCGGCGATGGGCAAGGCGTTCGTCGTCTATGTCGGCACGCACGGCGATGCCGGTGCGCACCGCGCCGACGTGATCCTGCCGTCCGCCGCCTACACCGAGAAGTCGGGCACCTACGTCAACACCGAGGGTCGCGTGCAGCTCGCCGAGCGCGCCGTCTTCCCGCCGGGCGAGGCGAAGGAAGACTGGGCGATTTTCCGGGCGCTCAGCGCCGTGCTCGGTCAGCCGCTGCCGTTCAATTCGCTCAGCCAGTTGCGCGCCGCGATCTATGCCGAGTTCCCGCATTTGGCGCGGCTCGACCAGATCGCTCAGGGTTCGCTGGCCGATGTGAAGAAGCTCGCCGGCGCTGCGATCAAGACCAAGTCCGCGACCTTCACCTCGCCGGTCGCCGACTTCTACCTCACCAACCCGATCGCGCGGTCGTCCGCGACGATGGGCGAATGCGCCGCGTTGCAGGCCGGTCTCCGGCAGGCAGCAGAGTAAGGGGCCCAGATGGATTTCGTTGTTTCAGCGCTGGACTACCTGCTCGGTATCCCGATCTTCGGGTGGGGTGACCAGGTCGGCTTCATCTACAAGGGGCTGCTGCTCCTCATCGCGCTGCTGTTGTTCACCGCGTACATCCTGCTCGCCGACCGCAAGATCTGGGCGGCGGTGCAGCAGCGTCGCGGCCCCAACGTGGTCGGCCCGCTCGGGCTGCTGCAGAGCTTTGCGGACTTGCTGAAGTTCGTGCTGAAGGAGCCGGTGATCCCGGCGAGTTCGGACAAGGTGCTGTTCATCCTGGCGCCGCTGGTGACCTCGATCCTGGCGCTGTCGGCCTATGCGGTGATCCCGTTCGATAAGGGTTGGGCGCTCGCCAACATCAATGTCGGCATCCTCTACATTTTCGCCATCTCGTCGCTGGGCGTTTACGGCATCATCATGGGCGGCTGGGCTTCGAACTCGAAGTACGCCTTCCTCGGTGCGCTCCGGTCGGCAGCGCAGATGGTGTCGTATGAAGTCTCGATCGGCCTCGTGATCATCACGGTGCTGCTGGTCGTTGGCTCCTTGAACCTCACCGATATCGTGGTGGCGCAGCAGGCCGGTGGCATCGCGCATATGCTCGGCGTGCCATGGCTCAGCGTCCTGAACTGGTACTGGCTGCCGCTGTTCCCGATGTTCGTGATCTTCTACGTCTCGGCACTGGCAGAAACCAACCGCCCGCCGTTCGATCTGCCGGAAGGTGAGTCTGAACTGGTGGCCGGCTACATGGTCGAATATTCTTCGACCCCGTACCTGCTGTTCATGCTGGGCGAATATATCGCCATCATCCTGATGTGCTGCATGACGACGATCCTGTTCCTCGGGGGCTGGGCGGCGCCGATCGACCTGCCGCCGTTCACCTGGATCCCGGGTGTCGTCTGGTTCGTCCTCAAGCTTTGCCTGGTGTTTTTCATGTTCGCGATGGCCAAGGCGATCGTGCCGCGCTACCGCTATGACCAGCTGATGCGCATCGGCTGGAAGGTCTTCCTGCCGATCTCGCTGCTCATGGTGGTCGTCGTCGCCGCAGTTCTCCAGCTCACCGGCTGGGGCTGGCACGGAGGGTCCGTCTGATGCGTTTCGCCCAGTTCCTCAACGGCCTGCTGTTGCGCGAGTTCGTCGGCGCCTTCTTCCTCGCGATGAAGTACTTCTTCGCGCCCAAGAAGACGGTGAACTACCCGTTCGAGAAGATCCCGTATTCGCCGCGTTTCCGCGGTGAGCATGCGCTGCGCCGCTATCCCAACGGCGAAGAGCGCTGCATCGCCTGTAAGCTGTGCGAAGCGATCTGCCCGGCCCAGGCCATCACCATCGAAGCCGGCCCGCGCCAGAACGACGGCACTCGCCGCACGGTGCGCTACGACATCGACATGGTGAAGTGCATCTATTGCGGTTTCTGCCAGGAAGCTTGCCCGGTCGACGCCATCGTCGAGGGGCCGAACTTCGAGTTCGCGACCGAAACGCGCGAGGAGCTGTATTTCTCGAAAGAGAAGCTGCTCGCCAATGGCGATCGTTGGGAGCGCGAAATCGCGGCCAACCTCGCTGCCGACGCGCCGTACCGGTAAGGGATCGAGATGACGCTGCCGCTGTTCTTCTTTTATGTGTTCTCGGTCATCACCGTCGCTTCGGCGCTGATGGTGATCGCGGCGCGCAATCCCGTGCACTCGGTGCTGTTCCTGATCCTGGCGTTCGTCAATTCGGCCGGCCTGTTCATGTTGGCCGGCGCCGAGTTCCTGGCGCTGATCCTGATCGTCGTCTATGTCGGCGCCGTCGCGGTGCTGTTCCTGTTCGTCACCATGATGCTCGACGTCGATTTCGCCTCGTTGCGCCAGGGCATGCTACAGTATGCGCCGGTGGGCGTGGTGGTCGGCGTAATCCTCTTGCTCGAGCTGCTGCTGGTGGCGGGGAGTATTGTGCTGCCGGTCGATGGCGGCGCCGTCGCCGCGGTGCCGATGGATGCGGCGATCGACAATACCCGGGCGATCGGGCAGCTGCTTTACACGCGCTATGTCTTCCTGTTCCAGGGCGCCGCCGGCGTGCTGCTGGTCGCCATGATCGGCGCGATCGTTCTCACACTCAGGCACAAGTCGAACGTCAAGCGGCAGGATGTGTTCCGCCAGACCGGGCGCAAGCGCTCGGAGGGCACGGAACTGGTCAAGGTCAAATCGGGGCAGGGGCTCTAAATGCTGGCAGCAACAGGCATCGGGCTCGGGCACTACCTGACCGTCGGGGCGATCCTCTTCACGCTGGGCGTGTTCGGGATCTTCCTCAATCGCAAGAACATCATCGTCATCCTGATGTCGGTGGAACTGATCCTGCTCGCGGTGAACATCAACTTCGTGGCGTTCTCGTCGCAGCTGGGCGATCTCGCCGGGCAGGTGTTCGCGCTGTTGATTCTCACGGTTGCCGCCGCCGAAGCGGCGATCGGTCTCGCCATCCTCGTCATCTTCTATCGCAACCGCGGCTCCATCGCCGTGGAAGACGTCAACTCGCTGAAGGGCTGACCGCAAAGTGATCCAGGCCATCGTATTCTTCCCGCTCGTCGGGGCCCTGATCGCAGGTTTGCTGGGCCGCATCATCGGCCACCGCACCAGCGAGTACATCACCACCGGGCTGCTGATCGGCGCGGCGCTGCTGAGCTGGATCGTCTTTGCCCAGTACTGGTTCGCGCCGCCGGCAGCCGAAGGCGCGCACGGCGCCGAGCATGCCGCGACCAAGGTCGAAGTGATGCGCTGGATCGTCTCCGGTGCGCTCGACCTGCGCTGGGTGCTGCGTGTCGATACGCTGACGGCGGTGATGCTGGTGGTGGTGACCACTGTTTCCAGCCTCGTCCACCTCTATTCGATCGGCTACATGGCCGATGATCCGCACCGTTCGCGGTTCTTCGCCTACCTGTCGCTGTTCACCTTCGCCATGCTGATGCTGGTGACCGCCGACAACTTCCTGCAGATGTTCTTCGGCTGGGAAGGCGTGGGGCTCGCGTCCTACCTGCTGATCGGCTTCTGGTACACGCGGCCTTCGGCCAATGCGGCGGCGATGAAGGCGTTCGTCGTCAACCGGGTCGGCGATTTCGGCTTCGCGCTTGGCATCTTCGCCGCCTTCGTGGTGCTCGGCCATCTCGATTTCGATGGCGCGTTCCATGCGGTCGAAGCGAACAAGGATCTGACCTTCCGCTTCCTCAGCTGGGACCTCCACGCCATGACCGTGGTGTGCCTGCTGCTGTTCATGGGCGCCATGGGCAAGTCGGCGCAGTTCCTGCTCCACACCTGGCTGCCGGACGCCATGGAGGGCCCGACCCCGGTGTCGGCGCTGATCCATGCCGCGACCATGGTGACCGCCGGCGTGTTCATGGTGGCCCGTTTCTCGCCGCTGTTCGAAGCCTCCGAGCTCGCCATGACTGTGGTCATGCTGGTCGGTGCGCTGACCGCGTTCTTCGCGGCGACCGTTGGCCTCGTCCAGAACGACATCAAGCGCGTCATCGCCTATTCGACCTGTTCGCAGCTCGGCTACATGTTCGTGGCGCTGGGGGCAGGGGTCTATTCGGTGGGCATCTTCCACCTGTTCACCCACGCCTTCTTCAAGGCGCTGCTATTCCTCGGCGCCGGCTCGGTCATCCATGCGATGCACCATGAGCAGGACATGCGGAACATGGGCGGGCTCCGCCACAAGATCAAATGGACCTACTACCTGATGATCGTCGGCACGCTGGCGCTGACTGGTGTCGGCATCCCGGGTACGTGGTTGGGTTTCGCCGGGTTCTTCTCGAAGGACGGCATCATCGAAGTCGCGTATGCGGCGGGCCAGTCGACCGGTTACATCGCTTTCTGGGCCCTGGTGATCGCAGCAATGTTCACGAGCTTCTACTCGTGGCGCCTGATCCACCTGACCTTCCACGGCAAGCCGCGCGGCCAGCATCATGGCCATGGTGCGCACGCAGCGCATGATGACCACGCGCATGCCGATCATGCCCATGACGATCATGCCCATGACGATCATGCCCATGACGATCACGGGCATCACGGCAGCGCCTACGACAATGCGCACGAGAGCCCTGCCGTCATGATGGTGCCGCTCTTCGTCCTGGCTGCGGGCGCCATTTTGGCAGGCGTGGTGTTCAACGACCTGTTCTTCGGCCATGCCGAGCATATCGAGCACTTCTTCCAGGGCTCGCTGGTCGTCTCCGAAGAGCTGCTCGAGGCAGCACACGGTGTGCCGATCTGGGTGAAGTGGTCGGCGACCATCGCCATGGTGCTCGGCTTTGCCGCGGCGTACCAGATGTACATCCGCGATCCGGCGGCGCCGAAGCGGTTGGCGCATGCCAATCCAGGGCTCTACCTGTTCCTCTTGAACAAGTGGTATTTCGACGAGCTCTATGACCGCATCTTCGTCAAGCCGGCGCTGTGGCTGGGCAACGCCCTGTGGAAGGGCTTTGACGACATGCTGATCGACAAGACCATCACCGAGGGCCTTGGCAACCGCGTCAGGGACATCACTGGCAAGGTGGTGAAGCTGCAGTCGGGCTACCTCTATCACTATGCTTTCGCCATGCTTATCGGTATCGCGGCGCTGCTCACCTGGGCCATCGCCGCCGGGGGACTTCTTGGATGATCTTCAGTGACCACCTTCTGACGTTCATCACTTTCCTGCCGACGGCGGGCGCGCTGCTGTTGCTGCTCGTCGGCGGCCGCGACGAGGCTGCCAACAACCTGGCGCGCTATATCGCGCTCGGCGTGACGTTGCTGACGGCTGCCCTCAGCCTCTGGCTCTGGTACCTGTTCGACCCGTCGAATACCGGCTTTCAGTTCGTCGAGAACTACGCCTGGATCGGCGAGTCGATCGGCTACCGGATGGGCGTCGATGGCATTTCGGTGCTGTTCATCCCGCTGACTGCGGTGCTGATGCCGGCCGTGATCCTCTCGAGCTTCGGTTCGATCACCAAGCGGGTGAAAGAGTACCTGATCGTCTTCCTGGTCCTCGAGACGTTCATGATCGGCGCCTTCGCGACGCTCGATCTGGCGATGTTTTACGTGTTCTTCGAGGGCACGCTGATCCCGATGTTCCTGATCATCGGCATCTGGGGCGGGGCGCGGCGCATCCAGGCGACCTACAAGTTCTTCTTTTACAGCTTCACCGGCACGGTGCTGATGCTGATCGCCATCATGGCGATGTACTGGCAGGCCGGCACGCTCGATATCGTCAAGCTGTTGACCTTCAAGTTCCCGCCCGAGGTGCAGACCTGGCTGTGGATCGGGTTCTTCGCCTCGTTCGCGGTGAAGATGCCGATGTGGCCGTTCCACCGCTGGTTGCCGGAAGCGCACGTCGAGGCGCCGACGGGCGGCTCGGTGATCCTGGCCGCGATCCTGTTGAAGCTTGGCGGTTACGGCTTCATCCGCTTCTCGATCTCGATGTTCCCCGATGCCTCGCACCAGTTCGCGAACTTCGTGTTCGTCCTGTCGATCGCGGCGATCATCATCACCTCGCTCGTCGCGCTGGTGCAGACCGATATCAAGAAGCTGATCGCCTATTCGTCGGTTGCTCATATGGGCTTCGTGACGATGGGGATTTTCACCGGCAACATCTACGGCATCCACGGCGCGATCTTCCAGATGATCTCGCACGGTATCGTCTCAGCCGCGCTCTTCTTCTGCGTCGGCGTGGTCTATGACCGGATGCACACCCGCGAGATCTCCGCCTACGGTGGGCTGGTGACGCCGATGCCGCGCTATGCCGTGGTATTCATGGTGTTCACCATGGCCAATGTCGGCCTGCCGGGCACCTCGGGCTTCGTCGGTGAATTCCTCACCATGCTGGCGGCGTTCCAGGCCAATACCTGGGTGGCGTTCTTCGCGGCGTTCGGCGTGATCCTCTCGGCGGCCTACGCGCTCTGGCTGTATCGCCGGGTGATCTTCGGCGCCTTCACCAAGGAATCGCTGAAGGGCATCCTCGATCTCGACCGGCGCGAAGCCATCGTCCTGGTGCCGCTGGTGCTCCTCACCATTCTTTTCGGCTTCTATCCCGCCCCGATCCTCGATGCGACTGCCGCATCGGTGAACCTCGTCGCGGAAAACTTCGCCAACGCCATCGGTGCCGCGCCCGCTGCGGTCGCTGCGGCGACCGGCCACTAGGAGACGGGCATGCTGTCCGACGTCACGAGCTTCGCTTCGCTCGCCCCCGCCTATCCGGAACTGCTGCTGGCCGTAGGCGCCATCGTGGTGCTGCTGGTCTCGTTGTTCTGGAAGGGCATCAGCTCGACGGCGGTGTCGATCGTCGCCATCGCGCTGCTCCTCGTGGTGCTGGCGGTGCTGCTGCTGCAGCCGGCGACCGGCGTGCTGTTCAACGGCGTGTTCATCGTCGATGGCTTTGCTCGCTATATGAAGGCGCTGGTGCTGGGCGGCGCGGCGGCGACGCTGCTGATCTCGCTGTCGAACGCCAAAGAGCATGGCATCGACAAGTTCGAGTACGCAGTGCTGGTGCTGCTGGCGACGCTGGGCATGATGATCATGGTTTCGGCCAATGATCTGATGAGCCTCTATATCGGCCTCGAGCTGCAGAGCCTGGCGCTTTATGTCGTCGCGGCGATGAAGCGCGAGGACAAGAAGGCCACCGAGGCCGGCATCAAGTATTTCGTGCTCGGCGCGCTGTCGTCCGGCATGCTGCTCTATGGCGCCTCGCTGGTCTACGGCTTCACCGGCACCACGCAGATCGACCAGATCGTCGCGGCCATCACGCTCGACAGCCGTTCGATCGGGCTGATCTTCGGCATGGTGTTCCTGCTCGCCGGCATCGCCTTCAAGATCTCGGCCGTGCCGTTCCACATGTGGACGCCGGACGTCTACGAAGGTGCGCCGACGCCGGTCACCGCGTTCTTCGCGGCGGCCCCGAAGGTTGCGGCGATGGCGCTGTTCATCCGCGTCACCACGGTCAGCTTCGGGCCGATCACCCATGACTGGCAGCAGATCGTCATCTTCCTCTCCATCGCCTCGATGGTGCTCGCCGCGTTCGCCGCGATCGGCCAGAACAACCTCAAGCGCCTCCTGGCCTACTCATCGATCGGCCATGTCGGCTTCGCGCTGGTTGGCCTGTCGGCCGGCACCGAAGTCGGCGTCGAGGGCGTTGCCATTTACATGGCGATCTACATCGCCATGACCGTCGGCATTTTCGCCTGCGTGCTGGCGCTCAGGACCGAGAACGGTCCGGTCGAGACGATTTCCGAACTTGCCGGCCTGGCCCAGAAGCGGCCGTTCGTCGCCGCCATCATCGCCATCCTGATGTTCTCGCTGATCGGGCTGCCGCCGCTGGCTGGGTTCTTCGCCAAATGGCAGGTGTTCCTCGCCGCGGTCGAACAGAACCTGTTCCTCCTCGCGGTGATCGGTGTGCTCGCCTCAGCGGTGAGCGCCTTCTACTACCTGCGCATCGTCAAGGTGATGTATTTCGACGAGCCGGTGGCGAAGTTCGCCGCCGTGCCGGGCGAACTGAGCGTGGTCATGGCCGGCGTCGGCTTCCTGATCGTCACCTATTACGTCACGGTGGGCAGGCCACTGACCGACTTCGCCCATAGCGCGGCCGGAAGCCTGTTCTAGTGGCAGGCTTCTGGCTTGGGTCCAGGGCGGTCACCCGCGGCTACAGGCTGAACGGCTTCGACAGCGTTGGTTCCACCTCAACCGAGGCGGCGAGGGCAGCGCAGGCCGGTGACAGCGGCGATGTCTGGTTCTGCGCCTTGCAGCAGACCGCCGGTCGCGGCCGCCGCGGCCGACCGTGGCAATCGCCAAATGGCAACCTTGCGGCCAGCCTGCTGGTGGTTCCCGATGTCGATCCGGCCATAGCCGCGACACTCGGCTTTGTTGCCGGCGTGTCGCTGAACCAGGCTCTCGCGGGCATCGTGCCGGCCAGCATGCTGAAGACCGGCATTGACGGCGCCGACATGGCGAACGGACGCATCGCGCTCAAGTGGCCCAACGACGTGCTGGCCGACGGCGCCAAGCTCGCGGGCATCCTGCTCGAAGCCCACAAGCGTCCCGATGGCAGCATGGCCATTGTGATCGGCATCGGCGTCAACGTGGTGGAGGCCCCCGATGGCTTGCCATACCCGGCGACTTCGCTGCGCGCCCTCGGGCTCGATACCTCGGCCGAGACCGTATTCGGCGCGCTGTCCGATGCCTGGGTCGATGCCGTGGAGCTCTGGGACCGGGGCAGGGGCGTCACTCAAGTGCTTGAGCTGTGGCGCCGCTCGGCTGCCGGGATCGGCGCTGAAGTCGCGGTGAATCGCGATGGCGACACCGTGCGCGGCATCTTTGAAACAATCGACGAGGGCGGACGACTGATCGTTCGCGCCAATGACAACAGCCGCATTGCCATCACCGCCGGTGATGTGCATTTCGGCACGACCGCAAGCGTTAGGAACTGAGAATGGCAAAGCCGAGACCCGATGAGCTCGTGTTCGTGCCGCTAGGCGGCGTCGGCGAGATCGGCATGAACATGGGCGCCTACGGCTTCGGGCCGGAGCGGGGTCGCAAGTGGATCGTAGTCGATTGCGGCGTCACCTTCGCCGGGCCGCAGGAGCCAGGCGTCGAGCTGATCCTGCCCGATCCGGCGTTCCTCGAGGAGAATGCCGACGACATCCTGGCGCTGATCCTCACCCACAGCCACGAAGACCATTATGGCGCCGTGCTCGACCTGTGGCCGGCCTTCGACCGCCCGGTTTATGCCACCGCCTTCACTGAGGCGATGCTGAGCGCCAAGCGAGAGTCGGAGGGCATCGTCGAGGATATCGAGGTGAAGCCGATGCGGGTGGGCAAGCCCTTCACCGTCGGCCCGTTCACCATCGAGGCGATCAACGTCGCCCACTCGATCCCCGAGAGCTGCGCACTGTTGATCACCACGCCGGTTGGCCGGGTCGTCCATACCGGCGACTGGAAGCTCGATCCGCACCCGGTGGGTGGTCCGCCGACGGACACTGGCCGCTTCGCCCAGATCGGCGAGGACCGCTCGACGCCGATTGCGCTGATCTGCGATTCCACCAACGCCATGAAGGACGGCACCAGCCCGTCGGAAGACGAGGTCGCGTCGACGCTCGAGGCGCTGATTGCCTCGTCGACGCATCGGGTCGCGGTCACCACCTTCGCCTCCAATGTCGGCCGGGTGATCTCGGTCGCCCGCGCCGCCCAGAAGGCGGGCCGCAAGGTGGTGATGTCGGGCAGGGCGCTGCACCGCATCAGCGGTATTGCCCGCGAGCTCGGCATGCTGGAGGGGATCGATCCGTTCCTTGACCAGAACGAATACAAGACGCTGCCGCGCTCCAAGGTGGTGCTGCTCTGTACCGGCAGCCAGGGCGAGGCGCGTGCCGCTATCGCCCGCATCGCTCGCGAGGAGCATCCGGAAATCTCGCTCAATGCCGGCGACCGGGTGATCTTTTCGTCCTGGGCGATCCCGGGTAACGAGCGCGAGGTCATCGACATCCAGAACATGCTGATCGACCGCGGCATCGACGTGATCACCCAGACGCACGGGCTGGTGCACACCACCGGCCATCCGCGCCGCGAGGAGCTAAAGCGGCTCTACGACCTGATCAAGCCGGAAGTGCTGGTGCCGGTGCATGGCGAGGCCGCGCATCTCGAAGCACACGCGCTGCTCGGCCTCCAGCATGGCATCGAGACCGTCGTTCATGCCCGCAACGGCGACATGGTGCGGTTGTTCCCCACGACGACGCAGTTCCCGGGCGAGGTCCGCGTCGGCCAGCTCTATCTCGATGGCAACGTGCTCTGCACGCCTGAGGAGAGCGGCGTGAAGGGCCGCCGCCGGCTCAGCTTCGGCGGCCACATCGTGGTCAGCCTCTGTGTCAACGCCTCGGGCCAGGTGCTGGCTGGCCCGGAAACGGTGATCGAAGGCCTGCCGGATGTCGAGGATGACGATGAGTCGCTGCCCGATATCGTCCGCCGTGCGGTAACAGGGACGCTCAAGTCGATTCCGCCCAAGCGTCGCAATGACCCCGAACTGGTCAATACGGCGTTGCAGCGGGCGGTCCGCAGCGAGGTTTCGTCCTACTGGGGCCGCAAACCCAATGTAACGGTGTTCGTCCACCGAGTCTGAGGCTCGCCATGCAAGTCGGAACCTTCCTCGCGATCTTCTTCGTCACCTGGTGGATTTGCCTGTTCCTGGTGCTGCCGTTCAAGGTGCGCAACCAGGTCGATGCGGGCGAGTGGATCGAGGGGACGGAGCGCGGCGCGCCGGCGGGCATTCTCCGGCTGTGGCCAAAGCTGCTGATCACTACGGTGCTGGCGGCTGTTGTCACGGGGTTGCTGTTGTGGGGGCTGACGGCGCCGTGGCTGCAGGAATACTGGCGCTAAGTAGCCTCCGGTAGCCCGACGGAACTCGGTGTCATTCCCGCGAAAGCGGGAACGTCTGTTTTCTTGCTCGCGGAACCATCGCTAACGGAGTTTCCCGCTTTTGCGGGAATGACCCGGTGGATGGGGCCATCGCTCAGCGCTTTTTCGCCTTCACCTTCGGCAATGCATGCGCATAGGCCATCTCCAGCGCGGCCTTCAGCTCCTCGGCTGACAGCTTTGCCAGGATCGCCGTGGTCCAGCCCTGGCGGCCCCAGCCGTTGTTGATCGGCACGAACGCTTCGGGCGCCAGCATCGCCTTGAACTCCTGCTCGTCGGGGGTGAGCTTCAGGTTGGCGGTGAGCCCGTCGGCGGCGAGGGTGGCGTAGGTGCGGGCGACCTTGAAGGCGCGCCGATCGAAGTGCGGCGCCTCGGTCGTACCGTCGAGCGCCAGTGCAATTGCCCTGAAGTCAGAAGACGTTGTCATCGATTCTTCATCCGCAAATGAAAAAAGCAGGGCCGAGGCCCTGCTTTGTAAAGTTTCTCGACAATACGTTGGTCTTAGGCACACGGTTAGGTGGCTGCCAACGCTCCTCCCTTGACGTTGTCGACGTCCGGCAACTTGCGGTTGCCTGTGTTCTTATGACGCGGGACCCTAACAACTGAATCTGGGGCTGCCAAGCGGATTCTGCATGGCAGCCATCGCATTTTTACATAGTATTCAAGCCATCATTTGGTAGGCGGCTCGGGCTGCGCAAAAGCGCCGCAGAGGCAAGCGTTTGCCTAAGTTTCGCGCGCTTTTGCGGGCTCCACTTTGCCCCGCTTTGCGCTATAGGGATCGCAACTCCGAATCCGGCGCCATCGAGGACCGTACATGCGTTTGAGCCGTTACTTCCTGCCCCTCCTGAAGGAGACGCCGAAAGAGGCCGAGATCGTCTCGCACCAGCTGATGCTGCGCGCCGGCATGATCAAGCAGCAGGCCGCTGGGAGCTACTCCTGGCTGCCGCTCGGCTTCAAGGTGCTGAACAAGATCATCCGCATCATCGAAGAGGAGCAGAACCGCTCCGGCGCGGTGCAGCTGTTGATGCCGACCATCCAGTCGGCCGATCTGTGGAAGGAATCCGGCCGCTACGACGCGTATGGCAAGGAGATGCTGCGCCTCGAAGACCGGCATGAGCGCGAGATGCTGTTCGGGCCGACCAACGAGGAGATGATCACCGACATCTTCCGAACCTACGTGAAGTCCTACAAAGACCTGCCGCTGAACCTCTACCACATCCAGTGGAAGTTCCGGGACGAGGTGCGCCCGCGCTTTGGCACCATGCGCTCGCGCGAGTTCCTGATGAAGGACGCCTACTCGTTCGACCTCGATGAGGCCGGCGCGACGCAGGCCTTCTACCGGATGTTCGTCGCCTATCTCAGAACGTTCCACCGCATGGGCCTGGTCGGCGTGCCGATGCGCGCCGATGCCGGGCCGATCGGCGGCGACCTGAGCTACGAGTTCCACGTGCTGGCCGAGACCGGCGAGAGCGCGGTGTTCCTCGACAAGCGTCTGGTCGACAAGCCGATCCCTGCTATCGACACCGACTTCCGCAGCGACCTGACGTCGATCTTCAAGGATTGGACGTCGCTGTTCGCCGCCACTGATGAAATGACCGATGAGGCGGGCTTCAAGGCCGCGGTCGAGCCCGAGCACCAGCTCGCCGCCCGTGGCATCGAAGTCGGCCACATCTTCTTTTTCGGCACCAAATATTCCAAGCCGATGAAGGCGACCGTCACCAGCCAGGAAGGGCAGGCAGTCGAGGTGCAGATGGGCAGCTATGGCATCGGCCCGACCCGCCTGGTGCCTGCCATCATCGAAGCCTCGCATGACGATGCCGGCATCATCTGGCCGGTCAGCGTCGCGCCGTTCGAGGCCGTGGTGATCAACCTCAAGGTCGGCGATGCGGAGAGCGACCGGGCGTCGGAGCGGCTCTACGACAATCTCACCCGCGAGGGCATCGATGTGCTGCTCGATGATCGCGACCAGGGCGCCGGCGGCAAGTTCGCCGCGGCCGACCTGATTGGCATCCCGTATCAGCTGATCGTCGGGCCGCGCGGTCTCAAGGATGGCGTGGTCGAGATCAAGCACCGCAAGTCGGGCGAGCGCGAGACGCTGTCGATCGAGGAAGCCGTCGGCCGGCTCAAATCGCTGATCGTGCCGCAGCGGCGGGATAGCGTTTGAGCGTTTCCCCGCCCATCGCGGCGAAGGGGCCAGGGCCGTTCTCGCGCTTCGAGTTCGTGGTGGCGGGCCGGTATCTGCGCGCCCGCCGCAAGGAGAAGTTCGCCTCGGTCATCGCGGTCTTGACGCTGTTGGGTGTGGTGCTGGGCGTTGCGACACTGATCGTCGTGATGTCGGTGATGAACGGCTTTCGCACCGAACTGCTCGGCAAGATCCTGGGCCTCAACGGCCATTTCGTGGTGCAGACCACGGCCGATGGTTTTGATGGCTACGACGATGTGGTGACGCGCCTCGAAGGGGTCGAGGGCGTGCGCTACGCCATCCCCTATGTCGAGGGGCAGGCCCTCGCCTCGGGCAATGCCAGCGCCACCGGTGTGGTGGTGCGTGGTATCAGCGAAGCCTCGCTGGCCAAGCTCGAACTGCTCCGCCAGGGCGCCGTGCTGGGCGGCTGGGACCAGTGGGATGGCAGCCTCGGCGTTGCCATCGGCCAGCGGCTGTCGGAGCGGCTGGGCGTGTCGCTGGGCGACCAGATCACCATCATCAATCCCAACGGTACGCCGACGCCGTTCGGCATGACGCCGGCCGAGCTGTCGCTGCCGGTGAACGTCATCTTCAATATCGGCATGCCCGAGTATGACAGCTTCTATGTGTACCTGCCGATGCAGGAGGCACAGGCGTATTTCCGGCTGTTCGAGGATAAGCTGAAGCCTGGGGTGCAGATGCCCGGGGTGATGGCGACCGACGAAGAGATCGATGCCGCCTATGAGCGTGCCTACAAGGTGAGTGGCGTCGAGGTGTTCGTCACCGACCCCGACAATATTGCCGGGATGCGGTCGAAGCTCGAGGCTGCGCTCGACGGTGAGTTCGCCATCACCGACTGGCAGCAGCGCAACGCTACGTTCTTTTCCGCCCTGCAGGTGGAGCGCGTGGTGATGTTCGTCATCCTGTCGCTGATCATCCTCGTTGCCGCCTTCAACATCATCGCCAGCCTCGTGATGCTGGTGAAGGACAAGGGGCCCGACATCGCCGTGCTGCGGACGATGGGCGCGACGCGGGGCTCGATCCTCCGGATCTTCTCGATGACCGGGTTCGCCATCGGATTGTCCGGCACGCTGCTGGGGCTGATCCTCGGAGTGGTGTTCGCGATCAACGTGGAAGCAATCCGCGCCACTGTTTCCAACGTCCTCAATATCTCGATCTTTCCGCCCGAGCTGTTCCTGATGGCAGGGCTGCCGTCGCGGGTGGACCCGGGCGAGGTGACGGTGGTGGTGCTGCTGTCGCTGGGCTTAACTTTCCTCGCGACACTCTATCCGGCCTGGCGCGCGGCGCGGCTCGATTCGATCGAGGGGTTGAACCAATGACCGATCGTGCTCCGGCAGCCGATCCCGGCCCGTTCTCCCGCTTCGAGTTCCTGGTGGCCGGCCGTTACCTGCGGGCCCGCCGCCGCGACCGCTTCGTCTCGGTGATCGCCGCACTGACGCTGACCGGAATTGCACTTGGGGTGGCGGCGCTGATCGTCGTCACTTCGGTGATGAACGGCTTTAATGCCGAGATCGTCAGCAAGCTGCTCGGCCTCAACGGCCACTTCTCGGCCTATCCGATAGAGGCGCGCTTCACCGACTACGAAAAATCGGCATTCCAGATTCAGAGCGTCGATGGGGTGGTCGCCGCGATCCCGTTCGTCGAGGGGCAGGCGCTGGCCTCCGGCGCCAAGGCCGATGCCACCGGCGCCATCATCCGTGGCGTCTCGCTGGACTCTGTCGAAAAGCTCAAGCTGCTGCATGATGGCGCGATCCTCGGTCACTGGGATGGCTGGGACGAGGGCAACGGCATTGCCATCGGCCGGCGGCTGGCCGAAAAACTCAAGGTCAATATCGGCGACACCGTAACCCTCTTGAGCCCGGATGCATCGGGCCTGCAGAGCGGCGCCCGGCCGCGCACCCGGTCGTTCCCGGTGCAGGTGATTTTCGATCTTGGGATGACCGAGTTCGACAGTTTCTACCTCTACATGCCGCTCAAGCCGGCGCAGGATTATCTCGAGATGTTCGACCGGGTGCTGAAGCCCGGTGCGAGCGTGCCGCCGGTCGATGCGGACGAGGCCGACCGCGAGGCGGCCTATGACAGGATCTACCGCGCCACGGCGATTGAGGTGTTCATCGCCGATCCAAACGCCCTCGACGCGACGCGGCTGAAGATCGGCCAAGAGATCGAACGGCCGCTGATCCTCTCGGACTGGCGCCAGCAGCATCAGAACTTCTTCGATGCGCTGCAGACCCAAGGCAGCGTGATGTTCGTGATCCTGTCGATGATCGTCGTCGTCGCGGCGTTCAACATCATCTCGAGCCTCATCATGCTGGTGAAGGACAAGGGCACCGATATCGCGGTGCTGCGCACCATGGGTGCGACGCGCGGCTCGATCATGCGGATCTTCGGCATCGCGGGCGTCGCAATCGGCGTCGGCGGCACGCTGCTCGGCCTGGCGCTCGGGCTGGTGATTGCCGCCAATGCCGAGGCGATCCGGGCGTTCCTCTCGAGTGTGCTCGGCTTCACCATCTTCCCGCCCGAGGTGTTCTTCCTTTCCTCGTTGCCGAGCCGCACCAACCCGTCCGAAGTGATCGCCATCGTTGCCGTGGCGATGGGTCTGTCCTTCCTCGCGACGCTCTATCCTGCCTGGCGCGCCGCCCAATACGATCCTGTCGAGGCCCTTCGCTATGAGTGACGTCCACCTGAAGCTCGCCAAGGTGCACCGCCACTACGGCCAAGGCGAAACGCTGGTGCGGGTGCTGGAGGCGGCAGACCTCGAGGTTAAGGGGGGCGAGCTTGTCGCCATCGTCGCGCCGTCGGGCGCCGGCAAATCGACGCTGCTGCATATTTCGGGGCTGCTGGAGCGACCGCAGGGCGGCGAGGTCGAGATCACCGGCGTGCCGACCAGCAAGCTCAACGAGCGCGGCCGCACGCTGCTGCGCCGCGACACGATCGGCTACGTCTACCAGTTCCATCACCTGTTGCCCGAGTTCTCGGCGCTCGAAAACGTGACCATGCCGCAGCTGATCGCCGGGCGAGACGGTGCGGCGGCGGAGAAGCGGGCCATGCAACTGCTCGATATCCTCGGCATCGCGCCACGGGCTCAGCATCGGCCAGCCGAACTCTCGGGGGGCGAGCAGCAACGCGTCGCCATCGCCCGCGCTGCGGCCAACCATCCGCGCATCATTCTGGCGGACGAACCCACCGGCAACCTCGATCCGGCCACCAGCGACGTGGTGTTCGACGCGCTGGCATCGCTGATCCGGGAAGAAGGCGCCGCGGCGCTGATTGCCACGCACAACCATGAGCTGGCGCGCCGAGCCAACCGCATCGTGGCGCTGCGCGGCGGGCTGATCGAGCCGATCACGCTATAGGCGGGGCCCAAAGGGCCCGCCTCCCTACCGGGTGTCCGGCCGTGCTCGGGACAACGAAGCGATGCCTCCCTCCCCCTTGAGGGG
>NZ_LAJE02000279.1 GCF_000970465.2 Devosia insulae DS-56
CTTCCTACACCGGCCTGTCAGTTGCATCTCCTCAAGAACTACTCCACCCGCAGCCGCTCCACGTCGATCCCCCGTGCCACCAGCGGCTCGCGCATGCGGCGGCCCATGAACTCGTTGACCCCGTAGAGCGCCAGCGCCGCCACCAGCAGCACGATGCCGAAGCCGCGTGTTCCCTCTTCGGTGCCGATGGCGATTGCCGCCAGCACCGCGGCCGCGCCGCCACCGATGAGGGTGTACCACTTGCGCTCGGCCTGCACCCTGAGGTTGCGGGCGCTCGACAGCAGCAGGTCCTTGAGCTCGAGATCGCCCATTGCCGCCAGCTCGGAACTACCGCCTTCGCGCCGGATCGTCTGCATATAGGCCTCGACGCGCCGCTCGATCACCTCCTGCCGCTCGGCATCGCGCCGCCCGCGGAAGAAATAGCTGCCGACAATGCCGATCAGCCCCAGCACCAGCACGATTTCCAGCAGCACAACCATCGGCCAATCCCCTCGTCCAGGGCGTCAGCGCCCGTTGTGCATCAGATGTCCCTGAGAGCTCGGGGATTCAAGGGCTGGTACGTATGGCCCCACCCCCTCCCATCGAGGGGGAGGTGCCGGCCGGTGCTTGGGGCAAGGACGTGCTAAAAGCACAAGACCCACCTCCCCCTTGATGGGGGGGCAAGCGAAGCTTGGGAGCGTAGCGACCTAGCGCAGCTCGGAGGGGGTGGGGCCACAGGCACAGCCGGCGAAAACCCCCTCAATGCGGCAGCGTCTCCTCTTCCGCCGCCGTCACCGCACTCCGTCGCCCGAGCCGGCTCAGATGCCGCTCGCGCCCCATCACCACCAGGCCGGCGCCGACGATGATGCCGCCGCCGATCAGCGACACCGGGTCGATCAGGTGGCCAAACACCTGGTAGCTGAGGAAAATGCCCCAGGGCAGCGCGAAATAGTTGAATGGCTGCAAGGTGCTGGCCGGCGCGCGCGACAAGGCCACCATCATCAGCCCATGCGCCGCCGTGGAGGTGACCATCACCAGCCCCATCTGCAGCATGGCGCTCAGATCCATCGGCTGCCAGAAGAACACGCCGACTGCCGTGGTCAGCAGCAGCCCGACCACCCCGACATAGACCATGCTGGTCGCCGTGGTGTCGGCGCTCGACACTTTGCGGGTCAGCGCAATGTAGACCGCATAGCTCGCGGCCGAGAGGATGGCGAAAATCACCCCGCCATCGATCGGCAGGCCGCCCGGGCGGACGATCACCAGTGCCCCGCAAAAACCGATGAACACCGCCACCAGCCGGAACAGCCCAACCTTCTCGCCGAGGATCGGGATCGCCACCAGCGTCGCCATCAGCGGATAGACCAGCACCACCGCCTGCAGCTCGGCCAGCGGCACGGTCTTCAGCGCCATGGCGAAGAACCAGATATCGACCACTAGCAGGATCGCCCGCAGCCACTGCAGCCACGGATATTTCGAGCGGAACGCCTGTTTCAGCGGTCCCTGCCGGCTGACCAGCACCAGCGAAAACGCCGCAAAGGCCCAGAACCGCAGCATGGCGAGCTGGAACGGCGAGTGCGTCTGCACCAGCGATTTGGAAACCGCATCCTGGATGCCGAAGATGACAATGGCCAAAAGGGTGAGGCCGATGCCGAGCGCGATATTGTCGGCGCGGCGGCGGGGTTGCCCGGCTTGGGGCTCAGTCATGGACATACTCTGCATAGTCAAACGCCCCGGGCGCGCTGCCCGGGGCAAGTAACAGGAACTAGAGAGCGCTTTCAGGTTTTGAAAGCGCCGTCGAAGCGGATGTCGTCAGCGATCAGCTGCTCTTCATCGTGGCGTTCTTGATCAGCCCGGCAATGGTGGTCAGGATGCCACCACCGACGAGGCCGGTCAGCCCCTGCCCGGCCAGCGCGCCGATATCCATGCCGCCGGTGCCGGCTGCTGCCGCCGCAGTGCCGACGAGGCCCGAAAGCCCGGGGATCATGCCGGCCAGCCAGGTGCCGAGCCAGCCACCGATCGCGCCGGCGATGGTATTGCCCACCGGCCCGAGATTGACCTGCTTCAGCACGGCCGCGATGCCGTTACCCCCAACGCCGCCGCCAATCAGTTGAACGAGAATCGGAATAATTGCTTCCATTGGACGCTCCTCAGATCCAGCTTATGGGAAGCCGAGTGGCCCCCAACTCGCAAGTGCGACGTTACGCCCGATTGCAGAGAGTCGGTAGTCACAAGCTTGCACGTACTTGAAGCAGCGGGGGAAATCCGGGTGGACCGGCAATTGTTGCCGCCAACTCTGCTTGCGATACGTGCCTCACAGCGGCTCGGCCGGGCACGACAACTTGCAGCGCGCCGACCACCCAGCCGTCAATTGAACCGCCGAGCGCGAAGCCCTATCTTCCGGCTCGACTCATGACATCCGCACCCGCACACATTCCGGCCGATTCCAGCCGTGTCGCCCTTATCACCGGAGCCGCCGACCGCGTCGGCGCCGCCATTGCGCGCCGCCTCGCCCGCGACGGCTGGGCCGTGGTGATCCACTACCGCTCGTCGGCCGAAAAGGCCGAGGCCGTGGCGACCGAGATCCGGGCGGCCGATATCCGCGCCGGCGGCGGCAGGGCCGCTACCATCGGCGCCGATCTTGCCGACCGCAGCCAGCGCGCCCGCCTCATCGCCGAGGCGGCGAGGCATTTCGGCCCCCTCACCCTGCTCGTCAACAACGCTTCGAGCTTCGAGCGCGACTCCAACGCCGATCTCGATGAGACCCTTTGGGACGCCCACTTCGCCGTCCACGCCGAAGCCCCCGCCTTCCTGTCGCGCGATTTCGCCGCCCAACTGCCCGAAGGCAAAACCGGCAACATCATCAACATCATCGATGAGCGCGTCCTCGACCTGTCGCCCGCCTATTTCAGCTACACCCTGAGCAAAGCCGTGCTCTGGACCATGACCCGCACCCTGGCCCAGTCGCTCGCCCCGCGCATCCGGGTCAACGCCATTGGTCCCGGCCCCACCGTGCCGCCGCCGCATGTCTCGCCCGAGGCCCACCTGCGCCGCCTCACCGAACTGCCGCTCGGCCGCGCCGCCGGCCCCGACGGCATTGCCGATGGCGTCGCCGCCATCCTCGGCCTCGATGCAATGACCGGCCAGATGATCGTCCTCGATGGCGGCGAGCATATCGAATGGCCGGCCCGCCGTGGTCCGACCCCGAGGCGCAAATGACCGAGACGCCTTCGTTGCCAGCCACGCCAGCAAGTCCGCCAATCTCGGGCGCCGAGGTTATCAAGACCTTCGTCAAAACCCTGCCACCCTCGCCCGGCGTCTACCGGATGTTCGACGAGGCCGGCGAGGTCGTCTATGTCGGCAAGGCGCGCAACCTCAAGGCGCGTGTCACCAACTATACCCGTCCCGAAGGCCTCGATATCCGCATCCGCCGGATGATCGAAGCGACGCGCAACATGGAGTTCGTGCGCACCGAGACGGAAGCCGAAGCGCTGCTGCTCGAAGCCAACCTGATCAAGCGCCTGAAGCCGCGCTTCAACGTGCTGCTGCGCGACGACAAGAGCTTCCCCTACATCCTCATCGCCACCGAGCACGAAGCCGCCGAGCTGAAAAAGCACCGCGGCTCGCGCCGCATCAAGGGCCACTATTTCGGCCCCTTCGCCTCGGCTTTGGCGGTCAAGCGCACCATCACCGCGCTGCAGCGCGCCTTCCTGCTCCGCACCTGCTCGGACAGCTTTTACAAGGCCCGTACCCGGCCCTGCATGCTGCACCAGATCAAGCGCTGCTCGGCCCCCTGCACCGGCGAAATCTCGATGATCGACTACAATCAGCTGGTCGAGGAAGCCCGGCAGTTCCTCTCCGGCAAGTCGAAATCGGTGCAGGATCACCTCGCCGCCGATATGAACGTCGCCGCCGAGAACCTCGACTTCGAGCGCGCCGCCCTGCTGCGCGACCGTCTGTCGGCCTTGGCGCTGGTGCAGTCGCAGGGCGATGTCGCCTCGAAATCGGTCGAGGAAGCCGACGTCTTCGCCATCGGCCACGAAGCCGGGCAGTTCTGCGTCCAGGTGTTCTTCTTCCGCGCCTACCAGAACTGGGGCAACCACGCCTTCCGGCCGCGCGCCGACGCCTCGCTCTCCGATGCCGAAGTGCTCGAGGCCTTTATCGGCCAGTTCTACGAGGATCGCACCCCGCCCAAGCAGATCCTGCTGTCGCACGAGCTGAGCGAGAAGGAGCTGATGGAGGAAGCCTTGTCGGCCCGCGCTGGCTCAAAGGTCTCGATCCAGACGCCGCAACGCGGCGAAAAGAAGGACCTGGTCCAGCACGCCCTCAACAATGCCCGCGAGGCGCTCGGCCGCCAGCTGGCGGAAGGCGCCACGCAGAAGACTTTGCTCGAAGGCGTCGCCACGCTGTTCGGCCTCGACGAGCCGCCGCGCCGTATCGAGGTCTACGACAACTCGCACATTTCCGGCACCAATGCGGTCGGCGCCATGATCGTCGCCGGCGAAGAAGGGCTGAACAAGAAGTACTATCGCACCTTCAACATCCGCTCGACCGACATCACCCCGGGTGACGATTTCGGCATGATGCGCGAAGTGCTGACCCGCCGCTTCACCCGCCTCGCCAATGAGAGCGAACCGGAAGCCGAAGACGAGAATACCGGCATGCCGGATTGGCCCGATGTGGTGTTCATCGACGGCGGCGCCGGCCAGCTCAATGCGGTACGCCAGGTGATCGCCGAACTGAACCTGCAGAAGGAAGTGACCTTCATCGGCATCGCCAAGGGCGAGGAGCGCGACGCCGGCCGCGAGAAATTCTTCATGGAAGGCCGTGATGCCTTCATGCTGCCGCACCGCGATCCGGTGCTCTACTACGTCCAGCGCCTGCGCGACGAGGCCCACCGCTTCGCCATCGGCACGCATCGCGCCAAGCGCAAGAAGGACGTGATCAGGAACCCGCTCGACGAAATCGAAGGCATCGGGCCGACGCGCAAGCGCGCCCTGCTGCAGCGCTTTGGCTCGGCCAAGGCGGTCGGCCGCGCCGCCCTCGCCGACCTCGCCGAGGTGCCGGGGGTCTCGACCCAGCTGGCGCAGCAGATCTACGACCATTTCAACGGCCCCGGCTGATCGACACGTGCGCAGCGTCCGGATCGCCGCCGCCCAGACCAGCGAGTATCGCGAGGATATCGGCGCAGCTTTGCGCTGCGTGGCTGAGCTTGCTGCCCGGGCCGAAACCACGGGCGCGGCGCTGCTGTGCTTCCCCGAGGGCTTTCTGCAGGGCTACCTGGTCGACGAAGCCGCGGCGCGGCGCCAGGCCCTCGATCTCGGCTCCAGCGCATTTGAGGCGGTGCTCGAGCAGCTTCCCCGCACCGGGCCGATGCTGGTCATCGGCATGCTGGAGCTCGAGGGCGGGCAGCTGTTCAACACCGCGATTGTGGTGCAGCACGGCCGCCTCATCGGTCGCTACCGCAAGGCCCACCTGCTCGGCGCCGAGCGGGCCTTTACCGCCGGAACGGACAGCCCCAGCTTCGAAGTCGACGGCCTGCGCTTCGGCATCAACATCTGTTACGACACCAACTTCCCCGAAGCAGCGCGGCAAGTCGCCAATTCCGGCGCCTCGCTGCTGCTCTGCGTTGCCAACAACATGCTGCGGCGCGAGACGGCGGAGCTGTTCAAGCACCAGCACAACCCCATCCGCGGCGAGCGCTGCCGCGAGACCGGCCTGTGGCTGATGTCGTCGGATGTCACCGGCGAAAGAGATGGCCGCGTCGCCTGGGGCCCGACAGCAGTTCTCGATCCGACCGGTCAGGTGATGGCGCAACTGCCGCTCGACGAACCTGGCCTGCTGATCTTTGATCTGCCCCTCAGCTAGGACCCTGCGCCGATACCGGCAGTCGGGCTGCCCTCCCCCGCAAGCGGGAGAGGGATTCCCGACTGCTACATCGCGCAAGTAACCGGCACCGCCACAAAAACAAAAGGCGCCCACTGGGCGCCTTCGTTCATCTCATCTCTGAGAAAGCTGCTTAGTTGACCGCAGTACGGGCGACCGACTTGATGTCGTCGCGGGTGATGCCGAGGTCGCGAAGCTGGGTGTTGCTCAGCTGCGAGAGCTCACGGACGGTGCGGTTGTAGGCGGCGAACTGCGAGAGCTTCTGACGGATGTTCATTTGGTTTCCCCTTCTGTTTGGTGACGCTGATATAAGGCCGCCAACCCGACCCAACCAGTAGGGTATTACGCACCCGAGCTATGCGCCCTGCGCATGCCGCGCGAACCAGAGTTAAGTTTGCGTTCAGGATTGCAGGGGGTTGGGACAACGGAGCCGCCCCAGCCATGCGTTTTCGTTCATAATACATTCATATGACGAGCGGTCCGGCGGCAACCCTGTGGCAGATCCGTGGCTAGCCCTTGATGCCGCTCGACAGCATGATCGCCTCGGTCACCTTCTTCTGGAACACCAGGTAGACCAGCGCCACCGGCAAGCCGGCCAGCAGCGCCGCGGCCAGCCCGCCGACACCGAGATATTGCTCGACCTGGCCGATCGCCACCGTGACATTCATCAGCGGCTCTTTCGTCACCACCAGGAACGGCCACAGGAAGGCGTTCCAGGCGCCGATGAACACGATGATCGCCAGCGCCGCCGTCACCCCCCAGTTGACCGGCAGGTAGATACTCCATAGCAGCCGCGCATGGCTCGCCCCATCGACGCGGGCGGCCTCGCTCAGCTCTTTCGGAACGCTGTCGAAGAACTGCTTGTAGACGATCACAGCGATGGGCGCGATCAGCTGCGGCAGGATCACCCCGGCCCAGCTGTTGATCAGCTTCCAGCTGTTCATCAGCAAGAAATGGTTCACGATCAGCGCCTGCACCGGGATCATGAAGCTGGCAAGGATCAGGTACCACAGCGCCTTCCGCCCCCAGAATTCGAGCTGCGAGATGGCGTAGCCGGCGGCGGCGCTGATGGCGATCACCACCAAAGTCACCGTCCCCGAGGTCACCAGCGAGTTGAGGTACCAGAGCCCGATCGGCGTGCCGAACAGCGCATTGGCATAAACCGCCAGCCCATCGAGCGGCGTCCCATCCGCCTCTGGCGCCACCGTGGTCAGGATTGCCCAGACCAGCGGGAACGCCCAGGCGACTGCCGCGACCACCGTCAGCAGCGCCAGCACCAGCCCGGCGAAGTTCAGTCGCCGGATCATTTGCGCGCCCGCAGCAGCTGGAACTGCAGCACCGACACCGCGGCGACGATGACGAACAGCGCCACGGCCACGGTCGCGGCATAGCCGCCCTGGTTGCGCTGGAAGGCCAGCGTGTAGATGTACTGCACCAGCACCATCGAGGCATCAACGCGGCCGCCCTGCACCAGCAGGTAGACCTGGTCGAACACCTTGATCTGCATGATCAGCTGGATGGTCAGCACCAGAGCGGTCACCGGCCAGATCAGCGGCCAGGTGATAGCGCGGAACTGCATCCACCGCCCTGCCCCGTCGAGCCTCGCCGCTTCATAGAGCTCAGTTGGGATGTTCTTCAGCCCCGCCATAAATAGCAGCACGTTGAAGCCGACCGTCCACCACACGGTAATGGTTGCAGCGATCGGCAACACGAATGGCGGCCGCCCGAGCACCCGATCCGGCAGCACCAGCTGCCCTGGCCCGTAGACGAACCAGGTCCAGATCGAGGTCACCGTGGTGACCGGCAGGATGTAGGGCAGGAAGAACACCGCCAGCACCACTGCCTGCCAGAACCCCTTGAGCCGCACCACCAGCATGGCAAAGCCGAGCCCCAGCAGCGTTCCGGGCACCACCGTCAGCGCCACGAAATAGGCGGTGTTGGCCACCGAGTTGCCGAAGCGCCAGTCGCGGAACAGTTTCAGGTAATTGCTGAGGCCCACCCATTCGCCCGGCAGGATCAACTGCCCGTCGGTCAGGCTCATCGCCAGCATTTGCAGCGTCGGGTAGAGGAACAGAGCCGCGTAGACGATGACGAACGGCGCCACCAAAGGCAGCGCCGCGCGGTTGTCGAGTTTCTTCTTCAGGGGGGTGGTCATCGCCCGCGGCTTATGCGGGTTGTGGCGTGGGAGATCAACGGTGGGATCGGCGCGTCAATGCGTCGATCGTATCCCAGCATCCCCAGCCTGGTGTTGCCCAGCACCACCCATTTGTGGTTGTTCGCTGGCGAACGCCCGCAAGGCGCATGCCGATATCGGAGCTATGCAAGTTAGCCCCGCATAATTAGGATACTAGCTAATGGCAACAAGCGATCCTGCACACCTGATGCGCGATCTCACCCGGGACCTGCTGCTCACCGGGCGGCTGTGGCGCAAGATGGCGCGGGCTGTCGCTGCCAAGCATGGCGTGTCCGAAGCGGCCTCCGCGCCGCTGATCTGGATCGACCGGCTGGGCGAAAATGTCCGCCAGAACGTCCTCGCCGACGCCATCGGCATCGAAGGCGCCTCGCTGGTCCGCCTGATCGACGAGCTGCAGGCCTCCGGTCTCGTCACCCGTGAGCCCGACCCCACCGACCGCCGTGCCAACGCGGTATCGCTCACGGCGCGCGGCCGCGAGGTGGTGGCCGAGGTCAACGAGGATGTGATGGCGCTCCGCCGCCAGGTGCTCGGCGCCCTCGACCCCGCCGATTTCGAAGCGGCGCTGCGCGTCTTCGCCGCCATCAAGACAGCGGCCGCCAAGGATGCCGGGGATCAGTAATATTCGACGAACGGATGAACTGAGCCTCGTGACAAGTCAGTAAAGCTCGGTTACAAACCCGGCCATGAACCTTCGCGCCGCCTATTCGTATTGGTATTTTACCACCGGAAGCCGCTGGCAGCCGAAGGGGCGCGTTTGACGTAAAACACCAAACCAAGATTTCCCAAAAAGCCGCCAGATCACCTGGCGGCTTTTTTGTCGCCGGTGCCCCAAAGATCCTCGAGGAGCCGACGAAATGCTGAAATCCACCGACGACCTGCGCATCAAACAGATCCGCGAACTCCGAACCCCCGAAGAGGTGATCCGCGAGTTCCCGCGCACCGACGCGGCGACCCGCACCGTGATCAGCTCACGCCACGCGCTGCACAATATCCTCCACGGCGCCGACGACCGCCTCGCCGTCGTCGTCGGCCCCTGCTCCATCCATGATCCCAAGGCCGCGCTCGACTATGCCCGCCGCCTCGCCCCGCTCCGCGAGCGGCTCGCCGGCAGCCTCGAGATCGTCATGCGCGTCTACTTCGAAAAGCCCCGCACCACCGTCGGCTGGAAGGGCCTGATCAACGACCCCAATCTCGATGGCAGCTTCGACATCGATAACGGGCTGCGGCTCGCCCGTTCGTTGCTGCTCGAGATCAACAATCTCGGCCTGCCCGCCGGCTCCGAATTCCTCGACATGACCACCCCGCAGTTTTTTGCAGATCTGATCTCCGAGCGCTCCATCGGCGCGCGCACCACCGAGAGCCAGGTGCACCGCGAGCTCGCCTCGGGGCTGAGCTGCCCGGTCGGCTTCAAGAACGGCACCGACGGCAATGTCCGCATCGCGCTCGACGCGGTGAAATCCGCCAGCCAGCCGCACCATTTCCTGGCGGTGACCAAGTCCGGCCACTCCGCCATCGCGGCCACCACCGGCAATGACGATTGCCACATCATCCTCCGCGGCGGCAGCAAGGCGACCAACTACGATGCCGAGAGTGTCGATGCGACTTGCAAGGAAGCCGAAAAGTCCGGCATCCGCCCGGCGGTGATGATCGACGCCAGCCACGCCAATTCGTCGAAGAAGCCAGAAAACCAGCCGCTGGTGCTGGCCGAAGTCGGCGCGCAGATCGCCGCCGGCGACAAGCGGATCATCGGCGTCATGGCCGAATCCAACCTCGTCGCCGGCCGCCAGGACCTCGTGCCCGGCAAGGAGCTGGTCTACGGCCAATCGATCACCGACGGCTGCATCGACTGGGACTCGACGGTGGAGGTGCTGGAAAAGCTGGCCGAAGCCGTGGAAGAGCGGCGCCGGGTGACTGGGCAACTGGTGGCCTGAACGATCTCTCGGTAGTCCGATACCCGAACCTCGCAGCGATCGCCTTCTCCCCTTGTGGGAGAAGGTGGCCGAAGGCCGGATGAGGGGTACCGCAACCAAAGGTTGCGCGATCGGAGCGAAGCGACGAGCGACAGAGTGCGCGGAGAGATACCCTCATCCGCCCTTCGGGCACCTCCGGGCGAGGGCTGCGCCCTCGTCCCGCGACCACAAGGGGAGAAGGCGATCGCTGATACATCCCGTCAGCGGCCAGCCCTCAACCTTCCCGCAACCCTGCCGCCCCACCCTGCCTTGACCGCGCCACGGCGATAGCGTCTTCTCCCGGCATGCAAATTCCGCCGCAACTGATGACGCTTCCCAACCAGCTGACCATCGGCCGCATCCTCGCGATTCCGGTGATCTGCCTGTTCCTCGTTGCCGGCTGGGAGTGGCTGCGCTGGCTGGCGCTGCTGCTCTACATCGCCGCCGCCGTTTCCGACTGGCTCGACGGTTTCCTCGCCCGCCGGATGAACCTCAACTCGGCGCTCGGCAAGATGCTCGATCCGATCGCCGACAAGCTGCTGGTCGGCGCGCTGCTCATCACCTTCGCCTGGACCCGCGATCTCAACGGCTGGGACCTGATCCCGGCCATCGCCATCATGCTGCGCGAGATTTTCGTTTCGGGCCTCCGCGAGTATCTCGGCAACCGCTCGATCAGCGTGCCGGTCACCTTCCTCGCCAAGTGGAAGACCACCGCCCAGCTCGTCGCCCTCGGCCTGATCATCGCCGCCCCGATGCTGCTCGGCCTCGGCTTCATCAGCCACGTATTCCTGTGGATCGCCGGCGGCCTCACCGTCTGGACCGGCTGGGAATATCTCCGCTCCACCTGGCCGCATCTGTCGGGACCCGAACTATGAAGATCCGCTATTTTGCCTGGCTACGCGAGCGCCTCAACCGCGGTGAGGAAGAGGTCACGCCGCCGGCCGAGGTGATCACTGTCGGCGACCTGATTCAGTGGCTGAGGGATCGCGACGAAGCGGCTGATCTGGCGATGCAAAAGCCGAGCCTGATCAAGGCGGCGCTCGACACCGAAATCGTGCCGCACTCGACCCCGATCGGTAATGCCAAGGTCATCGCCCTGTTTCCGCCGATGCCCGGCGGCTGACCCGTGTCGGTCCGCCTGCAGCAGGCGCCCTTCGATCCGGGCGCCGAGACCAATGCTTTCCTCGCCGCCTCGGCCGGCGCCGGCGCTGCCGTCACCTTCACCGGCCTCGTCCGCTCGCGCCCCGACGATCCGGTCAGCACGCTGACGCTCGAGAGTTATCCGGAACTGGCGGAAGCCCAGATCGGCAAGGCCATCGCCGAGGCGGTGGTGCGCTTCGGCCTCATCAAGGCATCGGTGATCCACCGCCACGGCCGCCTCGCCGTGGGCGAACCGATCGTCCAGGTGATGACGCTGGCCCCGCACCGCCAGGCCGCCTTCGACGGCGCCTCCTTCCTGATGGATTATCTGAAGACCGACGCCCCCTTCTGGAAGAAGGAAGCGACTCCCGAGGGCGAGCGCTGGGTCGAGGCCAAAACCGAAGACGACGACGCCCGCGCCAAATGGAACAAATGATGACCGACACCCGCCCACCCTTCTCGCTCGTGGGCATCGACCACGTCGTCTTCCTCGTCGATGATCTCGCGAAAGCCACCAGGTGGTACGCCGACGTGCTCGGCTGCCAGCCCGGCTATTCCTACCCGACGCTCGGCATGGAGCAGGTCTGGTGCGGCGCCGCGCTGATCGTCCTCTGGGATATCACCCATCCCGGCGCCGCCTCCGCCATTCCGCCGGTGAAGGGCGGCCGCAATGTCGACCATGTCTGCATTGCGCTCTCGCCCTTCGATGAAGGCGCCATGCGCGCCCACCTCGCGGCGCACGATGTCCGCATCGAGCGCGAAGCCCTGCATGGCGGGGCCCGCGGCATGGGCAACTCGTTCTATGTGCTCGATCCCTGGGGCAACAAGCTCGAGCTCAAGGGCCCGGCGGTCTATCCGGACGGGCGGGACTGGCCGAAAAACTGAACCGGAGAGGGCGGATGAACGAGACGGACCATAAGCACCTGGTGCGCTGCGCCGAACTCGCCGAAGTCGCGCTGAACTCGGGCAACGATCCGTTCGGCTCGCTCCTCGTCTCCGCCGCGGGCGACGTGCTGTTCGAGGAGCACAACTGGGAATCGACCGGCGATGCGACGCGGCATCCCGAGATCGACATCGCCAAATGGGCGTCGGCCAATATGAGCGCCGCCGAGCGCGCCGGCGCCACCGTCTACACCTCGGGAGAGCACTGCCCGATGTGCTCGGCCGCCCACGCCTGGGTCGGCCTCGGCCGCATCGTCTACGCCGTCTCGTCGGCGCAGCTGACCGACTGGCGCACCGCCATGGGCGATGGCCCCTCGCCGGTCAACGGGCTGCCGATCAACGCCATCGCCCCCGGGTTGCCGGTCGATGGCCCTGACCCGGCGCTGCAGGATCGGATGCATGAGCTGCATCGGCGGCGGCATGCGATGCGGGGGTAGCAAGTTTCAATTTGAGCTGCCCCTCACCCCGACCCTCTCCCCGGAGGGGAGAGGGGGCGATGTGGCATGGTCGGTGCAAACTGCGTCCCCTCTCCCCTCCGGGGCTACGGCATGCACGGAAGTGGTTTGGGGTCATCGGCGAGCTGTGATTCAAGGTGGCATTGCCAACTTGGAGGTCATTGGGATGCCGTTTGCGATCGGGGATGTGCGAGTAGCTGAGCGCGGT
>NZ_LAJE02000280.1 GCF_000970465.2 Devosia insulae DS-56
CTCGCGCGACGACAAGGTCAGATGTTGATGATGGTCAGGCGCACGTCCCCGCACCGCGGGGGCCGCGATGCTAGCCTATGTCATCCGCCGGCTGCTGCTGCTGATCCCGATGGCGGTCGGCATGATCGTCGTTACCTTCGGCTTGCTGCTGCTGGTGCCGGGCGATCCGGCCGCGGTGCTGCTCGGGCCCGAGGCGTCTCCCGAAATGATCGCCAACCTGCGGCGCACACTCGGGCTCGACGACCCCTGGTATATACGGCTCGGCGCCTATTTCTGGCAGCTGCTGCATGGCGATCTCGGCCGCTCGATCTTCCAGAGCGCGCCGGTGAGCGAGATCATCGGCGGCCGCATCGGCGCGACCATCGAACTCGCCGTGGTGGCGCTGCTGGTGGCGACCGTGATCGGCGTGACGCTGGGCGTCCTCGCCGCGGTGCGGCAGGGCTCGCTGATCGACACCGCGACGATGCTCTTGGCGCAGCTCGGCGTCTCCATGCCGGTCTACTGGCTGGGGCTGCTGCTGATGCTGGCCTTCGCCGTGCAGCTCAACTGGCTGCCGGCGATCGGCCGTGGCGCGCCGATGCCCGAAGCGATCATCGCGGCGCTGAGCGGCCGGCCGCAGGTGCTGTGGGATTCGATCCTCCACATTCTCCTCCCCGCCCTGGCGCTCGCCGCCAACTCGGCGGCGATCATCTCGCGGCTGGTGCGCACCTCGATGCTGGAAGTGCTGCGCGAGGATTTCGTCCGCACCGCCTATGCCAAGGGCCTGCGCCGGCCGCGCGTCGTGGTGCGCCATGCGCTGCGCAACGCGCTGCTGCCGGTGCTGAGCGTCATCGGGCTGCGCTTCGGCGCCCTGCTCGGCGGCGCCGTGCTGGTCGAGATGATCTTTGCCTGGCCGGGCCTTGGGCAGCTGACCTTTTCGGCGGTTTCGCAGCGCGACCTGCCGCTGATCCAGGGGATCGTCTTGACCTTCGCGCTGATCTTCGCGCTGGTGAACCTCGTCGTCGACCTGCTCTATGCGCTGGTCGATCCGCGCGTGCGGCTGGGTTAGCGCCATGCGGATCCCCAAGCCCCTGCGCAATCCCTCGCTGGTGATCGGCGGCCTGATCATCCTCACGCTGGTGTTCCTCGCCGTGTTCGCCCCGCTGCTGGCAACCCACGGCGTCGACCAACCCGACATGCGCAACCGCTTCTCGCTGCCCACGGCCGTGCACTGGCTCGGTACCGACAACCTGGGGCGTGACCTGTGGTCCCGACTGATCTTCGGGGCACGCATATCGCTCTCCATCGGCATCATCTCGGTTACCGTCGCGGCGCTGATGGGCACCAGCGTCGGCCTTGCCGCCGGCTATTTCGGCGGCTGGGTGGATATGCTGCTGATGCGGATCACCGACGTGTTCCTCGGCTTTCCCGCCGTGGTGCTGACCCTCGCCATCGTCGCGGTGCTGGGGCCGGGGATCGTCAACATCTCGGCTGCCATCATCGCCGTCACCTGGACCGAATATGCCCGGGTGGTGCGCGCCACCACCCTGGTGCTGCGCGAGCAGAACTATGTGCAGGCCGCCAAGGCGCTCGGCGCCAGCTGGCCGCGTATCCTGTTCATGGAAATCCTGCCCAATACGCTGGGGCCGATCATCGTCCTCGCCTCGCTCGGGCTCGGCACCGCGGTGATCATTGAATCGGCGCTGAGCTTTCTCGGCTTCGGCCTGCCGCCGCCGACCCCGACCTGGGGCTGGACCCTTTCCTACGGCACTCGCTTCATCCGCGACGAGCCGTGGCTCTCCATCATTGCCGGGGCCACCATCATGGTGACGGTGCTCGGCTTCAACCTGCTGGGAGACGGGCTGAGGGACATCCTCGATCCGCGCCAGCTCACGCGCCTGGGCGCCAACAAGTAGGACTAAGGACGACAAACGATGGTCAAGCAGATCAACAAGCTGAGGCCCAAGTTCACCACCCACGCCGATGGCAGCGATGCCGTGCTGTTCATCCACGAACTGGTCGGCGAACAGGACGGCCCTACCGTCGGCATTTCCGCCTCCATCCATGGCAACGAGAATGCCGGTTCGCAGGCCATTCTCGAGCTCTATCGCGTGCTCAAGGACATGCCGCTCAAAGGCCGCATCCTGCTGCTGCCGGTCGCCAACCCCAAGGCGTTCGCGGTGAACCATCGCTTCACCCCGCTCGATGAGCTGAACCTCAACCGCGAGTTCCCGGGCGACGATCGCGGCAACTATACCCAGCAGCTCGCCTTCGCCTTGGCGGGCGATTATTTCGACAAGCTCGACGCCAATATCGATCTCCACTCGGGCACCGACCGCCCGACCGTCGACTATGTCTATATCTGGAGTGACGAGGGGCTATCGCGCGCCTTCGGCTCGAAGATCCTCTACCGCCCGACCACCGGCAAGACCGGCACGGTCTACACCGGCACCACCAAGACGGTGACCATCGACCGCCGGCCCGAGATGAGGGTGACCACCATCGAGCTCGGCGGCGGCATCGTCGACCAGGGCCCCTATGTGAAGCGCACCGTCGACGGCATGCTCAACCAGCTGCGCTATCTCGGCGTCATCGCCGGCGACGTCGTCGCGCCGCCCAGGCAGGTGGTGGTGGGCGAACTGGTCGGCATCCGCCCAAAACATGGCGGCTGGCTCGAGCCCTTGTCGCCGCCAAACGGCGAGATCATCAAGGGCGGGCAGCTGCTCGGCCGCGTCGTCAGCCCCTATGATTTCGAGACCATCGAGGAGATCCCCACCCCGTTCGAGAACGGCATCATGGTGATGCAGCATCTGAGCCGCAACCTGGTCGAAGCCGGCGATTACGGCTTCATGGTCGGCAATCTCGACGGCTCGGAGCAGTAACGGGTGGCGCAGTTGGCGACTAGCACGGTCGGCGCGGCGATTGCCGTAAAAGACCTGGAGATCCGGATCCGCGGCGACCGCGGCTCCTATCCTGTCGTCGCCGACATGGCGCTGACCGTCCAGCCCGGCGAGACGCTGTGCATCGTCGGGGAATCCGGCTGCGGCAAATCGATGACCGCGCTATCGCTGCTGCGGCTGCTGCCTGAGGCGGCGAGCGCCAGCAAAGGCACGATCGAAATCAATGGCGAGGATTTCCTCGCCATGTCGCAGCACCGGGTGGAGGACCTGCGCGGCGTCGAGATCGCCATGATCTTCCAGGAGCCGCTGACGGCGCTCAACCCGGTGCTGACCATCGGCGAGCAGATCGCCGAGTCGGTGCGCCGGCACAAAAAGCTTGGCCACAAGGCAGCAATGGCCCGGGCCATCGAAACGCTGCAGCTGGTGCAGATGCCCGACCCCGCCCGCCGGGCGATGCAATTCCCGCATGAACTCTCGGGCGGACAGCGGCAGCGCGCCATGATCGCTTTGGCGCTCGCCTGTGACCCAAAAATCCTCGTCGCCGACGAGCCGACCACGGCGCTCGATGTCACCGTGCAGGCGCAGATCCTCGGGCTCATCTCCGACCTGCAGAAGCGACTCGGCACTGCGCTGGTGCTGATCACCCACGATCTTGGCGTCGTGGCGGAAGTCGCCGACCGGGTGGTGGTGATGTATGCCGGCCGCCGCGTCGAGGAAGCCAGCGTCTACGACCTGTTCGAGCACCCGATCCACCCCTATACGCTGGGGCTGATGGGGGCGATCCCGCGTCCGGTCGCCGGACGGCCGGCCACTGACCGGCTGGTCGATATCGCCGGCACCGTGCCGCCGCCCTGGGACCTGCCCAAGGGCTGCGCCTTTGCGCCGCGCTGCCCGCGCGCCTCGGCGCGCTGCCTCGAGGAGCGCCCGCCGCTCGAGGAAAAGCGGCCCGGCCATTTCGCCGCCTGCTGGGAGCATGTCGATGGCTGAAGCCCTTCTCGCCGTCGACGATCTCCAGGTGCATTTTCCGGTGCGCTCCGGGGTGTTCCAGCGCCAGTCCGCCACCGTCAAGGCAGTGGATGGGGTGAGCTTTTCGATCGCGCGCGGCGAAACCCTGAGCCTCGTCGGCGAATCCGGCTGCGGCAAGTCGACCACCGGGCTGGCGCTGCTCGGGCTGGTGAAGCCCACCGGCGGCCGGGTGCGCTTCGATGGCACCGAGATCGGCAGCTTCCGCCGCCGCGACCTCAAGGATTACCGGCGACGGGTGCAGATCGTCTTCCAGGATCCGTTCTCGTCGCTCAACCCGCGCCGCCGGGTGCGCGATGCCATTCGCGTGGCGCTCGATATCCATGGCGTCGGCACCCGGGCCGAACGCGATGCCGAGGTGGCGCAGCTGATGGCGCGGGTCGGGCTCCGGCCCGATCAGGCCGACAATTTCCCGCACCAGTTCTCAGGCGGCCAGCGCCAGCGCATCGGCATCGCCCGGGCCCTGGCGCTGAAACCCGACATCATCGTCTGCGACGAGCCGGTCTCGGCCCTCGATGTGTCGGTGCAGGCGCAGATCCTGAACCTGCTCGCCGACCTGCAGCGCGACCTCGGCATCGCCTACCTGTTCATCTCGCACGACCTCGGCGTGGTCGAGCACATCTCGCACCGGGTGGCGGTGATGTAT
>NZ_LAJE02000281.1 GCF_000970465.2 Devosia insulae DS-56
AGACAATGCACAGCGTCACCGAGCCGCCAAGACCGAACGGGTTGCCGATCGCCATCACCCAATCGCCGACCACCGCGCCGTCGCTATCGCCGAACTCGACGAAGGGCAGCTCATGGCCGGCATCGACCTTCAGCACCGCGAGGTCGGTCTTGTCATCCTTGCCGACGATCGTCGCCGGCAGCCGGGTTCCGTCGGTCAGGTAGACCTCGATCTCCTCGGCGCCTTCGATAACGTGGTTGTTGGTGACGACGATACCGTCGGCCGAAATGATGAAGCCGGAGCCGAGGCTGCGCGCCTCCTGCATCTGCTCCTCGCCCAGCCCGTTATTCGGGTTGTGCTCGTCGAACAATTCCTCGAGCGGCGAGCCATCCGGCAGGTCGGGGAACGGTACGCCGCCACCGCCCGGCACGCGCCGCGAGGTGCCGATGTTCACCACGGCAGGCGAGAGCTGCTCGGCGAGTGCCGCCACCGACTGCGGGCCCTCGGCGGCCACCGGTGCAGCCCCGACCGACAGGGCCAGCACTCCCGCGACGGCCAGAGACCGCAAAACCCGACCGGCAGCACGCATTCACTTCTCCTGCTACGACTCAGCCGCGGCTGAGCGTGTCGCGGTCAGCCCCGAAGCAGCCACAAGAGAACAAGTCCGACCCCGGCGCAAGCCAGCGCAGCCGCACGAATGGTTGAAGCTGGCGTCGATTGGATCGACGCCAGCAGCTTTTTCATCTGTTCGGGGAATGCAGCGTAGACGAGCCCTTCCAGGACCAGCACGAGGGCCAGTGCCGAGAAGAGCTCGAGCATTTACTGCGCCGGCGCGGCCGGTGCAGGTTCGGCCGGAGCCGGGGTGACCGGAGCAGGTTCGACCGCAGCCGGCGTTGCCGGAGTGGTCTCCGCCGGAGCGGTCGTTCCAGTGGCACTGGAGGGCTCGCTGAGGATCGGGGAGTCCGTGACGGGCTCCTCGACCAGCGGCGTCGCCGGGATCGGCGTCGTTGCGGCGCCCGGCGGTGGCGTCACGTTGTCGGGGTTCTGGTTCTGGAAGAACCGGAAGAACTCCGAGTCCGGCGACAGCACCATGGTGGTGCCGTTGGGGCCCAGCGCTGCACGATACGACTGCATCGAGCGATAGAAGTCGAAGAAGTCGGTATCGCGGTTATAGGCATCGGCGAAGATCTGGCTCCGCTGGCCATCGCCTTCGCCTCGCAGGATTTCCGCGTCACGACGTGCCGCCGAGAGAATCTCGACGGCCTGACGGTCGGCCACGGCGCGTGCGGTCTGCGCCACTTCCTGGCCGCGGGCGCGCAGGAATGCCGCTTCGGCAAGACGTTCGGCCTGCATGCGGTTGTAGGTCACCGCCGACACGTTCGGGTCGAGGTCGGTGCGCAGGATACGCACGTCGACGATCTCGACGCCGAGCTGGGCCATGTCCGGACGGATGAGGTCACGGGCCTCACGCATCATTTCCGGCCGCTGTGCGGACAGTGCGGCGGTAAAATCGCGCACACCGTAGATCTGGCGAAGCGCATCGTCGAACAGGGTCGAAAGGCGGTCGTCCACCACGCGAAGGTCGCCACTGGCCCGCGAACGGAACAGGCGCGGATCAGAGATGCGATAAGTCGCGAATGCGTCGACGATATAGAACTTACCGTCCGACACCTGCACGCTCATGTTGGCCTTGTCGTAGCGCAGCAGACGGTCCTCGATAATCTGGACCGTATCGACAAAGTCCGTCGGGATCTTGAAGTAGAGCCCTGGCGCGGTCTTCACGTCGGTGATCTGACCGAAACGCATGACAATGGCCTGCTCGCGCTCGTTGACCACGAAGATCGACGACACGAAGATGTACAGCAGCGCGGCGACGGCAACGCCGAGAATGATCAATCTGTTCATGGCTTACCTCGCCGTCGCGTCTGCAGGAGTGGACGGCGTACTATTGAGTGTCGCGTTCGGTCGGATCTCCGGCAGCGGCAGGTAGGGCACAACCCCCGAGCCGCTGGCGCTCTGATCGACCAGGACCTTCTCCGAACCGCCCAGCACCTGCTCCATGGTTTCGAGGAACAGACGCTTACGCGTCACTTCCGGCGCCTTGGCGTATTCCTGATAGATGGAAAGGAAGCGGGCTGCCTCACCCTCTGCTTCCTGAACGACACGGTTCTTGTAGGCGGCCGCATCTTCGCGAACCTGAGCGGCCTGGCCGCGGGCGTCGCCGAGAAGGGTGTTGGTGTACTGCCGCGCCTCCTCCTGGAAGCGTTCCTCGTCCTGTCCGGCACGCTGCACTTCGTTGAAAGCGTCCGCCACTTCGGTCGGCGGTGCAGCCTGTTCGATGGCAACTCGCGACACCGTCACGCCCATGCCGTAGCTCTGCACGATCGACTGCACGATGCCGCGCACGTCGTTGGCGATACCGGCGCGATCGTCACGGAACACGTCCTGCACCGGGCGCTGGCCCACGACCTCGCGCATGGCGCTTTCGCCAATCGAACGCACCATGTCGTCGGGATCACGCACATTGAACAGGTAGGCCACCGGGTCGCTGACCGACCAGAGAACCGAGAAGCTCACATCGACGATGTTCTGGTCGCTCGAGAGCATCAGGCCCTCGGTCGACTGGGCGCGGTTCGAGCCGACCGAACCGATGGTGGTGCGGTTTTCGGAGCGAGGCGCACGTTCGACGGTCTCGATCGGCCAGAGCGCGAAATGCAGGCCCGCCGGAACGGTCTCCACCGGCTGGCCGAAACGGAGCTTTACCGCCCATTCCGATTCCTGCACGGTGAACACCGAGTTGGCCACCCAGAACGCGCCGAGCGCCAGGACGACGCCGATAATGGTCCAGCGCCCACCGGGGATGCCGCCCTGAAAACGGTCGCGGCCGCGGGACAGAAGTTCTTCGAGGTTCGGCGTACCACCGCCTCGGCGGCCACCGCCGCCACCACCGCTACCCCCACCACCCGGCGTCTGACCCCAGGGTCCGCCGTTGTTGGAGTTGCGGCCTCCCCCGCCCGTATTGTTGTCCCAGGGCATACGCCACCTTTCAGCCGGATTATCGATTGCCGCCCTATATAGGCAAGCGTTCCCCTGCGATCAACGTGCAGCGGGTTCACGCCGACGATAGACTTTTACCGTGAAGTCGGCGCTATCGCGTTCGGTGCGCAACAGTTCTGGCCCCATCTCTACTTCCCATTGCTTGGCATCGATCAATGGAAACCGAGCATCGCCGGACGGCGAGGCCATCACATGTGTGACGTAAAGTCGCTCCGCTAACGGCATGGCTTCGCGATAAATTTCGCCACCACCACCGATCATGATTTCGTCAACACCAGAAATCACCGCAATCTGCTGCGCCTGATCGAGGGCCTCGGCAAGACTGTGGACCACCAGCACGCCATCCGGCTGGTAGCCGGACTGTCGTGTCACCACGATATTGGTCCGGCCGGGCAGCGGCTTGCCGATGCTCTCGAAGGTCCTGCGGCCCATGATCAAGGGCTTGCCCATGGTGGTGCGCTTGAAATGAGCGAAATCGGTCGGCAGGCGCCACGGGATCGCACCGTCCGAACCGATAATGCCGTTCTCGCCGACCGCCGCGATCATCGCCACCGGGACCGTCATGGGGCACCGAGCCGCGCCAGAGCCTCGCCGTCGACGCGGACCTTGGTCCACTCGTCCTGCATGATGCCGCCCTGCGACTTGTAGAACTGGATCGAGGGCTCGTTCCAGTCGAGCACCCACCACTCGAAGCGGCCCAGCCCCTCGCGCACGCAGCGCTGCGCCAGGTTGACCAGCAGGGCCTTGCCGACCCCCAGGCCGCGTGCCTCGGGATCGACGAACAGATCCTCGAGCCAGATGCCGTGGCGCCCCTGGAAGGTCGAGTAGGTGTAGAACCAGAGCGTGAAGCCGACGGGTTTTCCCTCCCACTCGGCGATCTCGCAGAACACCTTTGGATCGGCCCCGAACAGGTCGCGCAGAATATCGGTCTCAGTGGCCTGGGCCTCGTGCGACAGCTTTTCGTATTCGGCCAGCGCCGCGATGAAGTGGATGATCAGCGCAGCGTCATCGGGCGCTGCGCTGCGGATGACGAGACTCATCGGGCGATGTCCAGACGCTTGAGATGGGCGAACCACTTGCGCTCGAGAGCAGCCTCGACGTCGATCTGGTTGTGCCGGCAGAACAGCAGCACCTGCGCCAGGAGATCGGCCGCCTCGTCCTCCAGCGCCGCGCGAAGGGCGGCTTCCGGACGTTCTCCGACGCGGCCGCGGCCGCTGCTGCGCAGATGCTCGGCAACCAGCTCTCCGGCCTCTTCCTGCAGCTTCAGCAAATACCAATCGGCATCGCGACGGATGTCGCAACGTTCAGCGTAGAGGGCGGAGACCTGTTCCACCCGCTCCGTCAGTTCGGTGATCGTCGCCATCAGCCGACGTTGGGTTCGGGGTTCTGCCGGTTGAGGATCAGCACCTCGAGCTCCCGGTTGTAGGGCGGCCACCAGTCCTTGGCCGCCATCTCGAAGGTCGTCGGGCCGGTCTTCTTGACG
>NZ_LAJE02000282.1 GCF_000970465.2 Devosia insulae DS-56
GGCTTTCGTCCTGTGTCGGGGGCGGGGAGATGTGTAAAGGGGGGGGGGGGGGGGGTGGGCCGCAGCTCCGGTACCCTAGGCAACCTCCGCCGCCTCCACCGCAATCCGATACCGCGTCATGAACCGCTCCCCCGCGCTGAACCGCCGCGCCGTCTTCGTGCCTCGCCGCGAGATCGGATTATCCGCCACCGAAATCTGCGGCCCCAGGTCGAACGCCGAGCAGATCGGCTCAACCCCCAGTGCCAGGTGCCGGCCGTTCCACGGCGCCATCTGCCGGCCGCGGTTCGACATCCAGAGCAGGGCGCTGGGATAGTGCTCCTTGTTCCAAGTGAGCCGCACCCGATAGCCCTCGGCGCTGTTCCACAGCGAGGCGGTGCCGGGCATGTCGAGCAGCTGCAGAATTTCCTCGGTCGCCTGCACCAGCGGCACCCTGCTGACATCGAGCTGCGACCCGTCCTTCAACGCCACATCGCGCCACGGCGTCTGGAACCGGCCCTGTTGGAAGATCGAAGTGTCGTCGACGGGTCCGGGGAAGGTGGCGCCGGTGATCTCGTCGCCCACTTCGATATGCAGGGCGCCGACCTTGCTCGGCAGCCGGAACGAGGGATGGAGGCCCAGCGGCAGCGTGCAATCGGCTCGCACCTCGATCACGAGTTCGAAGTCGAGCGCCGTGGTCTGAGGGTCGGGCGTAACGCGGCGGTGCAGCGCCTTGATCGGGTGACCCTCGGGGTAGGCGATACTCAGCCCGATGCTGCCATCGGCTGCGGCCTCGAACTGCCAGTCATGGTTGGAGCTGAAGCCATGCGGACCGGTATCGACCGTCGGGTTCGCCGCCGACCCCGGCCAGTCGCCGTTCGCCGGGCGATCCCCGTCGACTCCGAACGGCACGCAGGGCCACTCGCCGCGCAGCCGCTTCAAAATGCCGGGCAGGGCCTCGCCACCGGGTTCGTTCGCCCATGGCGCCACCTGGAACGGCGCCACCTGCCGGCCGTCGGGCAACACGAACAGCGTCGGCCCGATCATCCCGCCCAGGCTCTCGACGCTGACCACGCCATGCGCCCAGACCAGCGACCGCGTTTCACCCAGTTTGGTCATCGTCATTCCCTTGTTTTCGTTCGTCCGACACTCGCCCATGACGGCTGCGCCGACAATCCGCCGTTCAGCGCTTCGTCGCCTCATAGGCCGCGAGCACCGCGGCTACGGTACCGCGGACGTGTTCCGCGTTGATCCGTGCGGCGGCCTCCGGATCGCGGCGCCGGAACGCCTCGAGCAGCGCATGGTGTTCGGCGCGTACCCGCTCGGCAAACGCCTTGTCGCGCCCGTGCTTGTTCATCAGCCCTTCGCTCAGGCCATAGTAACGCGCGATGAGATCGGCCGCTTCGACATTGCCGCCATGGGTGTTGATGAAGCGATGGAAGATGCGATTGGCGGCGTCGATGCGGGCCCAGTCCATCGCCTCGATCGCCGCATCATGCTCGACCTGCAAGGCCTCGAGCTGGCGCAGCGACGACAGCGACGCCTCCTCGGCGAACTGCCGGGCGAGGTAGCATTCAAGTGCTTCGCCGATCTCACTGGAGTGGACCAGCCGGTTGCGGTCGAGCTGGCGAACCCGCGCTCCGTGATTGGGGATCATCTCCACCAGCCCCTCGCCCTCGAGCTGCTGCAACGCCTCGCGCACCGGCTGCACGCTCACCCCGAAGCGGTCGGCGATCGCCGTCATGGTCAGCCGGCCACCCAGCGGGATGTCGCCGGCGAGGATTTCGGTGCGCAGCAGGTTGGTGACCCGCTGGTAGCTGGTCTCGGTCTTGGGGTCGGAGCCGCCGCGGCGCTTACGAGGGGCCGAACTGTCCTGGATCATGAAACCTCACATCGTATACGATGTTGACACATTTGATACGATCTTGCATCGTCCTATACGTTGCGCGGGACGGGGAGGTCCAGCGCATTCCTGATGGGCCGCGCATCGCCGCCTGATCCAAAAACACAAGGCAATACCCATGGATCGCAACGACTACCGCGGTATCTTCGTGATCGTCACGACGCCGTTCACCGATGATTTCCGGCTGGATGAGGCGGCGCTGGAGCGCACCCTCGATTTCTGCCTCGCGGCGGGCGTCCATGGCGTCGTCGCCAATGCACTGGCCAGCGAGGGTTTCTACCTCAGCGAAGCCGAGCGCCGGCGCGCTGCGGAGATCGTCGTCAATAAGGCCAAGGGCAAGGTGCCGGTGATCATCGCCGTCTCGGCCCCACACTACCACCTCGCGGTCGAGTTCGCCCGCCATGCCGAGCAGATCGGCGCCGACGCGGTGATGTCGCTGCCGCCGACGCTGCACCCCTCGAGCCCGGCCGACATCAAGGCGCACTATAAGGCGATCGGCGCTGCCACCGCGCTGCCCCTGGTGATCCAGAACGTCTCGGGGCAGGGCGCCTCGCCGCTGAGCGCCGGGCTGATCGCCGAGCTGGTGAGCGAGATCCCCACCGCCCGCTTCGTCAAGGAAGAGTCCGGCTACCCGGCCCAGACGGTCGGCGAGATCATCCGGCTCTGCGGCGACAAGCTCGAGGGGGTGATGGGCGGCAAGGCCGGCAAGACCCTGATGGAGGAAGTCCGCCACGGCGTCTCCGGCACCATGCCGGCCTGTGAGATCGCCGATGTGCACGTGGCGCTGTGGAACGCCATCGAAGCCAAGGACGACAAGCGCGCCCGGAACATCTTCCAGCGCCTGCTGCCGCTGCTCGACATGGAGAGCAATTACGGCATGCCGCTGATGAAGGAGGTGCTGAAGGCGCGCGGCGTCATCCCCAGCGCTGCGGTGCGTCAGTCCGGCTTCCGCGCGCTCGACGCTGCCGCCCGAGCCGAGGCCGCCGCCATCATGGATGACCTCGCCGACCTGATGCTCCCCGCCTACACGCACCGCCGCTGAGCGGCAAACTAACCTCGAGAAAGCAAGATGACCGACACGCAGCTGGGGCGAATCGAAAACGCCATAACCACCCATTCCAACCCGTCCGAGCTCCGCATCACCGACATGCGGCTCGCGGTGGTGGCCGCCAATTACGACTACCCGATCCTCAGGATCGACACCAACCAGGGCGTTTACGGGCTCGGCGAAGTGCGCGACGCCGGCCATGCCAGCAACGCGTTGCAGTTCAAGTCGATGCTGGTCGGGCAGAACCCCTGCAACGTCGACATGATCTTCCGCACCATCAAGCGCTTCGGCAACTGGGGCCGCGAGGGTGGCGGCGTCTCGGGCATCGAGATCGCGCTGATGGACCTGATCGGCAAGGTCTATGGCGTGCCGCGCTACCAGCTGCTCGGCGGCAAGCATCGCGACAAGGTCCGGCTCTACGGCGACACCCCGACCCCCGACGATCCGACGCCTGAGGACTTTGTCGCCGCGGTGCTCGGCCGTCGTGACCGGGGTCTGACCTGGATCAAGTTCGACTTGAGGCCGTCGCTGTTCGAGACCGGCGACAGCCCGCTGATCGGCAACGACGCCAGATACGACTTCGCCTACGAAGAGGGGCGGCCATTCAAGGCGCCGATGCATGGCCGCGGCGTCAAGCTCACCGATGCCACTATCGAACGTGCCGCGCACGTCGTCGGCGAGGTCCGCAAGGCCGTCGGCCCCAACGTACAGATCTGCGTCGATCACTTCGGCGAAGGCTATCTCACCTCCGACGAGGTCATCCGGCTCGGCAAGGCGCTCGAAAAGTTCGATCTCGCCTGGATGGAAGACCCGGTGTCGCGCTTCGATATCCCTGGCCACAAGAAGATCGCCGATGCGCTGCTGACCCCGATCGCCGCCGGCGAGGATCTCTATCTGCGTGATGGTTTCCGCGAGGCGATCCGCACCCGCGCCTTCGACATCGTCCACCCGGACCTGCTCACTTCGGGCGGCCTGATGGAGACCAAGCGCATCTCTGACGACGCCGAAGAAGAGGGCATCCCGACGGCTTTGCACTGCGCCGGCTCGCCGATCGGCTTCATGGCGAATATCCACACCGCCGCCTCGATCTCGAGCTTCCTCGCCTGCGAGCATCACGGCCTCGACCTGCCGTTCTGGGAGAGCCTCGTCACCGGGCTCGAGCCCAACTACATGGCCGATGGCTACGTCACCGTGCCCGACAAGCCGGGCCTCGGCATCGACCTCAACCTCGAGGCGATCGAAGCAAACCTCCGTACCCCCGGGACCATGTTCCTCCCCACCGACGAGTGGAACACCCCAAAACTCGGCTTCTGGCGACCGGACGATCGCTGGCCCGAGTAACCCAGCTATGCGACATCGGCGCTGGACTCACGCCGGTCATGGGTCTATGTGAACCCTGTTGTCGGGCTTCGCCGCCCGATGACTGAGGCCCAGCTGGAGTTCCACCTCCTAGTCTGGGCCTCTCTAATTTCCGGGGCTAGAGCGCTCGCCGCCGGCCGCCGGTGGCTGCTGACCCCCACCCCTGTCC
>NZ_LAJE02000283.1 GCF_000970465.2 Devosia insulae DS-56
GTGTTTCCTGAGGCAAGGGAGGGGCGCGGGGGTCAATGGTAGGGAGGGCTAACTGATAGAGCCGGCCCCCTCCCTCGCCATTCGAGCGTAGCTCTCATGGCCTTCTTCCCTCAAATCGCTCCACTGGAGCGATTTGCCCTTCGGGACGGCTCGAAGTCCCCCATGAAGGGGGAGGTGAAGAGTCGGGGCCGTGGCTGGATCGTGCCGAACACTGGATGCGGCACCTCCCCCTTCATGGGGGAGGATGGGAGGGGGCCGTCTGCTTCGGCTCAATAACGAAACTAATTCGAACATTTCGCTATCGAAACGAACCTAGCCCGCGTATAGATGAACCCACACTCAGGGGGACGGATTGGACGCGCTGACGCAGCGGCAGGATGACATCATGGCGCTGGCCCGGCAGCACGGGCGGGTGGATGTCGACTCCCTGGCGCTGCAGTTCGCAGTGACGCCGCAGACCATCCGCAAGGACCTCAACGAGCTCTGCGACCGCAAGCTCCTCAACCGCCTGCATGGCGGTGCGGCCTACCCTTCAGGCGTTTCGAACTATGCCTATGAAGCGCGGCGGATGCTGGCGGCGGAGAGCAAGCGCCGGATCGGGCTTGCCGCCGCGGCGATGATCCCTGACGAGTCCTCGCTGATCCTCAATATCGGCACCACCACCGAGCAGGTGGCGATGGCGCTGCGCCGTCACACCGGCTTGATGGTGGTGACCAACAACATCAACGCCGCCAACATCCTGCGCGAGGTGCCGAGCGCCGAAGTGGTGATCGCGGGCGGCGTGGTGCGGCATGCCGATGGCGGCGTGGTGGGCGAGGCGGCAGTGGATTTCATCCGGCAGTTCCGGGTCGATTATGCGGTGATCGGCGCCTCGGCGATCGATGCCGACGGCACGCTGCTGGATTTCGATTTCCGCGAAGTGAAGGTCGCGCAGGCGATCATCGAAACAGCGCGGAAAACCATCCTGGTCGCCGACGCGATGAAGTTCGAGCGCACCGCGCCGGTGCGCATCGGTCACCTCGAGCAGATCGACGTGTTCGTCACCGATCAAGCCCCCTCCCCTGCCATCGCCGCGATCTGCGCGGCATCAGGCGTCGAACTCCATATTGCCAGCGAAGGACCAGCCCCCAGATGAGCGACGCACAAGAGCCGTTCGATGTGTTCGTCATCGGCGGCGGGGTGAACGGCACCGGCATCGCCCGCGACGCCATGGGGCGCGGACACACCGTGATGCTGGCTGAGATGCATGACCTCGCTTCGGGCACTTCGTCAGCGGCGACCAAGCTGGTGCATGGGGGCCTGCGCTATCTCGAGCACTACGAGTTCCGGCTGGTGCACGAGTCGCTGGCCGAGCGTGAAGTGCTGTGGGCCTCGGCGCCGCACATCATCTGGCCGCTGCGGTTCGTGTTGCCCTACGAGAAGAACCTCAGGCCGGCCTGGCTGCTGCGCCTCGGCCTCTTTGTCTACGACCACCTGGGCGGGCGAAAACTGCTACCGGGGACCAAGACGCTGGACCTCAGCACGGACCCCGCCGGGCGGCCGCTGAAGCCCGGACACAAGGTGGCATTCGAGTATTCCGACGGCTGGGTGGACGATGCCCGGCTGGTGGCGCTCAACGCCCGCGACGCGGCGGACAAGGGCGCCCGGGTGGTGACGCAGACCAAGGTGACCGCGGCGCGCCGTGAGGGTGGGCTGTGGCGGATCGAATTGCAGGGACCGCACGGGACCGAGACCGTGTCGGCTCGGCTGCTGGTGAATGCCGGCGGGCCGTGGGTCGACCAGGTGATCCGCGAGACGGTCGGTCGCAACGAGGCGCACCATGTTCGGCTGGTCAAAGGCAGCCATATCGTGGTGAAGAAGCTCTTCGATCATGACCGCTGCTACTTCTTCCAGAACGCCGACGGCCGCATCTTCTTCGCCATTCCGTATGAAGGCGACTACACGCTGATCGGCACCACTGACCAGGACTTCGAGGGCGACCCGACCGGGGTCAAGATCAGCGACGCGGAGACCGACTATCTCTGTGCCGCGGCGAGCGAGTATTTCATCAAGCCGGTGACGCGCGACGAGATCGTCTGGACCTATGCCGGGGTGCGGCCGCTGTTCGACGACGGCGCCAGCGCGGCGCAGGAGGCGACGCGCGATTATGTGTTGAAGACCGAAGGCGAGGCCGGCAACGGGCCGCTGATCAACGTCTTCGGCGGCAAGCTGACCACGCATCGACGGCTCAGCGAGCAGGTGGTCGACAAGATCGACGGGCTGATTGGCAGGAAGGGACCGCGCTGGACCAAGAGCGCACACCTGCCGGGCGGCAACTTTCCGCCCACCGCGTTCGATGCCGAGGTGCGCAAGCTCGCGGCGAAAAAGCAGAACCTCGATCCCGCCTTCATCCGCCGGCTGGTGCGGGCCTATGGCACACTGGCCGCCGATGTGCTGGGTGAGGCACAGACCCCGGCCGAGCTCGGGGAGCATTTCGGCACGACGCTTTATGCGCGCGAAGTCGACTACCTGATGGATCTGGAATGGGCGCGGACCGCTGACGACGTGCTATGGCGTCGCTCGAAGCAAGGCCTGAAATTCAAAGCAAACGAGAAGGCGGCACTGGCCAGGTACATGGCCGAACGCCTCACTGAGATGGGGAAGAGACAATGAGCGGCAACATCCTCGCGATCGACCAGGGCACCACGTCGAGCCGGGCGATCGTCTTCGACGAGCACCAGAAGATTGCCGGGCTGGGCAAGATGGAGTTCACCCAGCATTTCCCAAGGGATGGCTGGGTCGAGCATGTGCCCGAGGAGATCTGGGCGACGGCACTGTGGAGCGCCAAGACCGCGATCAAGAAGGCCGGGGTCAAGGCCAGCGAGATCGCCGCGATCGGTATCACCAACCAGCGCGAAACGACGATCGTCTGGGATCGGCAGACCGGCAAGGCGATTTACAACGCCATCGTCTGGCAGGACCGGCGCACCACCAAACTCTGCGAGAAGCTGAAAAAGGCCGGGCACGAGAAGCTGGTGAGCAAGAAGACGGGGCTTCTGCTCGACCCCTATTTCACCGCCACCAAGCTCGCCTGGATCCTCGACAACGTGCCGGGTGCGCGGAAGCGCGCCGAGAAGGGCGAGCTCGCCTTCGGCACCGTCGACAGCTACCTGATCTGGCGGCTGACCGGCGGCAAGAGTCACGCCACCGACATCACCAATGCCTGCCGCACGCTGCTGCTCAACATCAAGACCGGCGAGTGGGACGACGAGCTGCTGAAACTGTTCCGCATCCCGCGCGCCATGCTGCCCGAGGTGAAGGACAATGCCGATGATTTCGGCATGACCGACCCCGAGATCTTCGGCGTGGCGCTGCCGATCTATGGCGCGGCCGGCGACCAGCAGGCGGCGACCATCGGGCAGGCCTGCTTCAATCCGGGCATGCTGAAATCGACCTACGGCACGGGGTGCTTTGCGCTGCTAAACACCGGCACCGACATGGTGCGCTCGAAGAATCGGCTCTTGACCACCGTCGCCTACCGGCTCAACGGCGAGACCACCTATGCACTCGAGGGCGCCATCTTCATCGCCGGTGCGTCGGTGCAGTGGATGCGCGACATGCTGAAAATCATCGAAAAGAGCAGCGATGCCGGGGTGCTGGCGGCCAAGGCCGACCCGACACAGAACGTCTACCTGGTGCCGGCCTTCGTCGGGCTGGGCGCGCCATGGTGGGATTCGGCGGCGCGCGGCTCGCTCACCGGGCTGACCCGCAATACCGGGCCGGCTGAGCTGGCGCGGGCGGCGCTCGAGTCGGTCAGCTACCAGACGCGCGACCTGATCGACGCCATGCGCAAGGACTGGAAGGGTGCGCACGACACGGTGCTGCGGGTCGATGGCGGCATGGTCGCTTCGGATTTCACCATGCAGTTCCTCGCCGACATGCTGAACACCCCGGTCGACCGGCCGACCATCCTCGAGACCACGGCGCTCGGCGCCGCCTGGCTCGCCGGCTGGAAGGCAGGGGTGTGGCCGGACCAGAAGGGCTTTGCCGAGCGCTGGGCCCTCGACCGGCAGTTCACGCCGCGGATGGACGAGGACGAGCGGACACGAAAGCTGAAGGGTTGGCGCGACGCGGTGCGGCGGACGTTGAGCAGCTCGTAGCTCCAGCCGACCGATAGATTGATGCAAGAAGAGTGCCCCCTCCCCTGTCCCCTCCCCGCAAGGGGGAGGGAGACGCTCACACCAGCGCCGGTGTCTGTGGAGC
>NZ_LAJE02000284.1 GCF_000970465.2 Devosia insulae DS-56
GGAAGGGATAGGTTTGCGCCGAGTGACGCCCAGGCGGAAGCGGTTCCTTCCCTTCTCCCCTGAGGGGAGAAGGTGGCGTGAAGCGCCGGATGAGGGGTTCAGAGGTTGGTGATGGCTGGCTGATCCAGCCAAACCGAGAGGCTGAACCCCTCACCTCGGCTCTGCCAAGTCGCTTCGCTCCTGGCGACGCTATCCTCTCCCCTCAGGGGAGAGGAGGGAAAGAGAAACGCCGCCGGCGGGAGCCCAGCGGCGTTTTCTTACTGGAAGCGGCGAGTGACGCGCCTGTCAGGCAGCGTGGCTCTCGAGCCACTTCGCGAGGCCGGCCTTCGGGGTGCCGGCGCCGATCTTCATGTCGGCGGCTTCGCCGCCCTTGAACAGGATCATCGTCGGGATCGAGCGGACGCCGTACTTGACGGTGGTGTTCGGGTTGTCGTCGACGTTCAGCTTGACGATCTTCACCTTGCCCTGCAGCTCAGCCGAGAGCTCTTCCAGGACCGGCGAGATGGCGCGACACGGGCCACACCACTCGGCCCAGAAATCTACGAGCACGGGCTCTTTCGAGGACAGGACTTCCTCGCCAAAATTGGCGTCGGAAACGTGGGTTGTCATTGGGATTGCCTTTTGGGTTGAAAGCGGCGGTCTGTGTGATCCAAAAGCTAGGTAGAGTCCAGCGTGACTTCAACGAACGTCACCGGATGGTGAACCCCCGCGCCGCGTTTGCCAAGGCGGCGTCGGGTAATTTTAGCAGCGATTCCAATCCAGTCCAGAGAATGCCGGTTTCTATCCTCTGTCCCGGGAAAAGCTGCTTTGCAACAAGCGCATAGAGTCCGAGCTGCAGGAGGTAACCGGGTTTGACCCGCTCGGGTTCCATCACCGGCTCGGCATCGGACTTGAAATCGACCAGCAGCACGCTGCCGGGCGTCACGACGATGCGGTCGATGCGGCCGGCGATGGTCACCGTCTCGCCCTTGTGCAACGCGGTAGCAAGGAACGGCACTTCGGCGCGGCTATCCGCGGCAAACAGGTGCTGGAGTTCCGGCCGCGACAGGATCGACAATGCCTTCGTCGCCAGCCCCTGATGTTGCTCCGGCGCCTCGGGCAGCAGCAGCGGCAAGGCTCGCGCCGCGACCGCCGGTCGCTCGGGCGGTGCCACCTTGGCGAGATGCTGCAGCAGGGCATGGAGCGCCGTGCCGGCGAGGCGAGCCGTTGCGGGGTCGAGCCCCTCTTCGAGCCGCGTCGCCAGCGTCCGATCGGGATCGGACGGGGTCTCGACGCTCGATGGCCGCAACACCTTCTGCACCTTGCGCTCCGGCAGCGGCTGCAGATCGAGCCCCATGCCGCCGAGATCGACCAGTGCCTCGACCGGCTTCAGCTTCGCCGGCGCCGGCCTCTCCTTCGGGTAGAGCAGCGCCGCGGTATTGCCCTCAGCATCGGTGACGCTCTCGCTCAGCGGCCCGAGGCCCTGCTCGATTGCCTCGTACCAGCTGCCATCGACCTTGCCCTGCTTGGTCAGGTAGCCGGTGACGTAGAGCTCGTCCTCGGCGCGGGTCATGGCGACATAGAGCTTCCGCCAATATTCCTTGAGCTGGTCGCTGTCGGCCTCGTCCTTGAAGCCGGTGGTCGCCGGGGCATGAGTTGCCGACGACGAGGCGTGGACGAAGAGCGGCGGCTGTGCCTTGAGGTAGATGCTGCGCCGGTCGCGGCCGCGCTCGGTGCTGGCGGCATCGGCGAGGATGACGATCGGCGCCTCGAGCCCCTTGGCGCCATGCACCGTCATCACCCGCACACCGGCGCCGCCTTCGGCCAGCTCGCGCTTGATCGTCACCTCGCGCGAGCGCAGTTCAGCAAGGAAGCCGAGCAGCGAGGGCTGCGGCGATTGCTCGTGCGACAGCGCCAGGTCGAGGAACTCGGCCATCACGTCATCGATCTCGGAGCCGAAGCGGCCACGCATGCGCTTGAGGCCGCCGCCGGCATAGAGCACGTCGGCGTAGAAGTTGAACGGCCGCTCGAAGTCCAGCCGGTTGCGCCAACGATAGAGCTGGTCATAGGCCGCCTTCACCGAGGGGATGTCGCAGCCCTCGATGGCCCGCCACAGCCGCTTCTCGCCACGCGGCTGCGCCACCGCCAGCAGATCATCCTCGCTGACGTCGAACAGCGGCGAGCGCAGCAAGGCGGCCAGCTGCAAATCGTCGGCCGGGTTGCTCAGCACATCGCCGAGCGCCATCATATCGAGCACGCCGATATGGGTGGTCACCGCCAGACGGTCGGCGCCCGGTGTCGGCACCCCGGCGCGGATCAGCGCCCGGATGATCTCGTGGAACAGGATGCTGCGCACCTGGACGAGGATCAGCACATCGTCGGCGCTCACCGCCTTGCCGCGCGGCCCCAGCGGGCGTTTGGCATCGATCCAGCCCTTGATCTCCCGGGCGATCTTTTCGGCCACCTGGCGCTGGGCGCTCTGGGTCTGGATCTCAGGCGGCTCGGTCGGCCAGTTTTCCGGGTCGCTCTCCTCCGCCTGGTCCTTGATCGGCGGCCACAGCGTCACCACGCCACCGGCATCGGCGCGGGCAGTCGAATGGGCAACGCCCGTCGCCTCGAGCGCCCCGTCCTTGAGGTCCGCGCGCTTGAACACCTCGTCCACCGCGTTCAGCACATTGGGCAGGGTGCGGAAACTGTAGCGCAGCGGCACCGGGGTGATCTCGAAATGCGCGGCGCGCGCACTGAAGGCGTATTGCCGCCCGGCCTCGACGAACACTTTTGGGTCGGCGCCCTGGAACGAGAAGATCGACTGCTTCTGGTCGCCCACCGCGAACAGGGTGCGCGGCCGATCGGCAGCGCTGTCGCCGAAGAAGAAATCGTCGATCAGCGCTCCGACTACCTGCCATTGCAGCGGGTTGGTGTCCTGCCCCTCATCGACGAGGATGTGGCTGAGCCCGGCATCGAGCTTATAGCGCACCCAGGGGCCCTGCTGCTCGTCGCGCAGCAGCGCCGCGAGCTTTTCGATCAGGTCGTCGAAATCGAGCAGCGAACGGGCCCGCTTGGCCTTCTCGTAATGCGCCGAGATCGCCGCCACCACGTCGAGCATCGCCTCGCTGCGCGCCACGAGCTCCGCCGTCACCAGCTTCTGGTAGAGCTGTTCGAGTCGCTGCCCCTCGGCCACGAGGCGCGCCGCGACATCGGGGATCAGCGCCGCAGTGGCCTTCTTGATCAGGGTCTTCCGCGCCGTGCGATCGGCCTGGGTCAGGAACGCATCGAGCAGGTCGTCGGCATCGGGATTGGCAGGGTCGATCTGGCTGAGGCGGTCGACGAAATCGATGCCGTAGGGGTCGGGGGTGATGAGCGCGAAGATCGCCGCGTGGTCGTCGCGGCTGAGGCCGTAACCCGCGCTGATCTCCGCCATCACCTCGTCGATACCGCCGACATTGCCGACGAGCTTGTGCAATTCGCGTTTCGCTGCCTGCGGCTGCGCCAGTACCGGCCTCAGGGTGCGCTGCTGGTTCAGCGCTTCGAGGATGGCGGTCTCGATCTGGAAGTCACTGAGGAGGCCGAACAGCGTTTCCACCGCCGCCGCCTCGCCGCTACCGCGCAGGCCCGCTGCCAGCACGGTCTCGCGCGCTTCGAGCAGCATGCTGTCGCGCTGGTGCTCCTCCAGCACGCTGAAATCGAACGGCACCGCCGCCTCGCGCGGGAAGCGGTGCAGCACGCTCTCGCAGAAGGCGTGGATGGTCTGGATGCGGAGGCCACCCGGGGCCTCAAGCGCCCGGGCGAACAGCGAGCGGGCCCGCAACCGCATTGCCGGGGTCGGCGGCAGGCCGGAGAGCGCCGTCAGATCCTTGATCAGCTCGTCTTCGCTTTCGAGCGCCCACTGCCCCAGCCGCTCGGCGACGCGGCCGCGCATCTCGGCGGCCGCCGCCTTGGTGTAGGTGAGGCAGAGGATCTCCTCGGGCCTGGCGCCCGAAAGCAGCAGCCGCAGCACCCGGGCGGTCAGCACATAGGTCTTGCCCGAGCCGGCATTCGCCGTCACCCAGACGCTGCGCTCGGGATCGGAGGCGTCGCGCTGCGCCGCAACGATCTGCTGCGGCATCGGGCTCAGAAGGCGCCGGCTCATGGATCATCCACTCCCGCGGTCAGCGTCCATTCGTCGGTACGCGCCAGGTGATCGTACGGCCCGGGATATGATTTCCTCCCGGTTTCGACGCGCGGCCGGATGCGCGCCGCCATCGGCAAGCCGTCGACCAGGAGGAACGCCTCGACGTGGCGCTGCAGGCGGCGCTCGATCTCGCCGACCGCAGCCATCAGGCTCATGCCCTTGATCAGCTTGAACGGCTTGATCTGGAACGCCGCCGGCCCGAGGCCGATCTTGATATAGGTGAGCGCCGAGCTGTCGCGGGGCGAGATGCCGGGGAACACTCCGGCGCGGGCCATTGCCGCTTCCAGCAGCAGCTGCGGCGCGTCGAACGCCGTCATGTCCTTGGGCTGCGGCACGCCGCCGGTCTTGAAGTCGATGATTTCGAGCGTGCCGTCGCGCTTCAGGTCGAGCCGGTCCGCCTTGCCGACGAGCACGAAGTTGTCGAGCGCCGGAAACAGCCACTCGCCCTTGGTCTCGGCGTGGCGTTCGACGATCTCGGCGTCGCGCCGCCGCTCATAGTCGAGGAACTGCCGGGCGGCGCGCTCGAAGCGCTTCAGCCAGATGTCGCGGCGCTCCTTGATGGCGTCGAGCCCGGCAAAGGCGTCGCGCGCCATCTCCATCATCTCGGGCAGCGCTTCGGGCAATTCCAGATCGAGCCCGGCATGGACGAATTTCTCGAACACGCCGTGGATCATGGTGCCGCGCTCGCGCGCGCTGGGCTCGGTGCCGAGCGGCTCGATCCGTTTGAGGGCGAGCACATGCCGGGCGTAGATGTCGTAGGGCGAGCGCATCAGCGGCTCGATCTCGGTGATCGACAGCCGCCGTGGGCGGATGCGGGCCGGCGGGTTGGGCGCTGGCCGATCGGCCGGTCGCGGCACGCCGGCATGGTCGATCGCATCCGCTTGCGCCAGCCAGCGCATGCCCCGCGCCCGCGCCAGCTTCGCCTCACTCTCGCCGATGAAGGCATAAAGCCGCTGCAGCAGCGGCGAAGGCAGCGCCGGCGAGGTGCCGATGCGCTCGGCATAGGCGATGATCACTTCGGCATTGCCGGCGGCCATGACGAAATCATGCGCCGCCTGGCCCTGCCGGCGCTCGGGCGGCTCGAGCCCGATGCCGATGCGCATGCCGCGGCTGAGCCACGGGCCAGGGTCGGCGACCGGCGGCCAGATATCCTCGTTCATGCCGGCGAGGATCATCAGGTCGGGGTTCATCAGGCGGGCTTCGAGCTCGCCCCAGATGTGGATGTCGTCGCGCGCCGGCACCGGGTTCTGCGTCTTGGTGCCGGTGAGCAGCGCCTCGAGCACCGCTTCGAGGTCGAACGGCTGAAAGGCGGTGCCACCCTGGTCGAGCGCCACCAGTTCCTCGGCCCAGCGGCGGAGTTCGGCCATCCCCGGCAGCTCGGCCTCGGCGATCAGCGCGTCGAGCGTCGTCAGCAGCGCCGAGGCGAGCTCGGGAGCGGTGATGCGCTCGCGCGTCCTGAGCGTCACGATCGGCGCCATCGCCGCATCGAGCCGATCGAGCAGCTCCGGCAGTTCGGCGTGGTCGGAGAGCCCACGCAAGCCGGCGATGCCGGCCCCGGGGCGCTCGGAACGCAGCCGCAGGTCGAGATGGTCGGTGAGCCTGCGGACGAGGAAGCGGTCGAGGCCCAGCGACACGGCGGCGTTGCGCAGCAACGAGATGATGTCGACCGGCGCATAGTCGTCGGTGGCGATGGCCAGCACCTGCCGTGCCAGCCGTCCGGCGGCCGACTGGAACAGCGGTGTCCCCGCCGCGTCGTCGACCACCACGCCGTGGCGGTTGAGTTCGGCCGCGATGCGCCGGGCCAGGGTCTGGTCACGCGCCACAATGCCGACGGTCTTCTTCTCAGCCAACGTGGCGCGGGCAGCGAGCGCGATGGCGCGCGCCTCGACGTCGGCGTTGCGGGCCGCAAGGATGCTGACGCCCTCCAGCGCCCGGCTCACCGGAATATCGGCGCGGAGGATCGGCCAGGCCGGGGTTTCGCTGGCCGGCGCCAGCGCCGCCTGCACCAGCGCGGTGCGCGGCGTCTCGCCGCCCAGCTCCACCACCTCGCCGACGCCGGCCTCGAGGCTGCGCAGCAGCTTCATCAGGCCATATTGCGGATGACCCTGGGTGGTCTCGCCGTTGATCATCCGATCGTGGCGATCCGGGGTGAACGAAGTATCGAGCCCCGGCAGCACCACCACGCCGCGCGGCAGTGCCGCCACGGCCTTGAGCAGCGCCGCGGTGGCGGGGATCGAACCGGTGGAGCCGGCGGCGATCACCGGGCGGTCGCCATAGACGAAGCTCGCCGCCCCGGCCTGGCGCAGCAGCCGCTCGTTGCGGGCCGTTGCGGCGTCAATGCGGCCGCGTTCGGCGAGGATCGCCGGCCAGGCCTTCAGCGCCACATCCAGGAATTCCAGCACCTTCTGCCAGTTATCGGCCAGCTCCTCGGGCACCAGCTCCTTGAGCTTTTCGGTGGCGATGCCGGCAATGGTGAAATCGTCCATCACCTCGCCGAGTGAATCGGCGAGCCAGAAGATCTCGGCCGGGTTGGGAGGCGTCGCGAAGCTCTCGGCCCGCTCGGCGAACAGCCGCACCAGGTGCGACAGGGTCAGCCGGCGCTCGAGCAGCGATGCCGCGGGCTTGCTGGCCGGGGCGTCGAAGGGCGGGAGGAACGGTTCTTCATCCGCCACTTCGCCGCCAAAGGTGCGGATATCGGGCAGCAGCACGGTGCCACCGAGGCGCCGCGCGAACTCTTCGGCGAGCACGAAGCGGGCGCGCCGGGTAGGGAGGATGATGGTGATGTCGCTCAGCCAGAACGCGCCATGGCGCGGCCAATCGCCCAGCAAACGGCCATCGAGCACCCGCTCGGCGAGCGTCGCGAGAAAAGGCGCGTGGGGCGCGATAGTGAAGAGCGAGTCGCGGCGCATGGTCGGGGATTTGACTCGGTGAGGCGCGGGAAGTCCAGCGGCGTGGTGCCGCTGGGTCGAGGGTGGCGCTATATGCGATTGCCCACCCAATAGCTCCGCAAACTCGATGTCATCCCCGCGAAAGCGGGGACCTCCGTTTTCTTGGCCGGCATCGCAAACAGAGGTTCCCGCTTTCGCGGGAATGACTCCGTGTGTGTAGCGAGGAGTGTGCGGACGACGCGATACCCGCGGAGAGCTACAGCAGCCGTCCGTCTACGAACTCAATCGTCGCCTCGCGACCATCCCCACCTGCCGGTACCACCAGCCGGATTGCCACCGTCGCCTGCTGCACCACCTCGTCCGAGCGCTCCGGCCATTCGACCAGCACGATCGCGTCGGCCCGGTCGAACAGGCCCAGTTCGTCGACCTCGCGCGGGCTGGAGATGCGGTAGAGGTCGGCATGCAGCACCGAGTGGCCGTTGGCTTCGTAGGGCTGCACCAGGGCAAAGCTCGGCGAGGGCACGTCGAGCCCGGCATCACCGACGAGGGTGCGGATCACGGTGCGGGCGAGCGCGGTCTTGCCGGCGCCGAGGTCGCCTTCGAGCAGCACCAGGTCCCCCGGACGCAGCAGCGCAGCGAGACGACGGCCGAGATCGGCGGTCGCGTCGTCGTCGGCGAGGAACAGGTGCTGGTCGGCCATGGCACTGCAATAGCGTCAGCGCGCCACGGCGAAAAGCCCTACTCGGCGGCGCCGGCCATGGCGGCGTCGCTGGGCAGGCTCACCACCACGCGGGTGCCACGCGGCTCGCGCCGCTCCACCGCGATGGTGCCGCCATGCATGTTGACGAAGGCGCGGACGATCGAGAGGCCGAGACCGGCGCCGCGCTGCCGGACCGGGCCGGCCAGCGCCTCGTTGCGATCGAGCAGCGCGACGCGCATTTCTTCGCTCATCGGGGCGCCTTCGTCCTCGACCACGAACTGGATGCGGCCGGTACGGCCACTGACGGTGAGCCGTACCTCGCCGCCCGGCTCGGAGAAGCGGGCGGCGTTCGAGAGCAGGTTATAGAGCACGTTCACGATGCGGGTGCCGTCGGCGATGAACGGCGGCAGGTCGGGCTCGACGATGATCTTGAGGTTGAGCGAGGGCTCGCCATCGATATCGGGGAAGGTGGCGGCGAGGCCGGCGCGGGCCTTGTCGACCAGCGTTGCGACATCCTGCGATTCCGGCTGCAGTTCGGCGATGCCGGCATCGACCGTCGCGAGGTCGAGGATGTTGTCGATCAGCACGCCCAGCGTGGCGCTCGAGGCGCGGATGAAGTCGGTATAGCTATGCTGCTTGTCGTTCAGCTCGCCGGCGGCGCCCGAGGCGAGGAGATCCGCAAAGCCGATGATGTTGGTGAGCGGCGAGCGCAGTTCGTAGGAGACGTTCTGCACGAACGCATCCTTCAGCCGATCGGCGGTGATCAGCGCGTCGTTGCGCTCCTTCAGCACCCGCTGGTAGTTGGCGCTCTCTGTGACATCGAGGAAGGTCATCATCGTCTGCCCGTCGGGCAGGCGCACGATGGCATAGTCGATCAGCTTGCCGTCGGCCCGGGTGATGCGGCCCTGCCGGTCGGAGCGCGTCGGGTTGAGGTCGATGATCGAGCGCTTCAGGTCACGCCAGATCGTCGCCCCGTCCTCGGGCAGCGCCCGCGCCGCGGCTTCGGCGATCTGGTCGATATGTGGCGTCTCGGCGAGAAGGTTGGCCGGCAACTTCCACACCGTCGAAAGTTTCGGGTTCGACAGCGTCAGCCGCCCATTGGTGCCGAACACCGCTACCGCTTCGCTCAGCGCGTTGAGGGTCGAGCGCTGCACGTCCAGCACCACCTTGTGCTGGCTCTTCAGGTTCAGCTGGTCGGTGATGTCCTCGAAGACGTAGATCACCCCACCTTTCGGCCCGGCCGGGGCGGCGATGACCTGCACGGTGCGGCCATCAGGAAGGTGCCAGGGCTCGAGTTCCTTGGGGATACGCAGCTGGTAGGCGCTGAGGTGCCGGGTGCGCCAGCCCTGATAGTCGGGCTCGTTCGGCAGCTTACCGTCGGTGCGGAGCTTATCGAGGATGGCGCGCTCGTCCATGCCGAGCTTCAGCCAGTTCGGGTCGATATCCCACATCACGCAATAGGCGCGGTTGAACTGCACCAGCTCGCGGTTGGGATTGAAGATGGCGATCGGTGTCGCCAGCGCATCGATAATGGCGCTGAGATGCGACAGCCCGGCATCGCGCGGGGCGCTGTCCTGCCGAGCATGCAGATAGCCGGCCGAACCGCCATTGACCGGGAAATCGACGACCTCGAAATCGCCGACCTCGCCCAGGGTCACCATGGTGCTCTGGGGCTTGCGCGCATCGCCGAGAATGGCGCGGTTGCGTTGCAGCAGGCCGTAATCGACCAGTTCAGCGGGCTGGCTTTCGCTGGTCTTGCGGCCTAGCGCCCGCGCCAGATCGTGATAGGCGCCGTTGGCGAAGACGAGGCGGCCGGCGCCATCGCGGAGGAATGCGGGCTTGCCGAGGCTGGCGAGCACCGTACGGGCCGTGGCGTGGTCGGTGGCGGTCTGCGTGGCCTGCGATGCAGGCGCCGCTGCCAGCTCGCCCTGCGGCGCGATAGCCGCCGGGCGGAGCCGGAGGGCAGCGCCGTTGCCGAGCAGCGAGCCCGAAGCGCGCACGGTGCGGCCATCACTGGCCTTGAGCGTCAGCTCGAAGCCGCGGCCGCCGACGCGGAGATTTTCGATGGCGCGGGCGATACGGTCGGCATCCGCTTCGCCGAGCCAGGAGGCGAAATCCAGCACCGCTTCGGCACGCCGCCCGGGGGGCAAGAGGGCCGAGGCCTGGCCGAGGAAGCGCGGGCCTTCGCCGGCGCTGGCCCACAACACGATGATCTCGCGGCCGCCGGAGAGCAGCGCCTCATATTCGTCGACCCGGGCCCGGAGCCCGGCGATCTGTTCTGCGGCGCGGGAGCGCGCCAGCCGGTTGTCGCGCAGCATGCGGCGCACCAGCGCCATGGCGATCAGCGCGAAGGCGCCTGCGCCCAGTGCGATGGCGACGGGCGCTGCGCCCATCACATTGTTGGCCGTGATGCCCTGGGCCAGGGCGGGGGACGCACTCACAAGGGTCACCAGACTCGCTGATAGACCTGCGAATCCCCAATCGTTCCGGACCCTATCCGGCGCCATATACTGCCCCTAACCCGATTATGCCGCTCATCGCTGCCCGGACCGGACCGCGAACACTGCACTTGCCGCGCGCCGAGCCCCCATTGATTCGCCGCGCCTTCGACAGGTCAAAACCCGTAACCGCCGAATCACCAGACATTACCGGGCGCGGAATCGCGCAAAAAGAGTCTAATTGTATGTGAACAGCGGGGAATGGCCCGAGAATGGGTGTTGACCCGAGTCCGAACAGTGAACGCTTCGTTAACGAGGCGGTGATTTGGGGGGATTATTTTGCCGGGTTCTGCCCCTCACCCGTCTCGGCTACGCCGAGCCACCCTCTCCCTCAAGGGGAGAGGGACGCCGCGGGGCAGGGTCTCGCCTCCCTTCCCTCTCCCCTTGAGGGAGAGGGTGCCCTGCGGAGCAGGGCGGGTGAGGGGCAGTCCAGGTAGCAAAAAGGGCGCCCACCGGGCGCCCTTCAGAATTCGAAGCGTAACCCGTCAGTACCGGTACTGCTCGGACTTGAACGGGCCGGTTTCGCTGACGCCGATATAGTCGGCCTGCGATTTCGACAGCTTGGTCAGCTTGGCGCCAAGCTTGGCGAGGTGGAGTTCGGCCACCTTCTCGTCGAGGTGCTTGGGCAGGACGTGCACCGCCCTGGTGAGCGTCTCGCCATTGGTCCACAGCTCGATCTGCGCCAGGGTCTGGTTGGCGAACGAGGCGCTCATCACGAAGCTCGGGTGGCCGGTGGCGTTGCCGAGGTTGACGAGGCGGCCTTCCGACAACAGTACGATGCGCTTATTGGCCGAGAGCTCGACGATATCGACCTGCGGCTTGACGTTGGTCCACTTGAAGTTGCGGAGCTCCGCCACCTGGATCTCGTTGTCGAAGTGGCCGATGTTGCAGACGATCGCCATGTCCTTGAGGTTACGGATATCGTCGAGGCTGACGACGTCCTTGTTCCCCGTCGCGGTGACGACGATGTCGGCGCGGTGTGCGGCATCCTCGAGGGTCACCACTTCATAGCCGTCCATCGCCGCCTGCAGCGCGCAGATCGGATCGACTTCGGTGACCAGCACGCGGGCGCCGGCGCCGCGCAGCGACTGGGCCGAACCCTTGCCGACATCGCCATAGCCGCAGACGATCGCCACCTTGCCGGCCAGCATCACGTCGGTGCCGCGGCGGATGGCGTCGACGAGCGATTCACGGGTGCCGTACTTGTTGTCGAACTTCGACTTGGTGACGCTGTCGTTGACGTTGATGGCCGGGAAGGGCAGCTCGCCCTTCTGCTGCAACTGGTAGAGCCGCATCACGCCCGTGGTGGTCTCCTCGGAGACGCCACGGATATTGGCGCGGATCTTCGAATAGAATTTCGGATCCTGGGCCAGGCGCTTCTTGATCAGCGCGAAGAAGATTTCCTCTTCCTCGGAGTGCGGGTTGTTCAGCACAGACGGGTCGGTCTCGGCCTTGGCGCCGGTCAGCACCAGCATGGTGGCATCGCCGCCATCATCGAGGATCATGTTGGGGGTCTGGCCGCCGGGCCATTCCATCATGCGGTCGGTGTAATCCCAGTATTCCTCGAGGCTCTCGCCCTTCTTGGCGAACACCGAGATGCCGGCGGCGGCGATAGCGGCAGCGGCATGGTCCTGGGTCGAGAAGATGTTGCAGCTGACCCAGCGGACATCGGCGCCGAGCGCCTTCAGCGTCTCGATCAGCACGGCGGTCTGGATGGTCATGTGGAGCGAGCCGGCGATGCGGGCGCCCTTCAGCGGCTGCTTTGCGGCATATTCCTCGCGGATCGCCATCAGGCCCGGCATTTCGATCTCGGCCATGCCGATTTCCTTGCGGCCATACTCGGCGAGGCCGATGTCGCGGACCACGTAGTCGTTATTGCTGGCCATCGGCCCTGTCTCCGTCTTGTCGTGCTGTTGCGGCCTTATACTGAAGCCTGAGGCCGCTATCAACCGGGATATAAAGAAAGCTTTATGTCCCTTAGGGCCGACGCTCGACGTAGCGCACGCGGCGGCGCCGGAACGGCAGCATCAGCACGCCGACGATTGCCGAAAGGATCACATAGCCCACGGCAAAGCCGGCGGCCGCGTAGCTCAGCCCCTCGAGGGTTACCGGCACTGCCGGCTGGTAATCGCTGAGGGTGCGCCGGCCGATCTCGGTATCGAAATATTCCGGCATCCGGGTGAAGCGCTCCCAGCCGGTGGCGCCACGCACTTCGGCCAGGGTCGAGGACAGTTCCTGATAGCGCGAGAAGGTTCGCGCCATCGACTCGCCGCGGGCCGCGATGAAGCTGTCACCGGTCTTCGAGTAGCGGTCGATCGCCTGCTCGAGGGTCAGGCCGGCCTCCTTGGCAGCAACCTCGAACTCGGTGGTGATGATGCGCAGCTCGTCCACCGCGCCACCCAGCCGCTGGGTATATTGCTGGGCATATTCGGGGAACTGGCTGAGGCTGAGGCCAAGCGCCAATCCGCCGATGATGCCAAGTGTCCTGCGCATCCCGATGCTCCGTTCGCAACTGCAACGGCACCACGCTGGGTGCCGTTCCGAACATAGGAGCAGTTGGTGAGCGAGAGGCTAACTCGCCAGACGCGATATCGTCAGGCTGCGGCTTTGGCCCGTTTCACGCCACTCGAGAGGCCTGCGACCAGCGTGGTCACCGCGGCGACGGTACCGGCGGTGGCCTTGCCGTTCTCCAGCGAGCCGAGCACGGCGTTGCAGATGGCGGTGCCGACGGCGATGCCGTCGGAGTCGCGGCCCATGCGGGCGGCGTCATCGGCGGTCTTGATGCCGAAGCCAACCACCACCGGCAGGTCGGTATGGCTCTTGATGCGGGTCACCGCCTCGCCCACGGCGGCATGGTTCTTGATGCTGGCGCCGGTGATGCCGGTCATCGAGACGTAGTAGACAAAGCCCGAGGTATTGTTGAGCACCGCCGGCAGGCGTGCGTCATCGGTGGTCGGGGTAGCGAGGCGGATGAAGTTGAGCCCGGCCTCAAGCGCCGGAATGCAGAGTTCGGCATCTTCCTCGGGCGGCAGGTCCACCACGATCAGCCCGTCGACGCCGGCAGCCTTAGCGGCGCTCAGGAAAGCATCGACGCCGAAGATGTAGATCGGGTTGTAGTAGCCCATCAAGACGACCGGGGTTTCGTCGTCCTTCCTGCGGAAGGCCTCGACCATTGCCAGGGTCTTCTTCATGGTCTGGCCGGCAGCAAGCGCCCGTTGGCCGGCGGCCTGCACGCCCGGGCCATCGGCCATCGGGTCGGAGAACGGCATGCCGAGCTCGATGATATCGGCGCCGGCGCCCGGCAGCGCCTCGAGGATGGCCTGCGCGGTGGCAAGGTCCGGATCGCCGGCCATGGTGTAGGCGACGAGCGCCGGACGGCCCTCGGCGGCGCATTTCTGAAAGCGGGCGGGGATACGGGTCGTCATCAGCTGTTCATCCCCAGGTAACGGCCAACACTCTCGACATCCTTGTCGCCGCGACCGGAGAGGCAGAGGACGATGGTTTCGTCTCTGCTCATCGTCGGCGCCACCTTCATCAGGTGCGCGAGGCCATGGGCGCTCTCCAGCGCCGGAATAATGCCTTCGAGCCTGGTGCAGAGCTGGAAGGCGTCGAGCGCTTCGTTGTCGGTGATCGGCGCGTAGGTGACGCGCTTGGTGTCGTGCAGGTAGGAGTGCTCGGGACCAACCCCCGGATAGTCGAGGCCGGCCGAAATCGAGTGACCCTCGAGAATCTGGCCGTCGGCATTCTGCAACAGGTAGGTGCGGTTGCCGTGCAGCACGCCGGGGCGACCGCCGGTCATCGAGGCGGCGTGGCCGTTCTCGACTTCGATGCCATGGCCGCCGGCTTCGGCGCCATAGAGCTTCACCCCGGGGTCGTCGAGGAAGGCGTGGAAGGTGCCGATGGCGTTGGAGCCGCCACCGACGCAAGCGACGACCGCGTCGGGTAGCCGGCCGGTCTCGGCCTGCATCTGCGCCTTGATTTCTTCGCCGATCACCGACTGGAAGTTGCGCACCATCTCCGGATAGGGGTGCGGGCCAGCGGCGGTGCCGATCAGGTAATAGGTGGTCTCGACATTGGTGACCCAGTCGCGCAGCGCCTCGTTCATGGCGTCCTTGAGCGTGCCGGCGCCGGCCGTGACCGGGCGGACCTCGGCGCCGAGCATCTTCATGCGCAAGACGTTGGGGTATTGCCGCTCGACGTCGGTGGCGCCCATGAACACCACGCAGGGCAGATCGAACTTGGCGCAGACCGTCGCCGTCGCCACGCCATGCTGGCCGGCGCCAGTCTCGGCGATGATGCGGGTCTTGCCCATGCGCTTGGCCAAAAGGATCTGGCCGAGCGTGTTGTTGATCTTGTGCGAGCCGGTGTGGTTCAGCTCTTCGCGCTTGAAATAGACCTTGGCGCCACCCAGCTGGTCAGTCAGCCGCTCGGCGAAATAGAGCGGCGAGGGGCGGCCGACATAGTGGGTGGCGAGGTGCTTGATCTCAGCCTGGAACTCAGGATCGACCTGCGCCGCGCGATAGGCCTTCTCGAGATCGAGGATCAGCGGCATCAGCGTTTCGGCGACGAAACGGCCGCCATAGAGCCCAAAGCGACCCTGCTCGTCGGGGCCGTTGCGAAGGGAATTGGCCCCGGTCGCGGTCACTGCTGAACTCCTACCCGTGTGCGGCTCGCGCCTTGTCGATGAAAGCCCGGATCAGCGCCGCGTCCTTGACGCCGGGCGCGGTTTCGACGCCGGAGGAGACATCCACAGCCATCGGTCGAACGGCCCGGATTGCCTCTCCCACCGTCTCGGGCGTGAGGCCCCCGGAAAGCATGAATGGAAGGCCGGGGTCAAGCGCCTTGAGCAGGCTCCAGTCGAACGGCACGCCGTTCCCGCCGGCGCGGTCGGCCCCCTTGGGCGCCTTGGCGTCGAGTAGGATGCGATCGGCGATATCGGCGAAGTCGGCGACATGCGCCACGTCCTCCGCCGTGCTGATGCCGATGGCCTTCATGATGGCGATGCCGGCCTCGTCGCGGATTGCCTCGACGCGGTGCGGTGTTTCGGGGCCATGCAGCTGGATCCAGTCGGGCGACAAAGCCGCGATTTCCATGACCGAGGAATTGTCCGGGTTGACCAGCACGACGCAGGTCTCGATCCGGCCGCGCGCCGCCGAGATCAGTTCCTGCAGCGTCTCGAGATCGACATGCCGGGGGCTGCGCTCGAAATGCATGAAGCCGACGATATCGGCGCCGGCGTCGATGGCGGCATCGAGCAGCGCTGGGGTCCTGATGCCGCAGATCTTGACGATGAGGGGGTCGGACATGGGCCTTGGATCAGTTGGGAACGAAATCTTCGGCGCCGAGCGCCGGGGGTTCGGGCGAGCGGCGGGCAACTTCCAGCTCGCGATGCAAGCGTTCGGTCTCGCGCTTGAAATGGCGTTCATCGCGGCGATGTGGCCCCTGGGCGAACCAGGTGGCGACGCCGCCAAGCAGCACCCCGACCAGCAGCACGGCAAACAACACCAGGAAGAGCGGCACGCCAACACCCGGCGAGCTCAGCGCCTCGACCGGTGCGAAGGGGTTGAAATTCACCACCACCAGCTGGCGGTTGGCCAGGGCGAACACAATCAGCACCGCGCAAAGCGGCACCAGCACAAACCAGCCGACAATGCGTCTAATCATCGGAAATGCCAGACATCATCCCGCGCGATTGATCCGCTCACGGATTTCCTTGCCGGCCTTGAACTGCGGCACATACTTCTCGCCCACATCGACGGTTTCGCCGGTCCTGGGATTGCGGCCGACGCGCGCCGGCCGGTTCTTGACCGAGAAGGCACCGAAACCGCGCAGCTCGACGCGGTCACCACGGGCCATCGCGTCACCGACCTCGTCGAGGATGGCATTCACGATGTTCTCGATATCGCGCTGAAACAGATGCGGATTTTCGTCGGACAGTCGCTGCACGAGTTCGGACTTGATCATACCGCCCCCCGGCGCACTCCACGGGTCGATGGGGTTCACATCGATGGGTTAGCCTGCCAAAGCGAGACCAAACCGTCAAGGGACATCGCCCCGTCGACGCTCGAGCGCATCACTTCTGCGGCACTCTGGCCGAGCCAGCGGGTGACGCCGAACCAGCCTTCGGCCGGCAACGGAAAGTAATCGACGACCGGCAAATCGGCGGCGATGGCTTTGTCGCTCTCGAGCCAAGTAATGGCCTCGGCTTCGCCGCCGATCGCGTCGATCAGCTTGGTCTCGATGCCCTGCCGGCCGGTGATGATCCGGCCATCGGCGAGCGCCAGCGTTGCGGGCCGCGGAATGGCGCGGCGCTCGGCGACGATATCGACGAACCACTCGAACGAATCGTTGACCAGCGCCTGCAGCGAGGCGCGCACCTCGCCCTGCATCGGCTCGTTGAAGTCGGGCTCGGCCTTGAGCGGGCCGGTCTGCACCTTGTCGAAGTTGACCCCGATGGTGTTGAGGAGCTTGCCCGCATCGACATGCTGATAGAGCACGCCGATCGAGCCGACGATCGACAGCCGGCGGGCAAAGATGCGGTCGGAGGCAATGGCGGTCATATAGGCGGCCGAAGCGCCAAGCTCGCTGATCACCGCCACCACCGGCTTTTTGGCGCGCAGCGCCCCAAGCGCCTCGTAGAGTTCCTCGCCGCCGGCGGTGGTGCCGCCGGGGGAATTGATGGCGATGATCACCGCTTTTACCGCATCGTCCTCGGCGAGCTTGTCGAGGATCTTGAGGCGGGCCGGATCGGTCATGATGGTGCCGGTGATGCTGACCCGGGCGATGCGGTCGCCAGGGCCGCCCTGCTCCATGGCGAAGCGGCCGACAATCGCCAGGACCGCAGCGGCGAGCGCCAGGAAGAACAGCACCCGCCACAGCCGGCGCGAACGGCGCAGCCGGGCATTGGCAGGGATCAGGTGCGCGCTGTCGCCGGAGGTGTCGGTCATCGGGGCCTCATACAGAATTGGGGGAGGTAACCCGCGGGCGGCGGCAAATGCAAGGCGGAGAAGGGATGCGGGCCGAGGCTCTGCAAGTCCCCCAAACTCGGTGTCATCCCCGCGAAAGCGGGGAACTCCGTTGGCGATCGTGCGGCAAGCCGAGAAAACAGAGGTTCCCGCTTTCGCGGAAATGACCCGGTGGCTGGGGCCGGGATCACACAGTGGGTGGGGAAGGTCAGCGCCCCGCGGATAGACGGCCCTATACCTTCAGCCGCTGCCGCTCGGTCTTGATGAAGCCGGCGAGGTGATCGGCCTCGAACAAGGTCAGCGCCCTGCCCTGCTGCAGCAGGCGGTCGCGCTCGGTGCGGCCCAGCGCCGCCTCGAGCGTGCCGGAGAGCCGGTTGCGCTGCATTTCCTCAGTGGCCTGGCGGCCATCGATCCAACCCTCAAAGCTTTTGTCGGTGAAGCCGACCAGCAGCGCCGCGACGTCGAAGGCGCCGCGCGTCGCGAGGAGTTCGGCGGCATTCTGCAACAGGCACCAATGCCACTGGCCGCCATCGCGCGGGACGATCTCGGCCGCTTCGGAGAGAGGGGCGACCGCGCCGTCGAAATCGCCCAGCGCCATGCGGTAGGCAGCATTGTTGTTGAGGTGGAAGCCGAGCAGCAGGCTGCGCCCCGCAGCGCGCAGCTCGGGCATGATCTGATCGGAGAGCGACAGGGCGCGAACGGTGTCGCCGCCCTTGTGCAGCATTTCGGCGAGGTTCATCACCGAGCGGAAACGGCCCTTGGGGTTGCCGACATCGAGATGCATGGCAAGCCCTGCTTCGGCGCGGGCGAGGCCGGACATGGTGTCGCCGCGGGTCCAGGCCTGGGTGCCGATGCCCACCAGCGCCCAGGATTTGACCTTGCTGGGCGGCATGTCGGCGATCAGCGTTTCGAGCTCGGCGACCAGCGGCTCGGCATCGCCCTGATGGTGGAAGAAAATGGTGATCCAGGCGGTGAGCACCAGCGCCTGGGTGTAGCGCAGCCGATCGTCGCTCTGACGGAAGAAGGCCAGCGCCGGCTCCAGCCCCTGGTAGGCGCGGACATCCATGGCGTTGTAGCGGCCGATCTCGCCCAAGGCCAGTTGTAGCCGGGCCGCGGTTTCGGGCGGCACGGCGCCGACCAGCGACATGCCGGCCTCGATGGTCGCGAGCCCCTCGGCGCCGAGCTGCTCTTCCATGAAATAGCGGTAGGAACCGGCGGCGATCTCGACATAAGTCGGCCAGTCGGCGCGGGTCTTGGTCCAGGCGAGCGCGGCGCGGAGGTTATCGCCATCCGGACGATAGATCTGGTCCCAGCGCTCGTCGGGCAGCACCTCCCAGCGCAGTACGCTGTCGGCGAACAGGTCGCGGACATAGGCGGCGTGCCGGTCGCGGGTGATGACGTCCTCGCCGGCCTCGGCCAGCTTATCGAGGGCAAAGTGGCGGGTGGAATCGAGCAGGCGATAGCGCGCCCGGTCCTGCCCGTCGCGCACAACGAGGGAGCGGCGCACCAGTTCGGCGACCCGCGTCTCGGCCCCCTCGCCCGCCACCGCGTTGACGGCGGGGATGGAGAAGCTGCCCTGGAACACGCCGAGGGCGCGCAGCGTACGCTGGTCGTCGGGCTCGAGCAGGTCATAGCTCCAGGCCAGCGAGGCGGCGAGTGAGCGGTGGCGCGGCAGCGCCGGGTCCCAATCGGCCTCGAGGCTGGCCAATTGCTGCTCAAGCTGGCGGTCTACGGTCTCGATGCCGACGGTCGCGGCGCGGGCGGCCGCCATCTTCAGCGCCAGCGCCACGCCATCGAGGCGACGGCAAAGCCGGGCGACGATCGGCAGCTCGTCAGCCGAGAGCTTTTCGCCGAACGCCTCATAGCAATAGGCGAGGAACTGCGCCGAGGCGGCATCGACCAGCTCGCCCTCGCCGGTGACGGCGAAGGGCAGGAGCTTGAACACGTGCTCCTCAGGCAGGGCGAGTGGCACCTGCGAGGTGGCGAGAATGCGGATGTCAGGCACTTCGGCCAGCAAGGTGCGGATAACGCGGGCTGCGGCGCCGCGCACATGCTCGCAATTGTCGAAGATCAGCACCGCTTCGCTCGGCCGCAGATACTCGACGATCGACTCGAGCGAGCGGCTGCCGGCGCGGAACGGCACGGCGAGGGTCTGGATCAAGACGCTCTCGATGAACTCACCGCTGCCGAGCGAAGCGAGATCGACCATCCAGACGCCGCCATCGACGGAGCCGAGCGTCTCGGCCACCGCAACGGCCAGCGTGGTCTTGCCGACGCCGCCGGGGCCGAGAATGCTGACCAGCCGGTGCTGCTCGAGCAGGCGCGCCACGGCCTCGATTTCGACTTCCCGCGCAACGCAGTCGGCGCGATAGCGCCCGAGGTTGCCGTCGGCGCCGGCGGCGAGCGGCCGCATCGGCTCCTCGTCCTCGACCGGCGCGGGACCGACATACTTGTAGCCGCGACCGTGCACGGTCGCGATGAAGCCGGGGCCAAGCGCCTTGCGCAGCGCCGACATGTGAACCTGCAGGGTATTCTCCTCGACCACCACGCCCGGCCACACCGCATCGAACAGGGCGGACTTGTCGAGCAGCTGGTTGGGCTCAGCCAGCAGCGCCTCGAGCAGGTCGAAGGAGCGGCCCGAAAGCTCGATCAGCCCGTCGGGGCCGATGAGCTCGCGTTCACGCGGCCGGATCCGGTAGTCGCCAAAGCGTTTTTCCATTGCGGCACCATAGCCTAGACACCTGATTCAGGTCGATCAGGACTGCTTCAGAACTCTTCAGGATTGCCCCAAGGACTGCCGGGCCGCTTGGAGCGATGATCATCGCATCAGATCCGAGGAGACGGAAAAATGCTGTACCAGCCCAAGCCCCGCAACCGTGCCGCAGCGCTCGCCCGGCACGTTCTCGTCGCCGTCGCCGGGGTGTTCGCCGGTCTAGGCCGCGGACACTCCGATGGCGCCTATCTCGACGGCATGCGCGGCAGCGAACTCGAAGACCTCGGCCTGCGCCGGGTCGACGACGGCAGCTACCGGACGTTCAAGTGAGGGATCAGCCGGCTTTCTTGCGTGCCTTCTTCTTCTCGGCGGCGATATAGTCGAGAAGCACCCGGTTCACGGCCAACATGATGGAGCCGTCATCATCGGCTCGCTCCCGAAACCACTCGACAACTCTACGATCCAGGCGGACCGGAGGATACATGTGGGGGTTCACGAGCGCGTTCTTCCAGAAATCTTCTGTCAATTTCGGAATGTCGGAGTAGTCGATCTCCTCGTCCGGCCGTTGCGCCAAGGCGCGCAACTCAGCGAGCTCTTCCTCCGTGAGGGGGCGAGGAGTGTAGTTAACGATACCTGACTTCGCGCTCATACCGTTTTCGTTCCGTGCTCGTCGCCATGCGGGCTGAGATGATCCGAACCAGAAGTTCGCCATCGATGATACCGCGTTCGGCGTGGATGACCAACAGATGGGTACCCGCATCGGACCTGCCAATTGTTCGCCACCGCCGTTCACCCCAGCTATCCAGGTCCTCTTCGGTAACTTCGTTGGGATCGTAGAACACCGAGGCGGCGGCCTCGAAGCTAACGCCGTGCTTGAGCTTGTTGGCGAGATACTTCGCCTGGTCCCATTCGAACCGCAACGCCCCCTCCGTGCTGCAATGGCAAGTCGTAGCCAGCAGGCATTAGGCAGGCAAGCGGGTGGCCCTGATTAATCGAGCTTGCGGACCATATAGCGTGCGGCTTCCTCGTAGCTCAGCAGCTTGCCATAGAGCTCAGGAACCTCGGTCACCTCGAAGCCGTGACGTTGCCAGAACGGGATCGAGCCGTTCACCGCCACCAGCGTCATGGTGGGATAACCCTCGGCACTGGCGTGCTTGACCAGTGCCTCGACGATCTTCGAGGCCGCGCCGACCCGGCGGGTGACCGGCAACAGGCAAAGATCGTGCAGGTAGTAGGTATCGGGCTCGGTTGGCAGCGCCTTGAGCAGCGTGTTGAGCGGCGGCAGGGTGCCATAGAGCCAGGGGTGGCTCAGCACGTAGCCCGCCGGCTTGTCGCCGATCTCGAGCAGGTAACAGCCGTGGCGATAGAGCTTCAGGCGCTCGGCCAGCACCTCGGGGGTTTCGAAGAAATCGACATGCACGGTGTCGGCTATGCCCTGCACGGCCGGCAGGTCATAGCTGGTCATGGCGCGCCAGGCGACGTCCTTCAGATGCATATGGTCCCCCAAACAAAGGGCCCGCACCTGTTGGTGCGAGCCCCGTAGATGCAAACCCGCGAGCGCCTGAGCGCTCGCGGAAAAGCTTACTTGTCGTCGCGGCCCTTGAGGGCGGCGCCCAGGATGTCGCCGAGCGACGCGCCCGAGTCCGACGAACCATAGGCAGCCACGGCTTCCTTCTCCTCGGCGATTTCAAGCGCCTTGATGGAGAGCTGGATGCGCTGGGTCTTGCGATCGTACTGGGTGACGCGCGCGTCGACCTTCTCGCCCTTGGAGAACCGCTCCGGACGCTGGTCGTTGCGGTCACGCGACAGATCGGCGCGGCGGATGAAGGCGGTCATCTCGGTGTCGGCGATGCGGACTTCGATGCCGCCGTCGTTCACTTCGGTCACCGTACCGGTCACCACGGAACCCTTGCGGATGCCGTCGCCGCCAGCATCGGCCACTTCGCCGACTGCCAGCTGCTTGATGCCGAGCGAGATACGCTCCTTCTCGACGTCGACGTCGAGCACCTTGGCCTGGACGATGTCGCCACGGTTGTAAGCTTCGAGAGCCTGCTCACCCGGCTTCTGCCAGTCGAGGTCGGAGAGGTGGACCATGCCGTCGACATCGCCATCCAGGCCAATGAACAGACCGAACTCGGTCTTGTTCTTGACCTCGCCCTCGACAACGGTACCCGAGGGGTACTTGTCGGCGAAGGTTTCCCACGGGTTGGCAAGCGTCTGCTTGAGGCCCAGCGAGATTCGGCGCTTCTCGGGATCGACTTCGAGCACCATCACTTCGACTTCCTGCGAAGTCGAGACGATCTTGCCCGGATGGACGTTCTTCTTGGTCCAGCTCATCTCGGAGACGTGGATCAGGCCTTCGATGCCCGGCTCCAGCTCGACGAACGCACCGTAGTCGGTGATGTTGGTCACGCGGCCGGTGAACTTGGCACCGACCGGATACTTGGCGGCAATGCCATCCCACGGATCGGCCTGCAGCTGCTTCATGCCCAGCGAGATACGGTGGCTCTCGTGGTTGATGCGGACGATCTGCACCTTGATGGTCTCGCCGATCGACAGCACTTCGGACGGGTGATTGACCCGGCGCCAGGCGATGTCGGTGACGTGCAGCAGACCGTCGATACCGCCGAGGTCGACGAACGCACCGTAGTCGGTGATGTTCTTGACCACGCCGTCGACGACCTGGCCTTCCTCTAGCTGCTGGACGATCTCGGAGCGCTGCTCAGCGCGGCTCTCTTCGAGGATCGCACGACGCGACACGACGATGTTGCCGCGACGCTTGTCCATCTTCAGGATCTGGAACGGCTGCGGCACATTCATCAGCGGGCCGATATCGCGGATCGGGCGGATATCCACCTGCGAGCGCGGCAGGAAGGCAACGGCGCCTTCGAGGTCGACGGTGAAGCCGCCCTTGACCTGGTTGAAGATGATGCCTTCGACGCGCTGGTTGGCGTTGTACATCTCTTCGAGCTTGACCCAGCTCTCTTCGCGGCGAGCCTTCTCGCGCGACAGCACGGCTTCGCCGACAGCGTTCTCGACGCGATCGACATAGACTTCGACGAGCGAACCCACCTTGATGGTGCCGTCACGGCCGGCGGCGCCGAATTCCTTCAGCGCGATGCGGCCTTCGGTCTTCAGGCCGACGTCGATGATGGCGAGATCCTTCTCGATCGCCACGACGGTGCCCTTGACCACGGTCCCTTCCAGCGGCTCGTTCTCGAGGAACGAGTCCAGCAGCAGGGATTCGAAATCTTCCTTGGTAACAGTTTGAACTGCCAAACGACTTCTCCAATGCGCCCGGTGGCTTGAGGTGAAAGGCCCGGTTGCCAATCGCCATGAGAAAGGCGATCCGGTGCGCTGGCGCGCGAGCCATGTGGGGTTAGGATGGTTTTCCGCTGCCGGCTCTTGGAACATGCCGGGGGACGAGAGCCGCAAGGTTTGGTTTAGCAGCCCGGACTTGATGGTCGCCGAAGCTACGCCTTGCGCGCCATGACCCCGTCGACAATGGCGACGGCTGCGCGGAGTGCGGCCTCTATATCCAAGAGCGTGGTGTCCAGCAAGTGGGCATCGGGCGCCTGGTAGAACCCGCCGTGCGGATTCGCGCGGTCCCGCGCGTCCCGCTGCTCTATCTGGTGATAGAGGGCGTAACGATCAACCACCTGCCCCTTGGCTTCGAGCTGGCGGGCGCGGCGCTCCATGCGCGCCTTGCTGTCGGCGACGATGAACAGCTTCACATCGGCATCGGGACAGACCACCGTGCCGATGTCGCGACCATCGATCACCGCGCCACCCGGCTGGTGGGCATAGTCGCGCTGATACTGCCGCATCGCGAGGCGCACGTCGTTGATCACGGCGACATGCGAGGCGAGCACGCCGGCTTCGGCGCTGGTCAGCTTGTCGACGTCGATCAGGTGCGCGGCATCCAGCGCCCGTGCCGCGGCGACGGCATAGACCTCGAAATCGGACTTGCCCAGATGGTCGGCGACGGCCAGGCCGACGGCGCGATAGAGCAGCCCGGTATCGAGATGCGGCAGGCCGTAATGCCGGGCGAGACCGGCCGCCAGCGTGCCCTTGCCGGATGCCGCCGGCCCATCCACCGCGATGATCATTGCCCCTCCGCACCCACACGCTCCGCGGGCCCTGCCTATCACGCTGGCCGGGCGGGCTGCCAGCACGCCACGACGCTACCCCCAGAGATCGGTCGGCGAAGGCCGCACTTTGGGTTTGACAGGGGGAAACTTTCACCCTAACCGGACGTTTCCCTGCGGGTGGCCCCGCCTTTCTACACGAGGAAGCAATTGGCCAACGACGAACGCGGTACGAAACGGGAAGATCCCGATACCGGCAAGAAGTTCTACGACCTGAATAAGGATCCGATCGTCTCGCCTTACACCGGCAAGTCCTATCCGCGTTCCTATTTCGAGCAGAACGCCGTAGCGGCAGTGCGCGCCAAGGCGGCAGTTGTTCGCGAGGAGGACGAAGAGGAAGAGACGGAAGTCGAGGAAGCGGTCGAGCCCGGCGCGCCCGAGATCGTCTCGCTCGAGGATGCCGATGCCGAAGAGGCCGGCGCCGATGACGGTGAAGAGATTCCTGATGTCGAGGACGTCGAAGACGTCGAAGACATCGGCGATGACGACAGCGACGTGTTCCTCGAAGAGGATGAAGACGAGGACGAGAACCTCGACTTCGACGTCGGCGGCGGCGGGGACGAGCGCTAAGCGCACGGCCTCCGCGGCGCGGTCACAGCGGCAAAACTTGCCAAGTTTTGCCGACCGCGCATCACCCACGAAATAACCCCTTGCATGCGAGAGGTGACGTGGGTAGATAGCACCGCGCTTCGACGGGAGACCGCCGCGGTGCATACCCAAAGGCACGATACGATCGTGCCACCGGATGTGATCCACGGATCGTTGATGGGGCCATAGCTCAGTTGGGAGAGCGCTTGCATGGCATGCAAGAGGTCGTCGGTTCGATTCCGATTGGCTCCACCAAATCCCGGTATTCGAAGCAGCTCATCACTGTTGGCAGAGTACCATAACGGCCAGCAATCTCGAGCCGTTGACCCCGATTCCAAAACAGAAGCCACTCACTGCCGTTCGCAGTGAATCGCTGCCGTTCGTACTCGTGTGGTGGGTAGAGTTTGGGTTGGGAGTCCCCCCACAACGCGGGAGGCGCGAATGGCTTTGTAGACGGAGGGTTATCCTATGCCGAAGACGCTATCCGCCGGAAAGGTGAAGTCGCTCACAGACGTGGGGCACCGTGATGGCATCGGGGAAGCCCTTAAGGCCATCGACGACGGCCAGCATGACTGGCGCCGGTGTGAAGCGGCCGTTGCTCTTTAACTCGCCAATTGTCTCCGCCACTTACCGATAGTTTCCTTGCCGCTACCGCTGCCCGACCTGACTCACGCGCTACTTATCTAGTTTCAGCAAATCGGCGAGGTTGGGCGGCGAAATCTCAGCATGGTCCTTTGCCTCCAATGGCCGGAAGAGCGCTTGCAAAGCTATCGCCAACTCTGCCTCGCTCATCGGTCGATCTGCTGCCAGGGCGCGGAATGTGCTGGTAATGGTCCCACGGAGCCGGGCATCAGCGCCGAGGGACAGGTTTTGGACAAGCACCCGGCTGATGTGCCGCAGTACCCAAGCGAACGCGAGTGCCGGAATAGTGATGAACGCAAGCGGAACCAGCGCGAGCAACGCCGACTCCGACTGGTCACCCCCGATGGTGTGGAAAGCCGACGCGACCAAGGGGACGCCCTGCGTGGACAGAATGTAGACCCCGATACCAGCAACGAGGAGGAAAGCGAGCGCAGCGCCAGCCGCGACGTTCCTGTGGCCCTCCGCCTTCGCGTTCCAAAACGTGGTGGGGACCTCGTTCACCACATTCTGCCGGACCTGCTTTTTGAATTTCTCGGTCTCCTCGGTCGAGGTACGCAGAAACTCGCTTACGCGCTGCTCTGACGTCCGTACTGCCGCATCCACCTTCTCGGCGGCTTTGTGCAGAAAAGCGCCTATGCCATCGGATGTTGTCTCGGTGGTCTTTGCATGTGACGCCGCAAACTCGGCAACCGCATTCGACCACCGCGCTTCCTCGCTAGATCTCCACTCATTGAAATCCAACTTCGCGTGCTCCAATTCGGACTTCAAACCGCTGACCTCAGCCAGTAGGGAATCCAGTTGGTGGCGTTCTGCGCCGCTACCTTTTGCGGCACTCAGCCCTGCCATTGCTGCGGCAAAATCGGTCGTGTAGATGCGAGCCTGCCCTATCCCCTGCACGATGGCGGGCTGAAGCTCTGCGGCCAAACCTACCGCCACATAGGGTGTGGAAGGGGGGACATCCTCTGACAACTTCGCAAGAAGCTTTCCTTGCTTCCCGGCGGACAAGATCGAGCCGCTATCCAGTAACTCCCTGAGCGCAGCCGCGGCGTTTGCGGCACTTGGCTGTTGGTTGGTAGAATCGAATGCGCGATGCGCCGCCTGCTGCCCCGAAACGTTGAGCAAGGGCTTGCCCGCGCTTTGGAAGGCGACCCCATCTGCTCGGCTGGCTAAATCGGACCAGAATCGCACCTCCTCGCTCAGGAAATTGTGCACCTCCTGGGCATTCTTAAATGATCTGCGAAAGCCCTGCGCCGGAGCACTCAGAGTCACCGGAAACTGGTCGCCTTTTGCCTCCGCCGATGAAGGTTTTGCCATCACGTCCCCCTGACTTCGCCCCGAGTACGTTTCGACAGGCAATTACTTCTGTCGTCAATGCATCACCCGAGAATGCTCAGGGACTTAATTCAAGGTCTCGTCAACATGCCGAAAGCGCCAGCGCCCGACTGGACACCGCCCGTCCGTGATCCACAGGTTCAGGCACTGGACTCGCTTCGTTCCCACATAGAAACGTAGTGCATACCATCGAGGGAGGACAGGGTTGGCTGGGCAGGGCGGTGCTGCGACGGAGGGGACGTGGGTTGCGCGGTTTCGATTTCGAATAGCAAAGCGACTGAAGTCGAACAGTAAGGAGCTAGCTTTGGTCCTGGGTGGTCGCGAAGTGAGTTTGCGCCCGCAGGATGGCTCCATGACCGATTCCGAGTGGCTGGTGATGCGAGCCCCGGGGTTTGAAACGAAGAACGACGCTCAAAAGTTCGTTCGTCGGCTGAAGGTGGCCACCATGGTCGCGGCGGTTGAAACAGGGAACGGCATCGATCCGGGCGAGGGAAAGCCGACTGGCTGGATAAGTCCAGCCTTCTTCACGGAGATGTTCGGAGACGACTTGGAGTCCGTGGAAAACATCCATGGAACCCAAGTCTATTGGGACGATGGACGGCAAAAATTTGTATCGGTGAAGGCAGATGCTACCGTACACGCAAACGCAGAAATGCTTGCTGCGGCACTCACCGCAACTTTCGACCATCAGCTTAGTCCGACCGCAAGGGCGTTAGCAGCGCTTGAGATTCTGTCGCTTTCTCGGATGGCTCGCGAACCACTTGCTGAAGCTACGCTTTGCGTTGCCGCCGTCGAACTCTTAGCCCTTCGAGAGGACTGGACCTCCGAACAGCGGGAACTGCTTAGAGCTCTCAAGAAGCACGCTGAAGAGGTGGCCCCTGACCAACCCGAAGTGGCCGATGCTGTGGGCAAAGCATACAAAAGCGTTCGCGGCGGCATCAAAGAACTGATCTTGAGCACGCTCGGCCTAGGAGATTCCACTTGGAAAGAGTTCGACGCGGTCTACGGGATGCGCAGTAATATCTTCCACGGCCTGGAGCCAATTAGCCGACACTCCATCAGCGATTTCGCTCGCAACGCGAGACCAGTGTGCGAACGAATCGTAATCGCGGGCGCGCGCCTTAAAGGCGAATTCTAAAGGTGGTTTGATGCCGTGATTTGGCGTGTGCCGCCGATATTCCAGGCTCGCGCGGCATGCCGTATTGTTCGCCCCTTTTGTGCGAGCCGACATGACCAGCACCAGACGAAACCAGCCGTGCCCCTGTGGAAGCGGAATTAAGTACAAGCGGTGTCACGGACGTTTGGGCGGCATGCCCTCGCCGGCTGACATTGAAGCAATCTTCGGGCGACGTGACACTGACGAGCTTCCGGACTCCTGAGCGCCGGGGCGAATTGCCCCGGCGCCCTCCAGTAATCCTGCCCTGCGATCAGCGCTTGAGCAGCGCTGCGAATTCGCGGAGGTCGCCGGCGAAAAATTCCGGGTCCTCCCAGGCTGCGAAATGCCCGGCCTGCTGCATGTCGTGGAACTGCACCACATTGCCGGCGGTCTGCCGATCCGCCCATTCGCGCGGCAGGCGCACGCCACCCGGGATGGGAACCTCGGTCGCCACCGCGACCGGAACGCCGGTATTGGTGCCCTTGATGGTCGGCTGCTGCTGCGCGTTCTGGCTGTAGATTCGGAACGATGAGGCCGCCGTTTCGGTCAGCCAGTAGATCATGATGTTGGTGATCAGCTCGTCCTTACCGAAGCGCTCGTCCGCCGCGTCGCCGACGCCCATGCCGGCCATGAAGCTCATGATCCAGGCGGCGAGCCCGACCGGGGAGTCGTTCATCGCGAAGGCCAGGCTCTGCGGCTTGGTCGCATGCACCAGGTTGAAGGCGCCATGGGCGAAGAACCACTGCTGGATGGCGCCGGCATAGGCCTGCTCCGGCGGGGTCAGAACCGCGAAATCGGTGGTGTGGTCGGGATAGCCGACATCGGTCACGTGATAGCCAAGCAGCACCTCCGGGTGACGCTGGGCCAGCGACATGGAGATGATCGAGCCGCCATCGCCGCCGGCGGCGATGAACTTGCCGTAGCCGAGGGTCTCGGTCATCAGACGGGCGAAGAGATCGGCGACCTGGTCCATCGGCAGGGCCGTCCGGCCGGAGAACCCGGTCCCGGGGATGGACGGGACGACAACGTGGAAATCCTCGGACAGCCGCTCAATCACCCGGTGGTAGCGGAAGAACGAATCCGGCCAGCCGTGCAGCAGCAGGAGTGGGGTCGCGTTCAGGTTGCTCGAGGGACGGTGGACAAAGTGCAGGTCCACGCCATCGCGTTCGACCTTGAAGTTGCCGAGCGCGTTGAGCCCGGCTTCGGCGCGCCGCCAGTCATAGTCGTTGATCCAGTAATCGGTCAGTTGCTTCAGGTAATCGAGATTGGTCCCGATGGCCCAACCCGCATCTTCAGGCTGATCGGGCCAGCGCGTGTGCTGGAGCCGATACTTGAGGTCGGCGAGCTGCGATTCCGGGATGGCGATTTCGAAGGCGGTTGGGTTGGTCATGGTGGTCGTCTCCTCTGAATGGGCGGCTTTGGATGTGAAGCTGGCGAGCAGGGCTGAGGCTGCGAGGGCCTTGGAAAACTGACGGCGGTTCATCTCTCATCTCCACGCTTGTCTGATGGGATGAGGCTACGAGGAGGGGCCGCGCGGGGATTGCAAAAATCCGACAATCACCGGCGAGGGCGGCAGCCACGCGTCATGGAGCCGCGGGCGCCGATGCATAGACCGATACAACCGATCTTAACGCCCCATTGGTGAAGCGGGGCTAGCCTTGGGTGGTCGCCAATACCCCGGCGGCTGCACCTGAAACCCAGCCGGATGCTGCAGTGAGTTCCACGTCGGCCGCATTTGATAGATCGCCGGCTGACACCACGCGCCACCAGAACGCGGTGTCGCTGCTGTTCCTGTTGTGCGTCGCGGCAGCGTTCATCATCCGCTTCACCATCCCGGCGCAGCTGATGAACCGGTTCGTGGCCTATACCGAGGAAACCGGCTCGTTCTACGAGAAGCTGCATTTCGGCACCTATGCGGTGCTGTTGCTGCTGCCGGTGGTGCTGTTCAGCCGGCCGTTCCTCTTGCGCGGTGACGAGATCGGCAAGTTCCGGGCGCTGGTGCGCTACGGCGCGCTGATGCTGCTGCTGGTGCTGTTCATGTTCTTTACCGGTCGGGCAGGCTCGTCGGTCCTCCTGGTCGATACGTACCTGGTCACCGGGGCGGCGGGCTTGATCATGCTTGCGCTCAACCCGATGTCGCGCCGCGTGCTCGGCGACATCACGCTGGGTGTGCTGATCCTCAGCGCCGTGATCGGGATCATCGAAGCGGTGACCCAGCAGCGGATCATGCCGTACGATGCGGTGGAGCTGGTGTTCCGGCCGGTTGGCCTCTCCGAGCATCCGCTGGCGCTTGGCGCCACCTGCGCCACCGCAGTGGGTTTCGTGGCGCTGACCAGATGGCCGGTCTGGATCCGCGTCGCCTCGATCATGCTGCTGTTCATCGGGGCCGCGGCCTCCGGCGCGCGCATGGCGCTGCTGGTGACGGTGATCGAAATCTTCGCGCTGATTATCATCGTGCCGTGGCCGCCGTTGTCGCCGCGTCACCAGCGGCAGGCCAAGCTGTTCGTCCTCCTCGCCACCGCCGCAGGCGGCGCCGTGCTGATCGCCGTGCTGCTCTCGGCGGGCCTGCTCAGCCGTTTTACCAGCACGCTGTTCGACGAGAATTTCTTCGTGCGGGTGAGCATCTATGACGTGTTCAAATATGTGAGCTTCGAGCAGGTGATGTTCGGCATGGACGGCACCGAGCTGGTGAAGATCGTCCAGCAGAAACTCCACATGCCGACGATCGAGAGCGCGCAGGTGGTGTTCATCCTGCTGTTCGGCCTGCCGGTGGCGCTGCTGTTTGCCTGGCTGGTCATCTGGATGATGTGGCGCATGCTGCGCCATGCCCAGCCCGCCGCCTGGATCGGCGTCGGGGCAACGCTGCTGGCCGCGCTTTCCAACAACACGCTGTCGTCGAAAACCCCGATCGTCATGATGATGATCGTCCTGGTGCTGGCCTACAATGCCAACGGCATCAAGGACGCGCCCGACAAGCCGGCGTAGCGCTCGCACGGCAGGCAGGCGAATGGCCGGCCTGGATATTAAGGACGATTCGAGTCCGGGCAGGCATCCGGCGCGCCGCTCTGGCATTTTGCCGCCAGGATTTGGATCCTCTCGAGGCCAAGATGATTTCCGACTTCGTCGATCTGGTTGCCACCAAGCTCGTCAATGCCGTGACCGGCGAGAACGGCATCACGCTGCTGATCCTGTTCCTGACAGCCTTCATCAGCGCGCTCGTCGCCTATTGGCGCACGGTGGAGGACAAATCGTTCGCCGATTTCTTCAGCTTCGCGCTGCCCAAAGAGGTGATCCTGCATCCCTCGGCGCGCGCTGACCTGCTGTTCTACATCACCAAGCGCCTGCTGATGCCGCTGCTGCTGATCCCGGCCGGCATCGTCTTCGTCGCGCTGGTCGGCTATGGCACCAACCAGTTGATCAGCTTCGTCTTCCAGATCCACGGCCCGCTGCTGCAGGGGCCGACACCCTGGTGGGTGCTGGTGCTGTTCACCATCTCGATGCTGATCGCCTACGACATCTCGTACTATTTGTACCATGTCGCCCAGCACAAGGTGCCGTTCCTGTGGGAGCTGCATAAGGTGCATCACTCGGCCGAAGTGCTGGTGGGCATCACCAAGGATCGCGTCCACCCGCTCGACGACCTGATGAATCGCGCCTGGGACGGGGTCATTCCCGGCATCTGCTTCGGGCTGTGGAGCATCATCGCGCTCGATCCGGTCGAGCTCACGGTGTTCGGCATCAATGTCTATGCGATGCGCAACCTGCTGATGATGGATTTCGTCCGGCACACCCACTACAAAATCTCGTTCGGGCCGCTCGACAACTACATCCTGTCGCCGCACTGGCATCAGCTGCACCACAGCGCCGACCCGCGGCACTATGACAAGAATTTTGGCCTGCTGCTGTCGGTCTGGGACCGGATGTTCGGCACTGCCTTCGTGCCGGACCCCAAGGAAGAGATGACGTTCGGCCTGCTCGATCGCGACAAGGACGACTACCAGTCGCTGTTCGGGCTCTATCTCCTGCCCCTCAAGAAGATGGGCGGGCACATCGCGCGCTGGCTCGGCCGGCGCCCCGCCGCGGTGACCCCACCCCCCACGGATCCGGCACAGCCATGAATGCTCACGCTCCCATGGCGCGTCTCGACGATCGCCTCGAGGACTATCGCCTCGAGATCGTCGACAGCGATGCCCGCCTCGCCGAGATCGGCGCCGCGTGGAATGCCCTGTGGCGGCGTGGCGGTGGCCTGATCTTTCAGAGCCACGACTGGGTCGCGGCCTGGTGGAAGACTGTTCCGGGCCGGGACGGACGGCAGCTGCGGATCGGGCTGATCTGGCGCGGTGAGGAACTGCTGGCCATCCTGCCGCTGGCGATCCAGCGCCGTAAGGGCCTGAACTTCCTCGAATGGGCGGCGAATGACTGCAGCGACTATGCCGATGTGCTGATGGATCCGCGCTGTTCTGCCGCCGCCCTGAAGCGGCTGTGGCAGCAGGTGGTCGCTGCCGGCGGGTTCGATCTCTACTTCCTTAACCGGCTGCGCCCAGAGGGCAAATTCCGCGCCGTCATGAATGCGCCGGACGGGGTCGGCTTATCAGCCAATCACCGCACCGAGACCGCGTCCCAGGTGGCGGGCGACTGGACGACCGGCGCCCAGTGGTTCGAGTCGCAGTCCAAGAAGACCCGGCAGAATTACCGCCGCGGCCGCAAGGCGCTGGAGGAAAGCGGCAAGGTGGTGTTCCGCCTGCTGCCGCTCGACGAACCCGCGGGCCCCGTGCTGACGCGGCTCAGTGACCTCAAGCGGCAATGGCTGGCCGATAGCGGCCGGGTGTCGCCGCTGTACGAAGCGGGAGCTCCGGCCCTGCCGGCCCTGGTCGAGGTGCTGGCGGCAGCCGGCGCGCTGCGGATCTTCGTTTTGGAATGCGAGGGAACCACTGTCGCCATCTCGGTCAATTTCGTTCAGCACGGGACGTTAATGGCGTTCCTCACCAGCTACGATCCGACGTTCGAGCGGGGCTCGCCCGGGATGGTGCTGCTGATGGACTATGTCCAGTGGTCGATCGACCAGGGACATTCAATGGTGGATTTCCTCTGCGGCGAAGAGCCGTTCAAGGTCCGGTTCGCCACGCAGCAGATAACGCTGACCTCGGTGATGGGACCGCGGACGCTGAAGGGTCGGCTCGCCATGCTGGTCGACCAGACGCGCCGCAGTGTGCAATCGGCGCTCGAGGCGCGGCGGGCCCGACGGGCTGCGTTGCCTCCTGACGCAGCAGCCGGCCAGCCAGGCGAGCCGGCGCCCGAGCAAACCTAGCCTCGCACCCGCCCAATTTCTGCAAATGGAAGCGGCGAGGAGCCGGGACAAAGCTCCTCGCCTTCAGGCCAGTTGGTGATCGATCGGGAGACGGATCAGCTGGCGATGATTGCCGACGCCTGGTTCACCTTGCCGTTGAGCGTGTAGGTGATCGCGACGTTCTCGCCGGCCTTCAGCTTGGAGAAGTCGCATTTGGGCGCGAACTGGTAGACCGCCTTGTCGGCCAGCGTCACGGTACAGGCCTTGCCGTCCATGGACTGAATGGCGCCATGAGCGGTGGAGGGGGCGGCGAGCGCCACCGACGAGACACCGACGGAGGCAACCAGCATCAGGGGGATGAGCAACTTGCGCATTGACGATCTCCTTGTTCGTCCGGTTCACCGCGTCGTTGCTTTGGAGGAGGCGGTGGCCGGTGCGTTTTGCAGCGGCGAGATGGAGGTTGGGACGGCCTGATTGCTCCCGCCTTTCCTGAAACTTACATATTCGTAAGCCGACAGGACCGCGCCGGCAGGTGTAGGTTGCGACAAGCGGCTCTCGTCGGGCGCCGCATCCTTGAGGTCGAGGCAGAGCGGTGAAGGTCGTTGTCGCCGAAGACGACCGGACGTCGTCGGAATTCATTCGCAAGGGCCTCAACCAGCAGGGGCACAGCGTCGAAGCGGTATTCGATGGCCGCGATGCGCTGACCTTCTGCCTCTACAATAGCTGCGACGTGCTGGTGCTCGATCGGATGATGCCCGGCATGGACGGGCTGTCGGTCGCCAAGGCGCTCAGGGCTTCGGGCCGCACCATGCCGATCCTGTTCCTCACTTCGATGGGCGATGTAGACGACCGGGTCGAGGGGCTGATGGCCGGCGGCGACGACTATCTGGTCAAACCCTTTCACTTCTCCGAGCTCATGGCGCGGATCACCGTCCTGGCGCGGCGGCCGCAGACGGCAGAGATCACGACGCGGCTCAGCCTCTACGACCTCGAGCTCGACCTGATGGACCACACCGCGACGCGGGCCGGCACCCGCATCGAGCTGCAGGCCAAGGAGTTCGCCATCCTCGCGCTGTTGATGCGCAATGCCGGGCGGATCGTCACCAAGACCATGCTGCTCGAGCAGGTGTGGGACTTCAATTTCGACCCGCAGACCACGGTGGTCGAAACCCATATGAGCCGGCTCAGGGCCAAGATCGACAAGCCGTTCGAGGTGCCGCTGATCCACACCACGCGCAATACCGGCTACTCGATCCATGCACCGCGTCAGTAGCATTCTCGCCGGAGCGGGGTTCCGCTCGGCGGTGCTGTCGCTGCTGCTGTTCCTCGCGGTGTTCTTCATCGCCGGCGTGGTGATCGTCAGCCAGACCAGCAGCGAGGCAGAGAGCGAGATCCGGGCGCTGGTCAGCAACGAGTTCGAGCTGTTCCGCGAGGCGGCCGACACCGGCGACATGGACCAGTTGCGCCAGCTGGTCGACAGCTCGGCCGCCGCGGCGGGCCCGCGCTTTTTCGTCGTCGCGCTGTACCGGCCCGACGGTACACTGCTGGCCGGCGACGATATCCCGCGGCCCGAGAAGCTGGGCTGGAGCACGATCAGCTCGGGGATCAACGCCACCACGCCATCGGAACAATACCTGGCGCTGACCGAGGATATCGGCGGCAACCGGGTGACCTTCGGGCGGACGCTGTTCTTCGTCGAGGTCGGCTCGGCAGCGCTGTGGCGGGCCTTGATGCTGGCCAGCATCGTGGTCGGCGTCGGGGCGCTGGCGATCGGCTATTTCACCAGCCACGGGGTTTCAGCCAAACTCGACCGCATGGCCGATACGCTGGAGCGGGTGGCGCGCGGCGACAGCCGGGCGCGCCTGCCGGTCGGCCGCTCGAACGACCAGGTCGATCGGGTGTCGCGGCAGATGAACGCCCATCTCGACCGGCTGAGCGACCTGCTCGGCACCATGCGAAATACGGTGATCTCGATCGCGCACGACCTCAAGTCGCCCCTCAACCGCGCCTATATCCTGCTGCAGGAGGCCGAGGAAACGCCGGACGAGATCGAACGGGCCAAGCTGCTGGAGGAAGCGCAGCTCGAAATCGAGCGGCTCAACGGCATTTTCGACACCGTGCTCAGGATTTCGCGCATCGAGGCCTCCGATGACCAGTCGGGCTTTGCGGCGTTTTCCGCCCGCGAACTGGTGAGCGAGACCCTGCAGACCTTCGAGCCGGTGGTCGAGGAGGCAAAGCAACAGCTGGTCGAGGCGCCCACGCCTGGCGACGCCACCATTATCGGGGACCGGCGCATGGTGGTGCAGCTGCTGGTGAACCTCATCACCAACGCCTCGCGCTACAGTCCGCCGGGCGCCCGGATCGAGCTCAGCGCCGGTCTCGAGGATAGTCACCCGGTGCTGGTGGTGGCCGATAACGGGCCGGGAATTCCGGCCGATCGGCGCACCGAAGTGTTCGAGCCGTTCCGCCGGCTCAACCCGGAGCGCGACGAGAAGGGTTCAGGCCTGGGGCTGGCGCTGGTGCAGGCGATTGCCACGCGCCACCGGGCGACGGTGCGGCTCGAGGACAACCAGCCGGGGCTCAAAGTGATCGTCCGCTTTCCGATCGCCAAAGCCGCCGGAGTTTGAGGATTTGTAAGGCTGGGGAGACGCTCGCGCAAAACTCGGGCCGCATAAACCTCCTCGCCGATGCCGCTGCACCGACCGCCGGCTCTCCTCCGCCGACGCCCCCAACACCATGCGGAGTTACAAAATGCACAAGCTCTCCAGCCTTTCCGTCGTCGCCCTGGTCGCCGCGCTGATCGCGGCCAATCCGGTACTCGCCGCCGTGCCGAAGTTTACGAATGGCGCGCCCGGCACCGCGATGAGCGTCGATGACTTTGCCAGCCAGCTGGCAAGCTTCAACGCCAGGGATGTCACTGACCTGCTCGGTGCCAAGAGCGTCACGGTCTACAACTACAACACCGCCTGGACCGACAAGGCGGGGAAGGCGGTTGACCTCCTCACCGAGGATTCGCAGAGCATTGGCCTGTTGCGCGAGGCGCTGAACAAGAACCCCGCCGCGGTGAAGCTGCTCGCCGACAACAAGATCAAGGTCAACCAGGTGGTCGACATCATCGATGTCGGCGGCAACGTGCAGCTCTATATCCAGTAGCGGGTAAGGCCCCCTCACCCGCCGCTGACGCTTCGCCAAGGCGCAGGGCAATCGCCGATGAGCCGGTGCGGGAAACGTACCCCCACCCCTGTCCCCTCCCCGCAAGGGGGAGGG
>NZ_LAJE02000285.1 GCF_000970465.2 Devosia insulae DS-56
CCCTCCACCAGCTTCGCTGGTCCCCCCGCCCCCGCCACGCGGGGGAGGATCATCGCGCGGACGGTGAACTCGCACTGATGACGCCTGCAACACATGCATGGCTTGCTTGCCTTCCGGCCCACTGCCGGAGGCAGGCAAGCCTTCCCATGTATGGGAGGACGAAAGGACCTCCAGATGACCCGCAAGCCGAACCTTCTCCGTGACGTCTTCAGCATCTTTGGCGCTGCCAATGCAGCCGCTGCCGCGACCCAGGCAGGCCGCATTCCGACCGCCCGCGACCTGCGCACCCTCGGCATCGAGCCCAAACAGTTCCGCGCCATCGGCCGTTGACCGGTCGAGCCGCTGGAAATGACGTTGCGCCAGGCATCGGTCCTGCGCAACGCGTTGCTCTTTGCCTCGCGCGCGGGGAATAAGTCCTCCGGATCAATGCACTAGGCTTTGACGCGAACCGGCATTCTCGTGTTTCTCGCCTCACCGAATCCTCGGTTCATTCCGATTTTTCTGCTGGGGCATAATGAACAAGCTTTTCACTACGGCCGTTGCCGCCATTCTGCTGGGGACCGCGCCGGTGCTGGCGCAGACCACCGAGATCCTCAACGTCTCCTATGACATTTCGCGCGAGCTGTTCGATGCGGTGAACGCCAAGTTCGTCCCGTCCTACAAGGCCTCGGCCAACGCCGACGTGAAGGTCAACCAGTCGCATGCCGGCTCGTCCAAGCAGGCCGGCCTGATCCTCGAGGGGCTGGAAGCCGATGTGGTTACCTTCAACCAGGTGATCGACGTCGACACGCTCGCCAAAGGCGAGTTCGTCACTGCGGACTGGAAGTCGAAGTTCGCCAACAACGCTTCGCCGTTCTACTCGCTGCCGGCGTTCCTCGTGCGTGAGGGTAACCCCAAGGCGATCAAGGACTGGGCCGATCTCGCTCGCGACGACGTCAAGATCATCTTCCCGAACCCCAAGACCTCGGGCAATGGCCGCTATACCTATCTCGCCGCCCGCGCCTGGGCGACCGAGGCGTTTGCCGGCGATGAAGCCAAGATCGAAGAGTACCTCAAGAAGGTGTTCTCGAACGTTCCGGTGTTCGAGACCGGCGGCCGCGCCGCCACCACCACCTTTGTCGAGAACAAAATCGGCGACGTGCTGATCACCTTCGAGGCCGAAGTGCTCGGCACCATAAAGCAGCTCGGCGACGACCAGTATGACGCGGTGATCCCGTCAGTCAGCCTCTTGGCCGAGTTCCCGATCGCTGTGGTCGACAAGGTGGTCGACAAGCGCGGCACCCGCGAGATCGCCACCGCTTACCTCAACTACCTCTACTCGCCCGAGGGGCAGGATATCGCCGGCTCGCTGTTCCACCGCGTGCACGAAGCGGCGGCGGCCGAGAAGTACAAGGGGCAGTTCCCCGAGGTGCGCCTCGTGACGGTCGAGGACGTGTTCGGCGGCTGGGACAAGATCAAGGCCGACCACTTCGCTGAAGGCGGCCTGCTCGACAAGGTATTCGTCAACCAGTAGGGCCGGGCATTGACCAGCCTCGATACGGCGCGGGAGGGCCCCCGCGCCGTTGCCTTCGGAACGCGCCTGCCCAAGGCGCGAAAGCCCGGTCGCAGGCATCTGCTGCCGGGCTTCGGGCTGACCTTCGGCATCACGGCGCTCTATCTCGTCCTGATCGTGGCGCTGCCTCTGGCGGCGATGCTGCTCAAGACCTTCAGCCTCGGCTGGCCGGAGTTCTGGCGCATCGTCTCGTCGCCGCGCGCTATTTCGGCCTACTGGATCACCTTCTCCTCCGCCGCCGCGGCGGCGGTGTTCAACGGCTTTTTCGGCCTGCTGCTGGCCTGGGTGCTGGTGCGCTATGAGTTCCCCGGCAAGCGCATCATCGACGGGCTGGTCGACCTGCCATTCGCATTGCCCACCGCCGTCGCGGGCCTTGCGCTGGTGACGTTGTTCGGTCCGGCCGGCTGGTATGGGCAGGTCCTCGTGCCGCTGGGGATTACCGTCACTCACGCGCAGCTCGGCATCATCGTTGCCATGGCCTTCACCTCGCTGCCCTTCGTGGTGCGCACGGTGCAGCCGGTGCTGGAGGACATTCCTGAGGACGTGCAGGAAGCGGCGCGGCTGCTCGGGGCAACGCCGTTCCAGGTGTTTTCGCGCGTGATCCTGCCGCTGATCCTGCCGGCGTTCACCACCGGCGTGGTGCTCTGCTTCGCCCGCGCCATCGGCGAGTTCGGCGCCGTGGTGTTCATCGCCGGGAACCTGCCGGGGATGACCGAGATCGTCTCGCTGCTGGTCTTCATCCGGCTCGACGAGCACAATTATCCCGCCGCCGCGGCGCTCGCGACCGTGCTGCTGGCGACGGCGTTCGTCACGCTCTTCCTCACCAACCTGCTTCAGGCCTGGCAGCTCCGCTATGCAGATAAATCCCGCTGACGCGTCGCTCCCGGCCGATCCGCGCCGCCCGCAGTCCGCGGTGGCGTGGGGGTTGATCGGGCTTGCCTACCTGATGGCCGGCGCGGTGCTGCTGGTGCCGCTGCTGCTGATCGTCGTCACCGGGTTTCGCGAAGGCGTCGGCGTCTACGTCGCCAACATCGTCGAGCCCGAAACCCTGCACGCGATCTTTCTCACCGTGCTGGCGGCGATCGTCGTGGTGCCGATCAATGTGGGGTTCGGCATCGCCGCCGCCTGGCTGGTGACGCGCTACGAATTCCGCGGCAAGCGGCTGCTGATCACCTTCATCGAGATCCCGTTCTCGGTGAGCCCGATCGTGGCTGGGGTGATCTACCTGTTCCTCTATGGCGGGCAGGGGCTGCTCGGCCCGTTGCTCGCACAGTTCGACATCAAACTGATGTTCACCGTGTGGGCGATCTTCCTCGTCTCGCTGTTCGTCACCTCGCCGTTCGTGGCGCGTGAGTTGATCCCGCTGATGCAGCAGCAGGGCGGCGAGGACGAGGAGGCGGCGCTGTCGCTCGGCGCCAATGGCCGGCAGATCTTCTGGCACGTGACCTTGCCTAATATCCGCTGGGCGCTGCTCTATGGCGCGGTGCTGTGCAACGCCCGGGTGATCGGCGAGTTCGGCGCGGTGTCGGTGGTTTCGGGCGCCATCCGCGGCCAGACCAACACGTTGCCGCTGCAGATCGAGCTCTTGTTCAACGATTTCAACGTCACCGGCGCTTTTGCCGCCGCCTCGACGCTGGCGCTGCTGGCCGTGCTGACCATCATCCTCAAGTCGGTGCTCGAGCAGAAGACTGGGCACTAGCTCCAGTTCGACATCAATCAGCGGCAAAACCAACCTCCGGCGTTAAGCCGAGCTTGCAGCGCGCCGCCTAGAGTTCGGCCTCGTCCTCACCGTCCGCAGCTGCGGATGCTCGTCCCAAGCGACCCCGTGAGGACCTGCCATGCTCTCGTTCCGCACTGCCTTCTGCGCTCTCGCCACCTTTGCCCTGCCGGTGACGTCGCTCGATTTCGCTACGACGCCGGCCTGGGCTCAGGATGTTGCTGCTGCGACCACCGACACCGTCAGCCCCGATGCCGCGCCCAGCGCGTTGAGCGAGGACGAGCTCGAGGTGCTGGTGGCGCGTATCGCGCTCTATCCGGATGACCTGGTGGCGCTGATCTCGTCGGCGTCGCTCTATCCGCTGCAGATCGTCGAAGCCGAGCGCTACCTCGAGGAGGCGAAGAGCAAGCCGGACGAACAGCCCAAGGACAGTTGGGACGGCAGCGTCATCTCGCTGCTCAACTACCCCGAGATCGTCAAGATGATGAGCGACGACCTCGAATGGACCCAGGATCTCGGCACGGCGCTGGCTTATCAGCAGAAGGATGTGCTGCTCGCCATCCAGCAGCTGCGCGACGAGGCGGTCGCTGAGAACGTCATCAAGACCGACGACAGGCTGACCGTCACGCACGAGGGTGAGAATGTCGTCATCCAGTCAGCGAGCCCGGACAAGGTCTACATCCCGCAATACCCGCCGGAGATGCTGTACGAGCCGGACTACGATCCCGTGCCGGTGAGCTACTACCCCGAGCCATATCCCTATTATTACGACCCGGCCGCGACCTATTTCGCCGGCTTCGTCACCGGGGCGGTGTGGGGCGCCGCGATGGATTGGGATCATTGGGGCGTGTGGGGTGGCGACATCGGCGACGACATCGACATCAACTGCCGCGATTGCTTCAACAATATCAACGGCAAGGTACGGATCGGCGATGTCGACTGGCGCAATGTCGACCGCAGCAAGGTGAGCTTCGACCGCGACCAATTCATCGGCGGCAACCACGACAATATCCGCAACAGCATCAAGGCCAACGACCACAACAACATCCGCACCAAGGCAGCGGACATCAAACGTGGTGACCACAGCAAAGCGCAGGCAGCGGCCAAAGCCCGGGACGTCCGCGCTGACCACCATCAGGCCAATATCGGCGGCAATGGCGGCAAACAGCGCCCGGCCGCGACTGGCGATCGTCGTCCCGGCGGCGATGCGGCCCGCACCGCTTCAGTCAAGCCCGGCACCAAGGCCGCGGCGACCAAGCACCACGCGAGCAAACCAAAGGCCGCGGCGCGCTCCGACCATCGCAGCAAGAAGCCGTCGGCGCTCGGCGAGGTGAAGAGCGGCAAGCATGCCAAGGTGCAGTCGAGCCGCGGGCACAAGTCGATGGGCGGCAGCGGGCGGCCGCACAAGTCAGTGAGCCGCGGGGGAGGTGGCGGTCGACACGCCGGCGGTGGCGGCGGTCACCGCGGCGGCGGCGGACGACACCGGTAATCCCGCAACAGAGGATCAGAACATGCGTACCCCTCATCTGCTAACGACGTCCTTCGTCGCCCTGACCCTGGCGATGGCACCCGCCCAGGCCCAGCAGCAATCGAGCCTCACCGACTTCGTCGCGGCCGACGATCCACCGTTGTTCGACCAGGCGGCCAGCGCCGTCGATGCCTTCAAGGCTGCCTTGGCCAGCAACGACCTCGATGCCCTCGCCAGGCTGCTCGGCCTGGATGCCGCGAAGCTGAAGGGTGCCGACGGCGCCGCGGATAGTTTCGCCCAGATGCGCGAGGGGGCGGCCACCCAACTGCTCGTCGACGACAGAGGCGACCAGCAGTTCATCGAACTGGGCAAGCAACTCTGGCCGGTGCCGTTCCCGATCGTCAAAGGCGATAACGGCAAATGGGCCTTCGACACCATCGCCGGCATCGAAGAAATCGTGAACCGCCGCGTCGGCGAGAACGAGATCGAGGCGCTCGCCACGGTACGTGCCTATGTCGAGGCACAGCAGGACTATTTTGCCGACGATCGCGACGGCGACGGGGTGCAGGAATATGCGCAGAAGCTGATCAGCACGCCTGGCACGACCGACGGGCTCTATTGGCCCGCGGACCAGGGCGACGGCGAGAGCCCGGCCGCTGCCATTCCGGATGAAGGCCGCCTCGACGAGGCCAAGGCGCAGTTCGAGAAGGCAAGGAACGATCAGGGCTACTACGGCTATCGCTTCCGCATCCTGAGCGGGCAGGGCGACAAGGTGGTCGGCGGCAAATACGACTATGTCATCAACGACAACATGATCGCCGGCTTCGCACTGGTCGCCTGGCCGGTGGCCTATGCCGAGACCGGGGTGAAGACTTTTGTCGTCAGCAAGGACGGTATCGTCTACGAGGCCGATCTCGGTGCGGAAACCGAGATGGCGGTGAAGACCATCAGCAGCTTCAACCCGGATGACAGCTGGGAAATCACGACGGATTGAGGCCCGGCGCCTGGCGCCGGGCCTCGGGAAGATCACTCGGCGGCCACGGCCTGCCTCGCAGGGCTGGCGATGAGCAGTAGCGCGGCCAGTGCGGCGATCGCCGCGACGATCATCGCGCCGAAGAACGCCGCCTGGAAGCCGGCCAGCAGGTCCGAGTCGCTTCCCGCCGCCACCGCCACCATGGCAGCGAGGCCGATGGCCGAGCCGACCTGGTAGGTGGTGCTGATCAGGCCCGAAGCGAGCCCGGTCTGCTCGGGACGCGCCCCGGACATCCCTGCCATCGTCGCCGGGATATAGGCCAGCGCCATGCCAAGCGCGGCGAGCAGCGAAGCCGGCAGCACGTCGACCCAGAAGTTGCCGTCGGCCGGCACACGGGTAAACAGGAACAGCGCGACCGCCATGGCGAGGAGGCCGGCGACGAGGTTGGCCTTGATGCCAAAGCGGCCGACCAGCCGGCCCGACAGCCACACCATCAGCACCATGATGGTGATGGTCATCGGCACCAGCGCCAGGCCGCTATAGAGCGCCGAGAGCCCCAGCACCTGCTGCAGATAGAGGTTGAGGTAGAACCACAGCGGAATCCACGCCGCGCCGAGCAGCGCCATCAGCAGGTTGGCGGCCGCGAGGTTGGGTGTCGCAAAGATCGAGAGCGGCAGCAATGGCTGCCGGCCCATGGCCTGCAGCACGATGAACCCGAAGAACAGCAGCGCCGCAACGCCCAGCAGGGTCAGCGTCGTGGGCGATGACCAGTTTCCGGGCTCGGTGGTGATGATGGCGTACACTGCGAGCGAGAGAGAGCCGGTGATGGTGATGGCGCCGAGCCAATCGATCCGGCCGATGCCGCCATGTACCCGCGGCAGCAGGGCGGGGGTCAGCAACAGCACCAGCGCGCCGAGCGGCACGTTGACGAGGAAGGTCCACGGCCAGCTCAACCACTCGGTGATGACGCCGCCGAGGAACACCCCAGCCGTGCCACCCGCTGCAGCGGCGGCCCCCCAGACGCCGAAGGCCTTGCCGAGCTCACGGCCATCATGCGCGAACAGCTGCATCAGCAGCACCAGCGCCGACGGCGCAATCAACGCTGCGCCAACACCCTGGATGGCGCGGCCCGCGATGAGCACCGCCTGAGAGCTTGCAACACCGGCGAGGATCGAGGCCGCCGTCAAAATGACGAAGCCGAGCGCGAACATGCGGCGCGCTCCGAACACGTCGCTCAGCTTGCCGCCGAGCAGCAGCAGGCCACCAAAGGCGACGACATAGGCATTGAAAATCCAGCTGAGGTTCTCGGGCGAGAAGCCGAGCTGGGTCTGGATCGCCGGCAGGGCGACGCCGACGATCGAGGTATCGAGAATGACGATGAACTGGGCGGCGCTGAGCAGCGCCAGGCCCCACCATCGCCGTGGATCGGGTTGCATTGTAAAGGTCCTTTCGACTGGTCCGGCGCGGGGAGTCGCGCGGCATCGATCGAGGTGCCTAAGGGTTCCAATGTTTGGAGGGTCAAGCCTCAGTGCAACTGAGCGATGCCGAAGCGGGGGCGGTTTGCCGGGCGGCCCGAAGGCGGCACGGCGGCGGCGATCTTTTCGATGATCGGGCAGCTCGGCCGATCGTCGCCGTGACAGGTTTCAGCCAGGTGCTGCAGCGTCTCGCTCATCGCGGCGAGGGCGCGGGCCTTCTCGGCCAGGACCGCGATATGCGCGCGGGCGATCGCCTTGACGTCGGCGCTGGCCCGGTCGCGGTCGCGCCACAGCGTCAGCAGGTCGCGCATCTGTTCGACCGAGAAGCCGAGGTCACGGGCGCGATTGATGAAGCGCAGCGCATGCAGATCGTCGTCGAGATAGACCCGGTAGCCGGACTCGGTCCTGTGCGGGGCAGCGACCAGCCCGATCGATTCGTAGTAGCGGATCATCTTGGTGGAGATGCCGGTGGCCTTCGCGGCCTGTCCGATGTTCATGCAATGCCTCCTTGCTCAGCAGGAGGCGGGTACACCTTCCCATGATGGGAAGGTCAAGCTCCAGGTCAGCCCCAGCTCAGGGGGATCACGTCGACGATCTCGCCCGGCGGCACGCCTGGCGAATCCTCCGGCACGACGATCAGGGCGTCGGCCAGCGCCAGCGAGGTCGAGTGGCTCGAGTCGGTCTCGAAGATCGGCTCGACCTGCAGGAAGCCGATATCGTTGCGGCTGAGCGTCGCCCGCATGAAGTGCCGGCGCGGCCCGTTCGGCGGCAGGCCGAGCAGGGTGGGGACGCCAATGCGGGGCCAGAACGGATCGATGTGGCCGGTGAGCGCCCTGAGCGCCGGCTTCAGGATCACTGTGGCCGTCACCAGCGCCGAGACCGGGTTGCCCGGCAGGCCGAACACCAGCGTCTTGCCGCGGGTACCGAACATCAACGGCTTGCCTGGCCGCATCCGCAACTTCCAGAAATCCACCTCGACGCCGAGGTCGCGCAGCACTTCCTGGACGTAATCGCGCTCACCGACGCTGGCGCCGCCAGTGGTGACCAGCATGTCGACGCCCTGGTCGAAGGCGCCGAGCAGAGCTGCCTCGAGCTTATCCTTGTCGTCGGCGACGATGCCGAGGTCGTTCACCTGCTCGGCCCAGGGCGCCAGCAGCGGGATCAGCCCATAGCTGTTCGAGGCGATGATCTGGTCCGGCCCGAGCGTCGTGCCCGGCGCCACCAGTTCGTCGCCGGTCGCCAGCACGGCGATCCGGGGGCGGCGCGTGACAGTGAGGGTCGGGTGGTTGGCTGAAGCGGCGAGGTTCAGCATCGCGGGGGTCAGCGCCACGCCAGCCGGCAGCAGCTCGGCGCCGCGCTTGAAGTCAAAGCCCTGCTTGCGGACGCTCTGGCCGACCGGCGGGGTCTTTTCGAAGCTGATCTGGTTGCCCTTGGCCGTGGCTTCTTCCTGCATGATCACTGCATCGGCGCCGATCGGCAGCGGCGCGCCGGTGAAGATGCGAACGCACTGGCCGTGCTCCATCATGCCGACGAAGCGGGCGCCGGCCTGCGAGGTGCCGGCCAGCTTCAACGGCCGACCGGGAAGCACCTCGGCGGCGCGCACGGCGTAGCCGTCCATGGCGCTGGCGTCGAACGGCGGCTGGCTGTGCCGCGCCACCAGTGGCTGGGCGAGCACCCGGCGATGCGCGCGGGCCAGCGGCACCGCCTCGCTGCCGAGCTTCGGGAGCTTGCGGAAGACCCGCTCGATGGCTTCGTCGACCGGCATCATCGGTGGAAATCACCCGACTTGCCGCCCGACTTCTCTTCGAGCTGGATGGAGGTCACCCGCATGGCGCGGTCGTGCGACTTGGCCATGTCGTAGAGGGTCAGCGCGGCGACCGAAGCCGCCGTCATCGCTTCCATCTCGACGCCGGTCTGCGCCGTCGTCTCTGCCGTCGCCGTCACCAGCAGGGCAGGGCCATCAGCTTCGATCTGGACGGTTATGCTGGTGAGCGGGATCGGGTGGCAGAGCGGGATCAACTCGGAGGTCTTCTTCGCCGCCATGATGCCGGCGATGCGAGCTACCGCCAGCGCATCGCCCTTCTTCAGCTCGCCGCCGAGGATCAGCGCCACCGTCTCGGGCTTGGCTTCCAGCCGCGCTGTCGCCACCGCCCGGCGGTGCGTCACGGCCTTGTCGCCGATATCGACGATATGCGCTTCCCCCCGCTGGTTGAGGTGGGTGAGCGCCATCAGCCGTGCAGCAGCTTGATGGTTGCGGCGGTGACGTCGTCCTGGCGCATCAGGCTCTCGCCGACGAGGAAGGTGCCGATGCCGGCATGCTCGAGCTTCACCAGGTCGGCATGGGTATTGACGCCGCTCTCCGACACCAGGTGCACGCCCTGCGGCACGCCGCCGGCAAGCGTGACCGAGGTGTTGAGCGTCGTCTCGAAGGTGCGGAGGTTCCGGTTGTTGATGCCGATGAACTCGGCATTCAGCCCTAGCGCCCGGTCTAGTTCGATCTGGTCGTGCACTTCGACCAGCGCATCCATCCGCCACTCCTCGGCAGCGTCGAGGAGGTAGCGCGCCGTATCGTCGTTGACCGCGGCGAGGATGATCAGGATGCAGTCGGCGCCCCAGGCGCGGCTCTCGGCCACCTGGTAGGTCTCGAACAGGAAGTCCTTGCGCAGCACCGGGAGCTTGGTGGCGTTGCGGGCCTCGATCAGGTAGCCCGGCGCGCCCTGGAAGCTGGGGCGGTCGGTGAGCACGGAGAGGCACGAGGCCCCACCCAGTTCATAGGCCCGGGCGATCTCGGCCGGGTTGAAGTCAGGGCGGATCAGGCCCTTGGAGGGGCTCGCCTTCTTCACCTCGGCGATCAGCGCGAACTGGTTGTCGGCCCGCTTCTTCTTCAGCGCCGAGAGGAAGCGCCGTACCGGAGGCGCGTCGTGCGCTTCGGCGACCACCTCGTTCCAGGGGCGGAGGGTTTTCGCCGCGGCGATTTCCTCGCGTTTATAGACTTCGATCTGGGAGAGGATGTCGGACATGGGTCAGCTGTTCGATACGGAAATGAGTTTGTCGAGGGTAGCTTTGGCGCGGCCGGAATCGATCTCGCGGGCCGCAAGGTCGGCGCCCAGCTTCAGGGTGTCGGTCCGGCCGGCGACGATGAAGGCGGCAGCGGCGTTGAGCAGCACGATATCGCGATAGGGGTCTTTCACCCCATCCAGCAGCCCGCGCAGCCGCGAGGCGTTGTAGGCCGGGTCGGCGCCCTTGAGATCAGCCATGCTGGCGCGCGGCAGGCCGGCGTCCTCCGGGGTGATCTCGAAGCTGCGCAGGTCCCCGCCCTTGATCGAGGCAACGAAGCTCGGGCCGGTGGTCGACAACTCGTCGAGCCCATCGGCGCCATGCACGACCCAGGCCGAAATGGCGCGGTTGGCGAGCAGCGCCGCCGCGACCGGTTCGACCCACTTCTTGTCGTAGACACCCAGGACGTAGCGGCGCGCGCCGGCCGGGTTCGACTGGGGCCCGAGGAGGTTGAACATGGTGCGGGTGCCCATTTCCATGCGGGCGGGGCCGACATGCTTCATCGCCGGATGGTGTGCCGGAGCGAACATGAAGCCGATGCCGGCGTCGCGAATGCACTGGCTGATCTTGTCCGGCCCGATATCGATCTTGATGCCGAGCGCCTGCAGCACGTCGGAGGCGCCGGAGTTCGAGCTCAGCGCCCGGTTGCCGTGCTTGGCCACCGGGATACCGGCGGCTGCGGCAACGATCGAGGTCGCGGTGGAAATGTTGAGGGTTTTCGCGCCATCGCCGCCGGTGCCGACGATATCGATGACGCTGTCGGGCGCGTCGATCGTCACCGGCACCATCTTGGCGCGGAGAATGGAGACCGCGGCGGCGATCTCGCCGACCGTCTCGCCTTTCACCCGCATGCCCATCAGGAAGGCGCCGATCTGGCTGGGCGTCGCTTCGCCGTCCATGATCGTGGTCATCACGGTGCGCATCTCTTCGCCGGTCAGATCCTGGCGCGCTGCGATCTTGTTGAGAGCTCCCTTGATGTCCATCACGCGGCCTTCCTGAGGTTGAAGTCGCGGGCGAGATTGAGGAAGTTCTGCAGAATCGCGTGCCCGTTTTCCGACGCGATGCTCTCAGGGTGGAACTGCACGCCGTGGCTCGGGTAATTGCGGTGCTGCATGCCCATGATCAGCCCGTCATCGCTGGAGGCGGTGACCTCCAGCACATCCGGCAGGCTCTGCGGCCTGACGATCAGCGAGTGGTAGCGCGTCGCCTCGAAGCCGGAGTTCAGCCCGCGGAACAGGCCCTTGCCGCTGTGATTGATCTTGGAGGTCTTGCCGTGCATCAGGTGCGGCGCACGGATCACCTCGCCGCCCATCGCCTGGCCGAGTGCCTGGTGGCCGAGGCACACCCCCAGAATTGGCGTCGTCGGAGCAAAGCGCTCGATCAGGCTGAGGCAGATGCCAGCCGTATCGGGGGTCGCCGGGCCCGGCGACAGCACGATGGCTTCGGGGGCAATCGCTGCGACCTGATCGAGCGTGATCTTGTCGTTGCGCCACACCTCGGACTCGCCGCCCAGTTCGCCCAGGAAGTGAACGAGGTTGTAGGTAAAGCTGTCGTAGTTATCGATGACGAGGAGTTTCATTCGGCCACTTGCTCCCTGTAGCCCTTCTATCACCGGGTCTTTCCCGCGAAAGCGGGAATCTCCGTTTTCGATGCCAGCCTCGGACCCGGTAAACAGAGGTTCCCGCTTTCGCGGGAATGACTCAGTAGTGGCGGCACCTACCGACCGAGCTCCGCCATCGTAGAGTGCTCATTGGCCCACCCGCGCTTCGCCGGCATAGCGGAGCGCCTCCTCTGCGGCGCTGAACAGGGCGCGGGCCTTGTTCTCGCATTCGAGCTGCTCGAGTTCGGCCTTGCTGTCGGCGACGATACCGGCGCCGGCCTGTACGTAGATCTTGCCGTTCGAGACGATCGCGGTGCGCAGCACGATGCAGGTGTCCATGGTGCCATCGGCGCCGAAATAGCCGACGCAGCCGCCATAGATGCCGCGACGCGATTTCTCGAGCTCGTCGATGATCTCCATCGCCCGCACTTTCGGCGCTCCCGAGACGGTGCCGGCCGGAAAACCGGCGGCCAGCGCGTCGACGAAATCGTATTTCGGATCGAGGTCGCCCACCACGTTCGAGACGATGTGCATGACGTGCGAGTAGTACTCGAGGAAGAACTTGTCGGTAACCTCGACGCTACCGATCTTGGCCACCCGGCCGACGTCGTTGCGGCCGAGGTCGAGCAGCATCAGGTGCTCGGCCAATTCCTTGGGGTCGCTCAGCAGCTCGTCCGCCAGTTCCTTGTCGCGCGTCGGCGTGGCGCCGCGCTTGCGGGTGCCGGCGATGGGGCGGATGTTGACTTTGCCGTCCTGTACCTTGACCAGGATTTCCGGGCTCGACCCCGCCACGGCGAAATCGCCGAAATCCAGCATATACATGTAGGGCGAAGGGTTGGTGCGGCGCAGCGCCCGATAGAGCGCGGTGGGCGGCAGGGTGAACTCGGCTTCGAAGCGCTGGCTCAACACCACCTGGAAGATGTCGCCGGCCCGGATGTACTCCTTGGCGTCCTCGACCATGCGGGCATACTGCTCGACGCTGGTGTTGGACTTCACCGCGATGGAGTCGATATCGGGCGGCGTCGAGGTGTAGGGCAGGGTGCGCCCCATGCGGCCCACGGCGTCGTCGATGCGGCTCTGCGCGCCTTCCCAGGCCTGCCTGGCGGTCACGCCCGGGCGGATGTAGACCGGCGCGGTGAGATAGAGTTCGTCCTTCAGCGTATCGAACACGGCGAGCACCGTCGGCCGCATCAGGATCGCCTCGGGGAAACCCAGCGGGTCCTCGTGGCGGTCGGGCAGCACCTCCATCAGGCGCACCATGTCGTAGCCGAGATAGCCGTAGATACCCGCGGCAGTGGATGGCAGCCCGGGCGGCACCTCGGCCTGGCTTTCGGCGACCAGGGCGCGCAGCACGTCGAGCGGCGGCTCGCTGACCGGCGTGAAGGCGTCGGGCGTCAGGCCGGCATTGCGATTGATGCTCGCCTGGCCCCGCTCGACCTTGAGGATGATGTCCGGATCGAAGCCGATCATCGAATAGCGCCCGACCGTGGCGCCATCCTGCACGCTCTCGAGCAGGAAGGTGTTCTTCCGCCCCTCGGCGAGCTTCAGGTAGGCGCCGATCGGCGTTTCCAGATCGGCGACGACGCGCCGGAAGACGATCTGGGCGCGGCCGGCTTCGTATCCGGCCGCGAAGGCGCCGTACTGGTCGTCAGCGGTCATTGCAGGGCGCCGGTATCGGTAAGCTGATTGAGCACCTGTTCGTTGATCCTGAGGCCGGCTTCCGACTTCAGGCCGGTCAGCAGATCGTTGTAGAGCGCATCACGGCTCGACTCTTCGACGAACTTCTTGATCTCGGCCGTCTGGTCGGTGGTGCCCTGGTTCACTTCGACCACCTGGAACACCACGTGGTCACCGTCGCCGTTCACCGCCGAGCCGAAATGCGTCGGGCCGCCGTTGAATATCTCGTTGGCGACAGTCTGGTTGAGCACGGTGGTGCCGTCGCCGGCGCGCTTCAGCGGCTGGCTGAGGATCGGGAACTGGCCGATGCTGCCGGCGACGTCGGCAAATGCCGAGCCGGCCTTCACCTGCTCGAGGAGCTTGGTCACTTCGGCGGCAACGGCCTCGTCGGTCTTGGCGTTGGTCCACGCAGTGATCACCGCATCGCGGACCTCTTCGAGCGTCTGGTCGCGCGCCTCATCGACCTGCTTGAGATCGAACCAGACGTTACGGGTCGAGCTCAGCTGGATGGTCGGCGCGAGGTTGCCCTGTTCCGCCTTGAACACGGCGGTGGCGATGCGCTGCGCGGCGTCGGCACCGACATCGGGGTCGTTGGCGAGCTCGGTGCCGGATTCGGTCAGCGGGATGGTCACGGTCTTGAGGCCGAAGCGCTCGGCGATCTCGGGCAGCGGCTTGAAGGCGGCGCGCAACTCTTCGATCTGGTCGAGCACGTCGGTATATTCATTGCGGGCCTGAGTGAGCGCCAATTGTTTGGCGATATCGGCCTTGGCGTCCTCGAGGCTGACCACGCCGCCCAGCTCGATCGCCGATACGGTGACGGCGCGCTTCGAGCCGATGCCTTCGATGATGACGTAGTCGTTCAGCGCCAGCCCGAATGCGGCGTCGGCGAGGCTACTGTCGGTGATCTCAGCTTTGCTGAGGTTGCCCAGATCCTGGGCGGTGGCGCCGCTGGCGGTGAGCACGTCGGCGAATGGCGTGCCGGCAGCCTTGCCGTCGGTGAAGGCCTTCTCGAGCTCAGGCGTGTTGAGCACCACCTGCTTGACGGTGCGCCGCTCGATCTTCACCCGGCTGTCCTTGGTGCGCTCGTATTCGGCGGCGATCTCTTCATCCGAGATCGTCTTGGTGGCGGCGATCGCCTCGGGCGACAGCGCCAGCAGTTCGATCGTGCGGGTCGCCCTGGTGCGGAAGCTGGCCTGGTTGTCCTTGAGATAGGTCGCCAGCTCTTCTTCCGTCGGCTCGGCAACCGGGGGGAGGGCCTGGGCGTTCAGCACGAAGTAGTCGACCGTGCGGGTGTCGCCCGAAAAGCGGGTCAACAGGTCGGTTGCGGTAGCGGGCGCCGGCGCACCGGAGAGCAGGCCGCTCACCAGTTGCTGGCGGCGCGCTGCCTTGGTCTGGAGGTCGAAATACTCAGCTTCGGTAAAGCCATTCTGCTGCAGCACGCGCAGGAAGTTGCTGCGATCGAACGCACCGAGTGCGCTCGAAAAGCTCGGGTCCTCAGCCAGCATCTTGCCGAGGCGATCCTCGGAGACGCCGAGACCGAGGTCTTCGCCGAGCTTGTTGACGGCGGCCTCGCCGGCAAGCCGGTCGAGCACCGCACCCGGCACGCCGAAGGCGTTGGCTTCCTCGACCGTTGGCACGCGGCCGATCTGCTGGGCGACGGCATTGATCTGGGTATTGTAGGCGCGCTGATAGTCGCGCACCGAAATATCCTGTCCGGCGACGGTGGCGACGGTGTTCGTGCCGAAGCCGGTAATGACGTTCGAAATACCGAACCCCGCCAGGCCGACAATCAGAAAGGCGCCGAGAATCTTGCCAAACCAGGTCTTGGTCAGGTGGCGAAAGCTATCGAGCATCGAGACAAATCCAACAACAGCCGCCTCCCCGGCGGGCGGCGGATACTAGACAGGGTCGAGTTTGTGCCGCAAGGCACATCGGGACGGGGGTTATGGGAAACTCCCGCAATAGGCAAGTAGAAGGAGCGTCAAGGTGACGGCAGAGATAACGCCGCTGATCGCGGGCAACTGGAAGATGAACGGCACCACGGCCTCCCTGGGGGAGGTGCAGAAGCTCGCGGCGCTGCTCGCCAATGGCGGCGGACCGCGGGGCACGGTGGTGCTCTGTCCGCCTGCCACGCTGCTCGAGCGGCTCAACGACCTGGCCTCTCCCGCCGGCATCGTCACCGGTGGACAGGACTGCCATTCGGCCGCCAGCGGCGCCCATACCGGCGATATCAGCGCGCAGATGCTGGCCGATGCCGGGGCGCAATACGTGATCGTCGGCCATTCGGAACGCCGCACTAACCACGGCGAAACCGATGCGCTGGTGCAGCAGAAGGCACTTGCGGCGCACGCCTCTGGGCTCGTGCCGATCATCTGCGTCGGCGAAACCGAGGCCGAGCGCGATGCCGGCGGCGCCGTTGCTGTCGTTATCGGGCAGCTCGAAGGCTCGGTGCCGGACGACTGGTCGGGTCACGACATCGTCATCGCCTATGAGCCGGTGTGGGCCATCGGCACCGGGCGCACGCCCACCTCCGCCGACATCGCCGAGATGCACAATGCCATCCGCGAGCAGCTGAAATCCCGCTTCGGCGAACGTGGCGCGGCCGTACGCATCCTCTATGGCGGCTCGATGAAGCCATCGAATGCCAGCGAGATTCTGCGCATCGCCAACGTCAATGGCGGGTTGGTCGGCGGGGCAAGCCTCTTGGCAAACGACTTCCACGCCATTATCTCCGCCCTCTAGAAGACGCATCCGGCGCCGAGCGAAAGGCGGCGGATGGCGCTGGCATTTGTGTTGGCGCGCGTGTAGAAGGCGCGCCAAACCGATATCGAAAGCCTGAAGGTCCAATGGCCAACGTCCTGATCGTCGCCTACCTCCTGATCGTGCTCGCGCTGATTGCAGTGATCCTGCTGCAGCGGTCCGAGGGCGGCGGGCTTGGTATGGGTTCCTCGAACGCCAACGGCCTGATTTCGGTCCGCGGCTCGGCGAACCTTCTGACCCGCACCACGGCGATCCTCGCGGCGCTGTTCTTTGCTTCGGCCATCGGCCTGACGATTCTCTCCTCGGTTGACCGCGGGACGAGCTCCATCCTCGATCGCGCCACCCAGGGTGGTGAAGCGGCGCCGACGACCGTGCTCGACGCGCTCGAGCAGCTGCAGCAGCAGACCTCGGGTGATTTGCCGGTCCCCACCGATACGACCACTGCGCCGGCGCCGGCGACCACCACCACTCCGGCGACCACCACCACTCCGGCGACCACCACCGAGGCGCCGGCAGCCGGTTCCGACCTGCCAGTGCCCACCGAAACGGCGCCCGCCACCGAAACTCCGGCGGCACCGGCGACGACAGAACAACCAGCGGCGCCCGCCAACTGAGGCCGCCGCGACAGCGAACCGGGGAAGGGGATGGCAACATCCCCTTCTTCTTTTTGTGTGGGGTGCCGTTCGTGATCGGCGGCGCTCTTGAGAATCAGAACTTCGACCGAATAGGATAAAGGCCCATGGCTCGGTACGTTTTCATCACCGGTGGCGTGGTTTCCTCATTGGGCAAAGGCCTTGCATCCGCTGCGCTCGGCGCGGTGCTGCAGGCTCGTGGCTATAAGGTCCGCCTCCGCAAGCTCGACCCCTATCTCAACGTCGATCCGGGCACGATGTCGCCCACCCAGCACGGCGAGGTGTTCGTCACCGACGACGGTGCGGAAACCGACCTCGATCTTGGCCATTACGAGCGCTTCACTGGGCGTCACGCCAACAAGCGCGACAACATCACCACCGGCCGCATCTATTCCGACATCATCGCCAAGGAGCGCCGCGGCGATTACCTCGGCGCCACCGTGCAGGTGATCCCCCACGTCACCGACGCCATCAAGGATTTTATCCGCGAGGGCAACGAAGACTTCGATTTCGTGCTCGTCGAAGTCGGCGGCACCGTCGGCGACATCGAGGGCCTGCCGTTCTTCGAGGCGATCCGCCAGTTCGGCAACGACCTGCCGCGCGGCCACGCCATTTATGTCCACCTGACGCTGATGCCGTTCATTCCCTCGGCCGGTGAGCTCAAAACCAAGCCGACCCAGCACTCGGTGGCGACGCTGCGTTCGATCGGCATCGCGCCCGACATTCTGCTGATCCGCTGCGACCGGCCGATTCCGCAGTCCGAGCGCAAGAAGCTGGCGCTGTTCTGCAACGTGCGCGAGAGCGCCGTGATTCAAGGCCTCGACGTCGCTTCGATCTACGACGTGCCGCTTGCCTACCACAAGGAAGGCCTCGACCGCGAAGTGCTCGCCGCCTTCGGCATCGAAGATGCGCCGGCGCCAGACCTCAAGGCCTGGGAAGATGTGTCGTCCCGCCTCCACAACCCGGAGGGCGAGGTCAATATCGCCATCGTCGGCAAGTATACCGGCCTCAAGGACGCCTACAAATCGCTCAGCGAAGCCCTGGTACATGGCGGCATTGCCAACCGGGTGAAGGTCAACCTCAACTGGATCGATTCCGAGATCTTCGAGCATGAGGATCCGGCGCCCTATCTCGAGCACATCCACGGCATTCTGGTGCCGGGCGGCTTCGGCGAGCGTGGGTCCGCCGGCAAGATCCAGGCGGCCCGCTTCGCGCGCCTGAAGGACGTGCCGTATTTCGGCATCTGCTTCGGCATGCAGATGGCGTGCATCGAGGCGGCGCGGAACACTGCCGGCATCAAAAATGCCAATTCCACCGAGTTCGGCCCGACCAAGGAACCGATCGTCGGCATCATGACCGAGTGGACCAAGGGTAACGAGCAGGTTACGCGCAGCTCCGAGACCGATCTCGGCGGCACCATGCGTCTCGGCTCCTACCCGGCGCAGCTCGCCAAGGGATCTCGCGTCGCCGACATCTACGGCTCGACCCGGATCACCGAGCGGCATCGCCACCGCTACGAAGTGAACATGAACTACCGCAAGGTGCTCGAGGCCAATGGCCTCTTGTTCTCCGGCGTCTCGCCGGACGGCAAGCTGCTCGAGATCGTCGAGCGCACCGATCATCCGTGGTTCATCGGCGTGCAGTTCCACCCGGAGCTGAAATCGAAGCCGTTCGAGCCGCACCCGCTCTTTGCCAGCTTCATCGAAGCGGCAAAGGAGCAGAGCCGGCTGGTCTGATGCAAATCCGTACGGCGCGGCTGGTTCTGCGCCGGGCGGTTCCGGCGGATCTCGACGCCTTCCATCCGATCCTGTCGTCGCCCGAGGCCATGCGCTACTGGGCAACGCTGCCGCATGCCTCGTTTGATGTGACCGAGAAGTGGTTCGCTGACCAGTTCTTCAGCGGCCTCGCCAATCGTGACGAGTGGGTGATCGAGCGGGACGGCCGGGTCATCGGCAATATCGGCATCTGGAACCTGCCGGAGTTCGGCTTCATCCTCCATCCCGACGCCTGGGGGCAGGGGATCGGCACCGAAGCCGCACGGGCCTTTCTCGACTATGCCTTTGCCACCCACCCGGTCGATGCCATCAAGGCCGATGTCGACCCGCGCAACAGTGCGTCGCTGAACCTGTTACAAAAGCTCGGCTTCACCGTCACCGGCACCGCCGAGAACACCTTCCTCCTCGGTGATGAATGGTGCCACAGTGTCTATCTTGCGCTGCCGCGCCCCAGTTGAGCTTCGGAGCTCCCGCCATGGCCGATATCCTCTCCCTCTCGAAAGCCCGCAAGGCCAAGGCGCGCGTTGCCAAGGAGCAGGTTGCGGCGGAGAACCGGATCAAGTTCGGCCGCAGCAAGGCGGAGCGGCAGCTCGAGACGGCGCAGGACGCGCTCCATACCCGGCGGATCGATGCGCATCTGCGCAACCCCGATGGCTCCGAGGGGTAGGGAAATTCGCCCCGCGTTGCGCTAGCCTCTTCTGATGATCGTAACGAGGTCGCGTGGTCGCCCGCCCTATGCCGATAGCCTGACGCCCGCCGAATGGCGGGTGGCCCATGCCATCCGGCATGGCGGTACCGACCGCACCATCTCGAAACGCCTTGGTATCAGCAGCGACGCGGTGAAATTCCACGTCAGCAACATCCTGAGCAAGCTCGGCTTCGCCGATCGGCGCGCGTTGCGGCAATGGGCCGGGGTGCCGCAGGCGAGCGCGCTTGGGCGGCACAGGCAGAGGGGAGACGACATGTCGATGACAGCTGAGGTTCCGGAGCGCAACGACGTCCGCTGGGGCACTATCGGGCAGCTGTCTCGCTCGGTTCATGACATTGCGGCGGCTGAGGCCTGGTATCGCGATGTGCTGCGGCTGCCGCACCTTTACACCTTCGGCAACCTTGCTTTCTTCGATTGCGGCGGCACCCGGCTGATGCTGAGCGCCGGTGAGAAAGCCGACGCCGACAGCTACGTCATCTATTTGCGTGTGCCCGACATCCACGCCGCGCACCGAGAGTTGCAGGCGCGTGGTGCGGTGTTCCAGGCGGCGCCACACATGATTCATCGGCATGCCGACGGCACCGAGGAATGGATGGCGTTCTTCGGCGACAACGAGGGCCGGCCGCTCGGTATCATGTGCCAGGTCCCGCCGGCCTGACGGTTACATGCCTGTTCCTTGAAAAGCCTCGCCAGATGATGCAGCTATCGAGTTAGGGCAGGGATGTTGCCCTGACCGGAGCTATTGCCTTGACCACACTTTATGACTTTTCCGCCCCGTTGCTCGGTGGGGCCGAGCAGCAGCTTTCAACCTATCGCGACAAGGTCGTGCTGGTGGTCAACGTCGCCAGCAAATGCGGTTTCACGCCGCAATATACCGGGCTCGAAAAGCTCTATGAGACCTACAAAGACCGCGGCCTTGTCGTTCTTGGCTTCCCCTGCAACCAGTTCGGCGAGCAGGAGCCGGGCACGGAGGCCGAGATCGCCGCGTTCTGCGATCTCAACTACAACGTCACCTTCCCGATCTTCAGCAAGGTGATGGTCAATGGCCGCGGCGCGCTGCCGCTCTACCAGTGGCTGCGCCGCAAGGCGCCGGGCCTGCTCGGTGTGCAGCTGATCCCGTGGAACTTCACCAAGTTCCTCGTCGATCGCAGCGGCAAGAACGTGCAGCGCTTCGCCTCGGCGACAGAGCCAACCGATCTCGCGCCTGCAATCGAGAAGCTGCTCTAGCTAGTTAGCCCTTGTGATGCAGGCGCCGTCGCTCGGCGCGTGTTTCGTGCCGAGCCTCGTGCACGGCCTTCTGATCGACGACACGGCCACGCCAGAACAGCACCGCGCCCCAGGCCACGAAGCCCAGGAGCACCACCAGAGCCAAGACCACCCCACCCGGCATCTTCGCCACCTCGTTTGGGTTGCTGAGGGGGACGATATGCCTGTTGGGGAGCGGTGAACAGGGGCCGGGGGCCCCTGTCTTCGGCGGGATGGCAGCGACGGGCCGGACCGAGCTACTTTCGTTTCAGGTTCCACAGCGCATAGAGCCGGTTCAACTCCTCGGCATTCCCGGCGAAGACGTGCGGCAGGCCGGAGGCCACGGCCAGCTGCCGGTACTTGGCGGCGGCGTTCCGAGACTTCCATAGCCAGCGGAGCATCATCCAGCTCAGCGAGTCCTGTTCTCCGTCCAGGGCGCCCGCTCGCGACCTCTGAAACAGGGTGCGGTAGAAATAGCGTCGATATCGCGTGACCAGACTTGCATCGATAACGACGATGCCTGTGGCCCGTCGAACCCGCTGTGGCGCCAGCCGCGAATAGCCGCCATCAATGATCCAACTGCGCTCCAGGATGACTTGGTCGTGCAGCGCCGCGAACTCCTCCTCTGGCCGCACCTGCCAGTTGGTATTGGGCAAGTGCTGCAGGCGATCGAGGTGGATGGCGGGGATATCAAGCTTCCGCGCCATCGCAGCGGCCAAGGTCGATTTACCCGAGTTGGTCGGGCCCAGAATCATGATCCGGCAGCCGAGATTGGCAAGTGGAGGCAGGTCCTGCACGTCGTTCCTCCAGAGACAGAAATGCCGCCCCAGCACTGGGCTGGAGCGGCATAGCGGCGTGAGAGGCGATCACTCGGCCGGCTGCATGTCCTTGCCGGTGTAGACGTCGTCCACCCAGTACTGGTCGCGGCGCCAGAAGCCGTTGAACGGGGTGAGCGAGGCCTGGGTATAGGCACCCATCAGGCCGAACTCGATCCAGTCATCTTCATCGACGTCCGAGGGCAGGGTGAAGATCTGCGGCAGCACGTCGTAGCTGTCGCAGGTCGGGCCCCACACGGTGAAATCGGAGAACTCGCCGTCATTGTCGTGCAGGCGCGGACCACGCCACACCCGGGTCGGCGGGGTGAAGTGCATGAACTTCACTTCCATCAGCGAGCCGTAAGCGCCGTCGTTGAGATAAACCGATTGCCCGCCGCGCTGATGCTTTACCCGCAGCAGCAGCGAGGTCGACGAGGTCACCAGTGCACGGCCCGGCTCGATGATCAGTTCGGGCTTCGAACCGGCAAAGTTGTCCTTCACCGCCTGCGAGATGGTCTCGAAATAATAGTCCATCGGCGGGGCTTCGGAAGTCGGGTAGGGGGCCGGATAGCCGCCGCCGATGTTGAGGCGCTTCAGCTCGATGCCACTTTCCTCGGCAATCTTGGCGGCTGCCGCGATGTGACGCTCATAGGCGTAGACGTCCTCGCACTGCGACCCGACATGGAAGCAGAGCGACGGCGTGTAGCCCATCTGGTCGACGAGCCGGACGATCTCGGCGGCGCCGTCCTGCATCACGCCGAACTTGATGCCGAAATCGTAGGATTTCAGCGCCTTGCCGGCCTTGAAGCGGGTCGTCACCTCGATATCACGCGACGGCGAGACCACCGCCGCCAGCTGGTCGAGCTGCTGCGGGTGATCGATGGTGAACGAGCGGACCCCGAACTCCTCATAGGCGCGCTCGATCTCGCGCTTGTTCTTGATCGGGTTGTTGTAGTGCATCGCCGCGCCCGGGGCGTGGTCGCGCACCAGCTCCATCTCCATGTTGGAGGCGACGTCGAAGGCCTTGAGGCCCTCTTCGTGCAGCTGCCGGATGATGTGCGGCGACGGGTTGCACTTGACCGCGTAGGTCAGCAGGCCGTCGAAGCCCTTCTTGAACACCTTGGTCGCCCGGTGCAGTTCTTTTTTGGAGAACAGGAAGCTCGGAAAATCCGGCTCCTCGCTGGCGATAAGCTGCGACGTGTTGGTGTAGACCGTGGTCGGCTCAGTCATTGGGCGGCTAACCTTTCAGGGGTCTTGTACGAGAAGGTCCTCGGGGCAGAAAAGTGAGCGCTGCATATAGGGTCGATTGACCCACTGGGCAACGTCATATTTCGGGGATTACCAATCCGTAAGCCCAGTACCTAAAAGGCGCCAGATTCGCGGCGTTTGTCGGGCCATCGCGCCCACGGTTCGCGGCGCATTATCGCCCGAGGATATGACGATGTCGAAACAGGGTTTGGTCTTGGTGCTCGGAGGCGTCGCTGCCGGCGCCGCGCTGGTGTTCGGTTACGCCGAGCTGTCGAGTCGCACTGCCGAACCGCCGGCCATAGTCAGCGCCGTGCAAGCTACCGAGCCCGTCGCCGCCGAAACGCGCGCCGTTCCAGCCACCCGCACCGAGCTGCAGCTCAGCTTTGCACCGGTGGTGAAGTCGGTGACCCCCTCGGTGGTCAATGTCTACGCCACGACGATCAGCCAGCGCGCCACTTCGCCGTTCCTCGATGACCCGTTCTTCCAGCGCTTCTTCGGCGGCGATGGGCCGTTCATGGACAGCCGGCCGCAGAAGTCGCAGTCGCTCGGTTCCGGTGTCATCGTCGATGGCGCCGGGGTGATCCTCACCAACCACCACGTCATCGAAGGCGCGACCGATATCCGGGTCTCGACCAATGACGGGCACGAATATCCGGTCGACCTGGTGCTGGACGATCCCAAGACCGATCTCGCCGTGCTGAAGGTCAAGGACGCCAAGGGCGCCACGTTCCCGGCACTGGCCTTTGCCGATTCCGACCAGTTGGAGGTCGGCGACCTGGTGCTCGCCATCGGCAATCCGTTCGGCGTCGGCCAGACCGTCACTTCCGGCATCGTCTCGGCGCTGGCGCGCACCGGCGTCGAGAGCTCGAACTACGAGTTCTTCATCCAGACTGATGCTGCGATCAATCCGGGCAATTCCGGCGGGGCGCTGGTCGATCTGCAGGGCCGGCTGGTCGGGGTCAATACCGCGATCGTCTCGCGCTCCGGCGGCTCGGTCGGCATCGGCTTTGCCATCCCGGCCAATATGGCGAAGCTCGTCGCCGAGACCGGCATCGCCGGTGGCGCGCTGGTGCGTCCATGGTTCGGCGCGCGCATGCAGCCGGTCACCGCCGATCTCGCCGACAGCCTGGGGCTCGGCCAGGCGCGGGGTGCGCTGATCAGCGAGATCGCCCCGGGTGGACCGGCCGAGAAGGCCGGCTTTGCCGATGGCGACGTGATCCTCGCGGTCGATGGCTTCAATATCGAGCAGCCCAGCGCCTTCGACTTCCGTCTCGCCACCAAGCCGGTCGGCGCCACGGCGGACCTGCAATATTTCCGCTCGGGCAAGACCGAGGACAAGATCATCACCCTCGAAGCCCCTCCGGGCACCGCTAAGCCGGTCACCGTCTCGGGCAATACCCGCTTCGCAGGCACCACGGTGGAAACGGTGACGCCCGCTGTAGCGCAGGAGCTGGGGCTGCCCTACGACACGCATGCGGTGGTGGTGCGTGGCATCGAGGCCGGCTCGCCGGCCGACGATATGGGCTTGCGCGCCGGTGACCTGATCATCAGCCTCAACGGCGATGCGACCGATGATGCGGAGCGCTTCGGCAAGCTTGCCAATGACCGTCCGCAGAGCTGGCGGGTTGTGCTACAGCGGGGCGGCCGGATTGTCCGGGCCGAGGTGAGTGGTTGATGCTTTCGCTGTTCGATGATGCCGCGCCGCGTCCGCTCGCCGAGGCCCTGAGGCCGCAGCGGCTCGCCGACGTCATCGGGCAGGATCACCTCTTGGGACCCAATGGCCCGATCGGCCGCATGGTCGCCGCCGGCCGGGTCTCGTCGTTCATCCTGTGGGGCCCACCGGGTGTCGGCAAGACCACCATTGCGCGCCTCGTCGCCAAGGAGGTCGGGCTCGATTTCGTGCAGTTGAGCGCCGTGCTGTCGGGCGTTGCCGACCTCCGCAAGGTGATCGCCGACGCCAAGGCCCTGCGGCTCGGGGCAGGGCGGCAGACGGTGATGTTCGTCGATGAGCTGCACCGCTTCAACCGGACCACGCAGGACGCGTTGCTGCCGCATGTCGAAGACGGCACCGTCATCCTGATCGGCGCCACCACGGAAAACCCGAGCTTTTCGATGGTCGCGGCGCTCTTGTCGCGCGCCAAGGTCTATACGCTGCGCCGCTTCGAAAAGCCCGATCTCGCCATCCTTGCAGAGCGAGCTGAGGCACATGTCGGCCGGACGCTGCCGATCAGCGCCGAAGCGCGCGATGCACTGCTCGAGATGGCGGACGGCGATGGCCGCTATCTCATCGGCCTCGCCGAGGAGCTGTTCGCGCTGCCGGAAGACGCGATGCTCGATGTCGCCGCCCTCGCCGAGACGGTACAGAAGCGGGCGCCGGTCTACGACAAGGGGCAGGAGGAGCATTACAACCTGCTCAGCTGCTTCCACAAAAGCCTGCGCGGCTCCGATGTGCAGGCGGCGATGTACTGGGCGCAGCGCATGCTGGTGGGCGGCGAGCACCCGGACACCATCTTCCGCCGTCTCGCCTGCGCCGCATCGGAGGATGTCGGCATGGCCGATCCGCAGGCCATGGTGCAGGTGATCACCGCCTGGAACGCTTTCGAACGCACGGGTTTCCCCGAGGGCGAGCTGTTCATGGCGCAGGCCATTGCCTATGTCGCGACGGCGCCGAAATCCAACGCCGCCATGGTTGGCTTTGCCAACGCCAAGGCGCTGGCCCAGCAGACCGGCTCGCTGCCGCCGCCCAAGCACATCCTCAACGCCCCGACCAAGCTGATGAAAGAGCTCGGCTACAACAAGGGCTACCGCTACGACCACGACTATCCCGATGCCTTCTCAGGCCAGGAGTTTTTCCCGGACGAACTGGCCGGTGACCGCCGGCCCGAGCTCTACCAGCCGAACGAACGCGGCTTCGAACGCGAGGTGATCAAGCGCCTCGACTTCTGGTCCAGCCGCCGCGAACAGCGGCGGGAGGAAGAGGGCGGGGAGTAGCCGCTTCTGCTCTCCTCCCCCTTGAGGGGAGGGCCATCGCATATGCGGCCCTGGGCACCTCTTGCCTTCTCCCCTTGTGGGAGAAGGTGGCGCGTAGCGCCGGATGAGGGGTCCGCGCAACGAAGTGTAGCGCGGCCGGAGCGAAGCGACGGACGATGAGTACGCGGAGAGGACCCCTCATCCGGCCTTCGGCCACCTTCTCCCACAAGGGGAGAAGGCCATCCAACTTCTGTCTGTGCTCCATATGTGATAGCCCTGCCTTGTGGGGAGGGAGGCACTAGCCCTTACATCCCCGCCCAGTTGCAATCGTCGGTGCGCCCGCCGTTGCTTGCCTCCGCCTGAGCAGCCAAGATTAGCCATATCGAGATTCTGCGCCTCGAAGTCCTTGCGGCCTATGGAAAACTGTCACAACAGTCCCATATGACCTGAAGGGATCAGGGGAGGGGCAAGATAGAACTGTTCGCGCCGGAGTTCGCACCGTTCACCGTTGCATTGATCGTCATGCTGGCGATCGGCGTAATCGAGTTGCTATCGCTCCTCATCGGCTTCTCGCCCTCCGCCTCGATCGAGGCGGCGCTTCCGGGCGTCGATGTTCCCGACCTCGAGGCGCCTGAACTCAGCGGCGCCGAAGTCGGCCCGCTATCGCATGTGCTCAGCTGGTTCTCGGTCGGACGGCTGCCCTTCCTGGCGCTGCTGGTGATCTTTCTCACCGGCTTCGGCCTCTCTGGCTACATCGTGCAGTGGGCGGCTGGCGCCGCCATCGGCAGCCCATTGACGCCTTGGCTCGCCGCGGTGCCAGCGCTGGTCGGCGCCAGCTATGCAACACGCCACCTTGGGCGCTGGCTTGGCGATATCTTCCCGAGGGATCAGTCCGAGGCGGCCAGCCGCTCGGAGCTCGTCGGCAGCTACGCCACGATCATTCGCGGCGAGGCCAGGCAGGGCCAGCCGGCCGAAGCCAAGACCACAGACCTCCGCGGTCGTACCCATTACATCCTGCTCGAGCCGGGTGAACGCGGCATGACCTACGGCGCCGGCGACCGGGTGTTCCTCGTCGGCCGCGACAAGAACATCTACCGCGCCATTACGCGCCTCACCCCGCCACAGGAATAGCTCCGCAATGTACGACCAGCTCATTTCGATCCTGATCTTGGCCGCCATCATCATCGTCGCGATCTTCGTGATCGGCATGATCATCGCGCGGCTCTATCGTCGCGCCAGCAAGGAAGTGTCGTTCGTGCGCACCGGCTTCGGTGGGCAGCGGGTGATCATGAACGGTGGCGCCCTGGTGCTGCCGGTGCTGCATGAGACCATCCCGGTCAATATGAACACCCTCCGCCTCGAAGTGGTGCGCACCGCCGAGCAGGCGCTGATCACCAAGGACCGCATGCGCGTCGACGTGCAGGCGGAGTTCTACGTGCGCGTGCAGCCGACCGCCGAGGCGATCGCCGACGCCGCCCAGACGCTGGGTCGCCGCACCATGGAGCCGCAGGCGCTGAAGGAACTGGTCGAAGGCAAGTTCGTCGATGCGCTCCGCGCCGTCGCCGCCGAGATGGCGATGGAGGAACTGCACGAGCAGCGGGTTAACTTCGTACAGAAGGTGCAGTCGGCGGTTTCCGAGGACATCCTCAAGAACGGCCTCGAACTCGAATCCGTGTCGCTCACCGGCCTCGACCAGACCAACCGGGAGTTCTTCAATCCCGACAACGTGTTCGACGCGGAAGGTCTCACCAAGATGACCCAGTCGATCGAGGATCGGCGCAAGACCCGTAACGACATCGAACAGAACACCCAGGTGGCGATCGCGCGAAAGAACCTCGAGGCGCAGCAGGAGCAGTTCACCATCACCCGTGACAGCGAGTATGCGCGCCTCAACAACGAGCGCGAGATCGCCATCCGCATCGACCAGCAGAACGCCGAAATCGAGAGTCTCCGCGCCCAGCGCGCCACCGAAGCCGAGGCGGCTCGTACGCTGTCGCGACAGCAGGTGAAGGAGGCGGCAATCAAGGCCGACCAGGCCATCGCGCTCAGCGAGCAGATCAGCGCCACGGCGATCGCCGCCAAGTCCGAGGAGCAGTCGAAGGCGGAGGCCAAGGCGGACGTCGCCCGTGCGCTCGCTGCCAAGGCGGCCGAAGAGGTGGAGACCGCGCGTCTTACCGAGATCGCCGAGCGCACCAAGCGCATCCAGCTGATCGAAGCCGAGCAGGAAGCCCAGAAGGCCTCGATCAACATCGTCATCTCGTCCGATGCCGAAAAGCAGGCCGCCAAGAACCGCGCCGAGGCCGCCCGCACGCTGGCGCAGGGCGAGGCGGAAGCCGCCAAGTTGAAGGCCGCCGCCACCGAGGTGACCTACGCGGTCGAGGCTGAGGGTAAGCAGAAGCTCAACGAGGCCGCCAACCGGCTGTCACCCGAGCAGATCGCGATGAACATCCGCATGGCGCTGATTGAGGCGCTGCCGTCGATCATCGCGGAATCGGTGAAGCCGATGGAGAACATCGAGGGCATCAAGATCCTGCATGTCGACGGGCTGTCGGGGGGTGGCTCGGGCGGGCACGCGATGAACGGCCACAATGGCGCCGGGATCGCCGACCAGGCGGTCGATGCGGCGCTGCGCTACCGCAGCCAGGCCCCGCTGATCGACGCGCTGCTGGCCGAGCTCGGTCTCAAGGGCGGCTCGCTCAACGGCCTCGTCTCGTCGGCCGTGGCGCCGGCGCTGGAGATCGACCCCGAAGACGAGGACGAGGCCCCCGCCAGCGCCTGAGCGGCCGATCTCGATAGCAGAGAGCTCGCTGTCATCCTTGATTTCATCGATGGCAGCGGGCAGAAGGATCGGTATTCATTCGGACCCGGTGCAAACCCGGGTGGCTCTTCCGGCCGCCGATCCGCCGGACACTCCAGCAGAACCGCATCACAGTTGTCGTTCGCCGTCGGGCGAGCCGCACGCTCATGCCGTCTGGACCAGCAATGACTTTCGCTCAGACCTTCCGCCGTGACTGGCTCTCCAATATTCGTGGCGATGTGCTCGCCGGCATCGTCGTCGCCCTGGCGCTGATCCCCGAAGCCATCGGGTTTTCCATCATTGCAGGCGTCGATCCCAAGATCGGGCTCTACGCCTCGTTCATTATCGCCATGGTGATCTCGGTCGCCGGCGGCCGTCCGGCGATGATCTCCGCCGCCACCGCCGCCACCGCGGTGCTGATGGGCACGCTGGTGCGCGAGCACGGCCTGCAGTACCTGCTCGTCGCCACTATCCTCGCCGGCATCCTGCAGGTGGTCGCCGGCTACGCTCGCGTCGGCTATGTCATGCGCTTCGTTTCACGCTCGGTGATGACGGGCTTCGTCAATGCGCTGGCCATTCTGATCTTCATGGCGCAGTTGCCAGAATTGATCGGCGTCACCTGGGAGACCTACGTGATGATCGCGGCCGGCCTCGCGATCATCTACCTGTTCCCGCGCCTCACCCGGCTGGTGCCGTCGCCACTGGTCTGCATCCTCGTGCTCTCGGCGATCTCGCTGATGCTGCATGTCGATGTCCGCACCGTCGCCGACCTCGGCGAGCTGCCCTCCACATTGCCGACGCTGCTGTTCCCCGATGTGCCGCTGACGCTCGCGACGGTCTGGATCATCCTGCCGTACTCGGTCGCCGTCGCGGCAGTCGGCCTGCTCGAGAGTCTGCTCACCGCCTCCATCGTCGACCAGATGACCGACACCCGCAGCGACAAGAACCGCGAGTCGATCGGGCAGGGCATCGCCAACATGGCGAGCGGTTTCTTCGGCGGCATGGCCGGGTGCGCGATGATCGGCCAGTCGGTGATCAACGTGAAGTCCGGTGGCCGCGGGCGGCTCTCCACCTTCGTTGCCGGCGCCTTCCTCCTTTTCCTGCTGATGGTGCTCGGGGACATTGTGGGCCTGATCCCGATGCCGGCGCTGGTCGCGATTATGATCATGGTCTCGATCGGCACTTTCAGCTGGACCTCGCTCAACGATCTCCGCCGCCATCCGCGCCGCTCCAGCATCGTCATGCTGGCGACGGTCATCACTGTTGTCGGCACCCATAACCTGGCGCTTGGCGTCGGCGTTGGCGTGCTGCTGTCGGGCATCTTCTTTGCATGGAAGGTGGCACAGATCTTCCGTGTCAGCTCGGTCCTCACTGCGGACGGACAGGAGCGCGACTACCTGGTTGAAGGCCAGCTGTTCTTCGCTTCGGTCGAGGATTTTCTCAACGCGTTCGACTTCAAGGAGCCGCTGCAGCGGGTGCGGATTGATGTCAGCATGGCCCATATCTGGGATGTCAGCGGGGTGAATGCCGTCGATGTGGCGGTGCTGAAGTTCAGGCGCGAGGGTGTCGAGGTCGAACTGGTCGGGATGAACGACGCCAGCGCAACTCTGATGGACAAACTGGCGGCGCATGACCGGCCGGGCGCCATGGAACGGATGCTGGGCCACTAACCGGTAATTCGGCACGCCGCGCTTGAGTATTTGCGCGGGCCGGGCCAAAGAGGGGCCATGAACTCATATCTTCTCGTCGGCATCGGCGGCGCGCTCGGCGCCTTGGCGCGCTTTGGCGCGCAGAACTGGATCGGCAGCCTGCCCAACGGCTTCCCGGTGGCGACGTTCCTCGTCAACATCGTCGGCTCGATCGCCATGGGCGTGCTGGTCGGGGTCCTCGCCAAGACCACGCCGCAGTACCAGAACGAGATCCGGCTGTTTGTCGCCGTCGGCGTCTTTGGCGGTTTCACCACCTTCTCGAGCTTTTCGCTCGACGCCATCACATTGATCGAGCGCGGCGATATCCTGCTCGCCGCATTCTACATCGTCGGCTCGGTGCTGCTGTCGCTGGCCGGGCTGTGGATGGGCATGCTGGCCATGCGGGTGGTCGCATGAGTGGCGTCCGGCAACAGGTCGTCGCCCGCGACGAAGACGGCATGCGGCTCGACCGCTGGTTCGCCACGCACTTCCCACAGGTCACTTTTGGTCACCTGCAGAAGCTGTTGCGCTCGGGCCAGATCCGCGTCGACAGCGGTCGGGTCAAGGCCAACGCTCGCCTCGCGGCCGGGCAGGTGGTCCGGGTGCCGCCGATCGAGGCGGCTCCGGAGCGCCCCGAGGGCGAAATCAATTCGAAAGACGCCGACTTCCTCCGGGATATCATCCTCTACGAGGACGACGAACTCTACGTCTTCAACAAGCCGCATGGCCTCGCTTCGCAGGGCGGCTCGGGCACCAAGCGGCATATGGATGGGCTGCTGAAGAGCCTCCCCAACAAGAAGGGCGAGGCGCCCCGTCTGGTACACCGGCTCGACCGCGACACTTCCGGTTGCCTGGTCGTCGCCAAGACCAAGGCGGCGGCGGCGTATTTCGGCGAGGTATTCTCCTCACGCCAGGCGCGGAAAATCTACTGGGCCGTGGTGTGGGGAAATCCGCACCCCAAGCAGGGGTCGATCTCGTGCTTCCTCGCCAAGCAGGCAACCACCGATGGCGAGCAGATGGTGGTGGTGCCGCAGGGCACGCCCGGCGCGCAGCATTCGATGAGCTACTATTCGACCACCGACACCGCCGCCCGCCGTTTCGCCTGGGTGACGCTGAAGCCGGTGACCGGGCGCACGCACCAGTTGCGCGTCCACATGGCGCAGTTGCACAACCCGATCATGGGCGATCCGCGCTATTTCAACATCGAGAACTGGACGCCGCCGGACGAGATTTCGAAGGGCCTGCACCTGCATGCCCGCCGCATCCGGCTGCCGCTGCGCAACGGGCAACTGCTCGATGTCTCGGCGCCGCTGCCACCGCATATGCAGGCGACCTTCGACGTGCTCGGGTTCGATGCCGATCGCTACGACGTGCAGGATCAGGATCCGGAACAGGACTGATCAAATCGCCGCGAGCGCCGGACGAAACGTCCGGTTCGCGTGTTCACCCTGTTGCGGCCCATTGCGGGCGCACAGGGAGATGCCAATGAAAACGATCGTTCTCGCCGCTGCCACCGCGGCAACCCTCGCCATTGCAGCACCGGCCATTGCGCAGGACGCGACCACCATGACCTTCTTCGTCACCAGTGTGGGTGCCGGAGACGGCGCCAATCTCGGCGGCCTTGAGGGGGCCGACGCGCATTGCGCCAAGCTGGCGGAAGCCGCCGGCTCCAGCGGCAAGACCTGGAAGGCCTATCTCAGTGCCGAAGGAGTCAACGCCAAGGACCGGATCGGCGCCGGCCCGTGGCAGAATTTCAAGGGCGACGTGATCGCCACCGATGTCGCCAATCTCCACAGCGCCGACAACAAGCTGAGCAAGGCGACGGCGCTCTCCGAGACCGGAGCTCCGATCAACGGGCGCGGCGATGATCCGAACCAGCATGACATCCTCACCGGCTCCAACCCGGACGGCACGCTGGCCGCCGGCCAGACCTGTGGCGACTGGACGCTGAACGGCGAGGGCAGCGCCATTGTCGGCCACTCCGACCGCACCGGTCTCGACGAGTCCGACGCTGCCAAATCCTGGAACTCCTCGCATCCGTCGCGCGGCTGCAGCCAGGAGAACCTGGTCGGCACGGGCGGCGCAGGACTTCTCTACTGCTTTGCTGCGATGTAGACTTCATCCAGTGGCGCAGGGCGTGACACGCCCTGCGTTTCATGGTTCTGAACGGGCCGAATTCAGGGGGAACTCCCGTGCGGCTCATCGTTTTCGATATGGATGGAACACTGATCGATACCCAGGCGCTCATTTCCGAGCACATGGGGTCGGCGTTCCGCTCGCTCGACCTGCCGGCGCCCACCCCAGCAGAGGTTCGGCAGATCATCGGGTTGTCGCTGCCGGTCGCTGTCGGCCAGCTCGCCGGCACCAGTGATATCGATCTGATCGAAGGCATCGTCGGGCAGTACAAGAGCTTCTACAAGGCCTCGCTCGAGCACGAGATCGACCGCGAGCCGCTCTATCCGGGCGCGCGCGAAGCGCTGGATCGGCTGCGTCAGCAGAAGGGCACTGTCCTCGGCATTGCCACGGGCAAGGGCCTCACCGGCGTCGCCCGCATCCTCGACAACCATCGGATCACCGCGCATTTCGCCACGCTGCAGACGCCTGACCACAATCCCTCCAAGCCGCATCCCGGCATGCTGCTGAGCGCCATGCAGGAAACCGGCGCCAGTCCGGACCAGACGGTGATGATCGGCGACACCATGTTCGACATGGAGCTGGCCCGTGCCGCCAAGGTGCGCTCGATCGGCGTCAGCTGGGGCTATCACGACGCTGCCGAGCTGCTCAAAGCCGGGGCAGGGACCCTGATCCACGACTATTCTGAGCTCGCTGCCGCCATCGAGCGGGTGCTGGAGTAGCGTCAGTCGGTGCAGTTTCCGTGATCGAGCCATGCCTTCGCAGGGCGTGACACGCCCGGCAAAGTGTGGTTCTGAGCGGGCCTGGAGCGGGATTGCGTTTCGTTGAATCGCACTCCCGCTCCAAGTCTTTGTTTTGTCGCGAGATCGAACCGGAAAGGTCTGCAACCTTCCTGATCTCGCTCTGGGCAGGAGTTCTCCCGATGCGGCTCGTCGTCTTCGATCTCGATGGCACTTTGATCAATTCCGAGGCGCTCATCATCGAGACGGTCCGCGAGTCCTTCGCCTCGGTAGGGCAGGCAATCCCCAGCGACGACGCGATCCGCTCGATCTCAGGCATCACCGCACGCGACGCCATGGGGATCCTCGCGCCTGGTGTCGACAGCGACCGCATCGACGTGATCCTCAATGCCTACCGCGCGACGTATCTGCAGAAGGCCGGGCTCGCCCGCGAGCCGATGTTCGACGGCGCGCTCGACGCCCTCGATCGTCTGCAGGCCGACCCTGAAACGATCCTCGCCGTAGCCACCGGCAAGGGCCATGCCGGCGCCATCACGCTGCTGGAGCGCCACGAGATCATCGGTCGGTTCAACTCGATCCAGACGCCCGCCCACAATCGCGGCAAGCCCGATCCGCAGATGATCGAGACCGCGATGGACAAGGCCGGTATCGGCCGTGAAGCCACCGTAATGATCGGCGACACCTCGCACGACATGAAGATGGCCCGGAACGCCAACGTCAAGGCGCTCGGCGTGGCCTGGGGTTATCACTCGGTGGCCGATCTCGAGGCCGCCGGCGCCCACCTCGTCATCCATCGCATGGATCAACTGGTCGACGCCGTGGACAAGCTATTGGAGGCCTGATGCGCGAGTTCCTCGAAGACGCCGACAAGCACCGCGACGACGGTTACGGCCGGGCCCAGCACCTCAACAAGGTCGAGCTGCCCAAGCGCTTCTACAAGGAGGTTGGGGTAGGCTCCGCCCCAGGCGGCTTTGCGGTGACGCTCGACGGCAAGACGCCGCGCACTCCGGCGCAGAAGCCGGTGGTGGTGCCGTATCAATCCGTGGCCGCCGCCATGGCCGAGGAATGGGCGGCGCAGCAGGAGTTCATCGATCCCAAGACCATGCCGATGGTTCGGCTGATCAACTCGGCGGTCGAGGCCGGCGACGAACGGCTCGAAGCGTTGCGCGAGGAGATCGTCAAATATTCCGGCAACGACCTGCTGCTCTATCGCGCCGACACACCGCGCGAGCTCGTCGCCGAGCAGGAGCGGGTTTGGGACGCCGTGCTTATCAAGCTCGCCCGCCATTTCGAGATCGGCTTCCAGCCGACTATCGGCATCGTCCATCAGCCGCAGCCGGCGCCAACGCTGGAGCGGCTGCGCACCTCGCTGGCCGATGCCAAGCTGATCGAGGCGGTGGCGCTCAACTCGCTCACCGGCATCACCGGCTCGGGCCTCCTCAGCATCGCCCTGCGGGAAGGGCTGCTGACCCCGGAAGAGGTCTGGACCGCCGCCCATGTCGACGAGGACTACAACGTCCGGCTGTGGGGCGTGGTCGAGGAAGCCACCGAGCGCCGCGCCAAACGCCGGATGGAGTTCGACGCCGCGGTGCGGGTGCTGGAGATGGTGAGGGGGTAGGCGCCCTCAACACGATCGGGACACCTCCCCTCATCCGGCGCTGCGCGCCACCTTCTCCCCGACGGGGAGAAGAATACGCTGCGGCACCATTGGGGCACCATTCCTCTCCCCGTCGGGGAGAGGGTGGATCGCGCGTAGCGCGAGACGGGTGAGGGGCGCTGGCCCGTGAATGTTGAAGGGGACTGTCGGGCGCGGCCTAACGGCCTCGTCCCACGATCCACGCCGCCACCTCAGGTGCAATCTCGCGCAGCGGGTCGAGGACGAAGTCGCGCTCGTGCGCGTGCCGGTGCGGCACGTGCAGCCGTTCGGTGTCGAGTTCCAGCCGCTCATAGGCCACAACGTCGATATCGATGCGCCGCGGTCCCCAGCGGATATCACGCACCCGGCCCATGACGCGCTCGATGCCGAGGCAGGCGTCGAGCAGTTCGACCGGGGCGAGGCTGGTCTTGACCTCCACCACCATGTTGGAGAAATCCGGCTGGTCGGTCTTGCCCCAGGGCTTGGTGATCAACATGGCGGATTGCGCCACCACGGCAATGCCCGGCCAGGCGTCCAGTCGCTGCACGGCCTCGCGCACCTGCGCTGCGGGATCGCCGATATTGGCCCCGAGGCCGAGCCAGGCGCGCGGCATCAGCGATCGTCCCGGTGGCGATGCAGCTCGATGGCGGCCTCGCCAGCCACCATGGCGATCGGGGCCGAGGGCTTTTTCACCCGCACCTCTATCCACCGGATCGCGGGAAACGCTTCGAACAGCCGATCGACGATGTGCTGGCCAACCGCCTCGATCAGCTTGAACCGCTGCGCCTCGAACGCTGTCTTCGCCACGTCGTAGATCTCGGCATAGGAGATCGAGTGCTCGAGATCGTCGCTGCGCCCGGCCTCCGTGAGGTCGGCACCGCAAACGAGATCGACGAAGAAGCGCTGGCCCAGCACCGCCTCTTCCGGCATCACGCCGTGATAGCCGAAGAACCCCAGGTCCTTGAGGATGACGCGGTCGCCGTTGAAGTCTTTGGTCACGTCGGAGTTCCTAGTCTCGCGGTCCATATAGGGCCGCCTCGGCGACGCGCAAGGCATCGCGGTTGGGCCGGATGTCGTGAACCCGGAAGATATGGGCGCCGGCGGTGTAGCCGAGCACCGAGGTCGCAACGGTCCCCGCCAGCCGTTCGCTGGCCGGGACGTCGAGCAGCTTGCCGATCATCGATTTTCGCGAGGTGCCGACCAGCACCGGAAAGCCCAATGCCACCAGCTCGGGCAGTCGCCGCAGGATCTCGTAGTTCTCGCTCAGCGACTTGGCGAAGCCGAAGCCCGGGTCGAGCACGATGCGGTCGCGCGCCACGCCGGCTTTGTCGGCGATATCGAGGGTGACGTCGAAGTACCTGGCCATCTCCGCCATCACGTCGCGGCCGGTGTCGCGCGCCTTGTCCCAGTGCATCACCACCAACGGGGCGCCGTGCTCGGTCGCTACCGCCGCCACCTCCGGCTCGCGCTGCAGCCCATGGACGTCGTTGATGATCGTCGCTCCGGCAGCGATCGCCCGTTCGGCGACCTCGGCCTTATAGGTATCGATCGAGATCGGCGCCGCGATCCCATCGGCGCGCAGTGCCTCGATCGCCGGCAGCACCCGCGCCAGCTCGTCGGCCACCGAAACTTCCGAGGCTTCCGGTCGCGTGCTCTCGCCGCCGATGTCGATGATGTCGGCCCCCTCAGCCAGCATCAGCCGCGCCTGCGCCAATGCCGCCGGCACCGCATCGAAGCGGCCGCCGTCGGAAAAGCTGTCGGGGGTGACGTTGAGGATGCCCATCAGCCGGGAGGTGCGCCCAAGCCGCAGCGCGGCGCCCGCGGGCGCCAGCTCATATTCGCGATGCGCGGGCATCAGCTGGCGACGGCGGTCGGCTTCAGGTCGTCCCTGGCGGCAACGGCGGAGGGCACGGCGAACAGGTCGTACTCGTCCGACTCGGTCACCAGCACCGACACCTTGTCGCCGACCTTGATGCCGTCGGCTTCGTGGATGATCACGGTGCCGTCGATCTCGGGCGCATCCCACTGGCTGCGGGCGATGGCGCGACCGGTGTCGGGCTCGACGTCATCGACCAGCACGTCGATGGTGCGGCCGACCTTCTTACTCAACACGTGTGCCGAGATGTCCTGCGCCACTTCCATCAGGCGCTCATAGCGCTCGCGCTTCAGCTCATCGGGGACGATGCCCTCGATGTCGTTGGCGGGGGCGCCGGTCACCGGCTCGTACTCGAAGCAGCCGATGCGATCGATCTCGGCCTCTTCCAGCCAATCGAGCAGGAACTCGAAATCTTCCTCGGTCTCACCGGGAAAGCCGACGATGAAGTTGGAGCGGATGGCGAGGTCGGGGGCGATGGCGCGCCAGGCCTTGATCCGGTCGAGCGTCTTCACCTGGTTGGCCGGGCGGCGCATCGACTTCAGCACCGACGGGGCGGCGTGTTGGAACGGAATATCGAGATAGGGGAGGATCTTGCCCTCGGCCATCAGCGGAATGACGCTGTCGACATGCGGGTAGGGGTAGACGTAGTGGAGCCGGGTCCACACGTCCATCTTGCCCAGCTCCTCGGCGAGGGTCTGGAAGCGTGCCTCGATGTCGCGGCCGCGGAACTTTGAGCTCTGGTACTTGACGTCGAGGCCGTAGGCCGAGGTGTCCTGCGAGATCACCATGATCTCCTTGACGCCCGTCGCCACCAGCCGCTCCGCCTCATACAGCACCGAAGCGATCGGGCGAGAGACGAGATCGCCGCGGATCTGCGGAATGATGCAGAAGGTGCAGCGGTTGTTGCAGCCCTCGGAAATCTTCATGTAGGCGTAGTGGCGCGGCGTCAGCTTCAGGCCGGCTTCCGGCACCAGGTCGACGAACTTGTTCGGCACCGGCGGCACATGCAGGTTCACCGCGTTGACCACATCCTCGTACTGGTGCGGGCCGGTGACGGCGAGCACGCTCGGATGGGTGGCGCGGATCATTTCTTCTTCGACGCCGAGGCAGCCGGTGACGATGACGCGGCCATTGGCGCCGACGGCCTCGCCGATCGCCTCGAGGCTTTCCTTCTTGGCGCTGTCAAGGAAGCCGCAGGTATTGACCAGCACGACGTCCGCGCCCGCATAGTCGCGCGAGAACGAATAACCCTGCGAGCGCAGCGTCGTCATGATGCGTTCGGAGTCGACGAGGGCCTTGGGGCAGCCGAGGCTGACCAGACCGATTTTCGGAGCTTGTGTCATTGGCGCGTGCCTATGCGCCAAACTCGGGAAAAAAGCAATGATCGGCACTCTGCGATGGAAGCAGGGCAGCCCTGATCACTCGTGATCACGAGCCCGTCAGGTTACCAAGCTGTAAGTTGACCCGAATCCTGACCCTCGTGCTCTTATTTCCGATGCGCCCATTTCCGAGGCGTCCAGCAGGAAAAAGACCAATGAATCTCGAAGCCCTCAACCGGTACCAGCCGCAGGCGCTGGCCGTCCTCCGCATCGTCGCAGCGCTCTGCTTCATGGCTCATGGCACGCAGAAAATGTTCGGCTTCCCGGCCTCGGGCGGCGGCGGCGGGTTCGAGCTGTTCTCGCTGATGGGCCTCGCGGCAGTGCTCGAAGTGTTCGGCGGCCTCGCAATCCTGCTTGGCGTGTTCACCCGTCCGGTGGCTTTCATTCTCGCCGGTCAGATGGCCTATGCATTCTGGTTCGTGCACGTGCCGATGATGGGGCAGGGCAACATCATCCCGGTCGCCAATGGCGGCGACGGCGCCGTGCTGTTCTGCTTCGTGTTTCTCTACCTGGTTTTCGCCGGTCCGGGCGCCTGGAGCGTCGACGAAATCCTGAAGTCGCGCCGCTCGTTCGCCACTGCCTGATCCCTCGAGATCACCAACGGGGCGAGCCATCCGCCCCAACGAAAAGGCCGCCCGAGGGCTGCCTTTTTTGTGTCTCAGATATCGGGCTTCTCGGTCGGTGGCGGCGTTCGCCTCGCGGTCCGTCGCACTGCCGGCGTGGTCGGCTCAATCGCGCCTTCGCTCGTCTCGTCTTCGTAGGGCTCGTCCTCGGCGATGTCATGGATGGCGTCGCGCACTTCGTCGATCAGCGAGGTCGGCACGCGGCTGAGGCTGACGGTGCGGGTGACCGTCTCGTTGGCCTTGAAAAACACCAGCAGCACCTCGCAGACGATGCGCAGCACCAGCAGGAACAGCGCGCCATAGACCGCGATCTCGAGGAGGCCCCACAGGCCATCGCCAAAGTTGCGGCCGAAGCTGACGAACAGGTGCCCCACCGACCAGAGCAGCAGCGCCGCCAGCCCTGTGGCATAGAGCACCGGCACCAATCGCGGCGAGAGGATGGTCTCGAGCCGGAACAGTGTCGGGCTGAGGAAGATTTTCTTGAGATCGTCCAGCGTCATGGCCTCACCCCCATGGAATCGGTCACCCAGAAAATGCGTGCGTCACGCGGCACTGACAAGAGCCTCTGGATGCAGGTCTGCCGTCGCGCCGAAGCGGCGCTCGAAGGCGGTACGCAGCGCGGCATCGACTTCGGCCATGGCGACCAGCTGTCCGAGATCCTCGAAACTGGTCACGCCCTGGTCGGAAATGCCGCACGGCACGATGCCGTCGAAGTGTGAAAGGGTCGGCGATACATTGATCGCAATGCCATGGAAGGTCACCCAGCGGCTGACCCGCACGCCGATCGCCGCCACCTTGTCCTCGCGGCCAAAGCCCTTGTCCGGCCGCGCCACCCAGACGCCGATCCGGCCGTCGCGCCGCTCGCCCCGGATGTTGAAGGCGGCGAGGGTATCGATGATCAGCCCCTCGAGCCCCTGCACCAGGCAGCGGACGTCGCGGCCGCGCTGCCTCAAATCTAGCATGAAGTAGACCACACGCTGGCCGGGGCCATGATAGGTGTATTGCCCGCCGCGCCCGGCGTCGTAGACCGGGAAGCGGTTGGGCGACAGCAGGTCCTCGGGCGCCGCCGAGGTGCCCGCCGTATAGAGCGGCGGATGCTCGAGCAGCCACACCTGTTCGCTGACCGTTCCGTCGGCGACCGCCGCCGCGCGGGCCTTCATCGCCTCGAGCGCTTCGGGGTAGGGCACGTAGCCCTCGGAGATTCGCCACTCGACCGGCACCCCATCGGCGCGGAACAGCTTGGTCCCGGTGTCGCAAGTTGGGTCAGTCGTTAACGCTTCGGTAAGCATGGGTGTCCAATGCTCTCTCACAAGGGGCCCGCGCGATTCAGCCGGGATGGTCGGTCGCGGTTTATGTATGAACACTCTAGACAATATTGAAGTCGATATCACCGTCGAGCTGGGCGCGGCGATCATGCCGGTGCACCATTTGCTGCGCATGGGTCGCGGCGCGGTGATCGAGCTCGACACCGGCGAGAACGACCCGCTTCGCGTTTACGCCAACAACACCCTGATCGCGCGCGGTGAAGTGAAGGTCGAGGACGGCCGGCTCAGCGTCGAACTCACCGAAAAAGTCCGCCGTCCAGCCTGATTTCGTCGATCCGGCAAAAGCGGAATTAATCGCTTGCGCCCGCCAACAAGCGTTGCTACACGCTGCCTCGCTTCGCCGGTTCTGGCGTTGCTCCTACCTCGGCGTGCGGTCGTGGCGGAATTGGTAGACGCGCAGCGTTGAGGTCGCTGTGCCGCAAGGCGTGGAAGTTCGAGTCTTCTCGACCGCACCAGGTTCTCTCGAGATCCTGCAGTCCAAAACAAACGGCTCCCCTCGGGGAGCCGTTGTTGTTTTCGGGCCGCATCATGACCTCTGACAACTCTGGGTCCCCTGACGTGCTAGCGGAAGTGCACTCGTACCCGCCGCGTCGGCAACACCCGCAGCCAGAACGCCACCTTTCGTGCCACTCTTTCGAGATCCCGCCGAAGTTTGCCGACGCTAGTCAGCTTGTGGTCCGCAACGGCGCGCTCAATCAGGCTTTCGAACCTGGGCGCGCTCGATGCGTGGTCCTGTATACAAAGCGCCGGTAGGATTTTGTAGATGTTGAGATCAGGACGTCCTCCGTTGAAAAGGATCTGGTCGAACTCCTTGTCGATCGTGAGAAGCTCCCGGTGCAGCTTGGCCGCGCAGTGTTTGGAGATGATGTACGCCTCGGTGCCGCCGTTCTCACCGATCGCACGAAAAAGCCGTCTGTCTCCAACGGGAAGCCATTTCCGCTGCACCAGGCAATGTCTCAGGCTCCCGCCTACATGTACGATATCAGCATTCGGCGGCACCCAGGACAAATCCGTGAAGTAGGATGCCGCTTCGGGGCTGAGATGCACATCATCTTCCAGTACGATGGCGTGGGGGGCGTGGCCTGTTGCTATTACCCGCCAAAGCTCTCTGTGACTGAGAAAGCATCCTACTGCGCCTGCCGAGACAGGGAATTTCGGAAGATTGTGGCGGGCACTCCCATCTACCGCAGCGAAGCGCTCGAAATGCAGACCTGTGGCCTTGGCCTGCTCCTCCATCCACAATCGCCGGTCAGGAGATCGGTCCAGATTTATGTAAACGATGCGAATTTCCTGCCTACCATCCATCCGCGATCCTCCCCCGAGATCGGCCAGACAGTAAGCGGTGCCCTATGGCCCCAACAAGCGCGAGTTAATGCTTCTCACGCGCCGGCGGTCTATTGCACGGGGTAAGAAATCTCGCCTATTTGGCCCGCCACCCCAGGAGCCGCATGGCGTTGAGCGTCACCAGCACCGTCGCGCCGGTGTCCGCCAGAATCGCCGGCCAGAGCCCCGTTACGCCGATGATGGTGGTGACGAGGAACACCGCCTTCAGCCCCAGCGCCACGGTGATGTTCTGGGCGATGTTGCCCATCGTGGCCTTCGACAGCCCGATCATGTTGGCGATGTCGGCGACGCGGCCGTGGAGGATGGCGGCGTCGGCGGTTTCGAGCGCCACGTCGGTGCCGCCGCCCATGGCGATGCCGATATCGGCGGCGGCGAGGGCAGGGGCGTCGTTGATGCCGTCGCCGACCTTGGCGACGACGCGGCCCTGCTGCTGCAGCTCGCGCACGAGGCGCTGCTTGTCCTCGGGGAGGAGGCCGGCGCGCACCTCGATGCCGAGAGCGGCGCCGATGGCTTTGGCGGTCCGTTCGTTGTCGCCTGTGAGCATCACGGTGGTGACGCCCTCGGACTGCAACCGGCGCAGCCCATCGGCGGCGTCGGCGCGCGGTTCGTCGCGGATGGCGAGGAGGCCCGCCACCTCTGTGCCGACCAGCAGCACCGAGACGGTCTTGCCGGCATCGTTGAGGGCGCCGATCCGCTCGCGCAGCGCCGCATCGAACGGCACCTGCTCCTCGGCCGCCCTGGGCGAGGCGAGGAACAGGGCTTCGCCGCCGACCTTGCCGGTGACACCCTTGCCGGGCACCGCCTTGGCGTCGGCCGCGGGTGGCACGAAGGCCTTGTCGGACTGGGCGCGGGCCAGCACAGCCACTGCCAGCGGATGGCTTGAGCCGCTCTCCAGTGCAGCCGCCAGCGACAACACCTGAGCTTCCAAGCGCCCGATGCCAACGATGTCGGTGACCTGCGGCTTGCCTTCGGTGAGCGTGCCGGTCTTGTCGAGCGCCACGGTATCGATCTTGCGTAGCTGCTCAAGCACCGCGCCGCCCTTCAGCAGCAGCCCGCGTCGGGCGCCGGCCGAGATGCCAGCGGCGATCGCCGCCGGGGTCGAGATCACCAGCGCGCAGGGGCAGCCGATCAGGAGGATGGCGAGGCCCTTGTAGATCCACTCGTCCCAGGGCTGGCCGGCCAACAGGGGCGGCAGGATGGCGACCAGTGCGCCGACCACCAGCACGGCGGGCGTATAGTACTTTGAGAACTTGTCGATGAACCGCTCAGTCGGGGCCTTGCTTTCCTGGGCTTCCTCGACCAGCCGCACGACGCGAGCGATGGTGTTGTCGGCGGCGGCCGCCGTCACCCGCACGCGCAGCACGGCATCGGTATTGATGGTGCCGGCGAACACCTCGTCGCCCGTTCCCTTGGTCCTCGGCACGCTCTCGCCGGTCACCGGCGCTTCGTTGATGGCGGAACTGCCGTCGATGATGACGCCGTCGGCGGCGATGCGGTCGCCGGGACGCACGAGGATGATGGTGCCGACGGCCAGTTGGGCGGCGGGCACCTCGGTGGTTCCGCCATCCCGCTCGACCAGCGCCAGCTTGGGCACGAGGTCGGCGAGACCGCGGATACTGGCCCGGGCGCGGCCGGCGGCGACGCCCTCGAGCAGCTCGCCGACGAGGAACAGCAGCACCACGGTTGCCGCTTCCTCAGTGGCGCCGATGAACACTGCGCCGACAGCGGCAATGGTCATCAGCGTTTCGATCGAAAATGGCGTGCCGGTCATGCCGGCGACGACGGCGCGCCGGGCCACCGGGATCAGCCCAACCGCCATGGCGACGAAGAAGGCCCAGTGGCCGATCTGCGGGAATAGCTGGCCGGCAATGTAGGCCGCGAGCAATGCGCCAGCGGAGATGAAGGTCAGCAGGGCCTTGCGGGTCGTCCACCACGGGCCATCGATGATCTCGCCGTGTCCGGAGTGATCATTATCCGCGTGATCGTGCCCGGCGTGATCGTGCCCGGCGTGATCGTGCCCGTGGCCATGCCCTGGATGGCTGTGGTCCTCCACCATTGGCGCGGCAGACCCGGTGAAGGCGGGTTTGGCGGGGGCGATCTGGTAGCCAAGCGCCTTCACCTGCCGCTCGATGGCGCCCCTGGCAACCTCGCCCGAGCGCGTCACCGTCATCGTGCCGTTGGGGAGCGACACGCCGACCTCGCCGACACCGGGCAGCCGGCTGACGGCGTTCTCGATCTTGGTCACACAGGCGGCACAGTCCATGCCGCCAATGCGGAATTTCAGCTTCTCGGCGGCCTCGGACATGCGGCGCTCCTTGGATTCTTCATCATGTCCGCATACATCTAGGACCTCTAGCCACTAGAGGATCAAGGGGTGAATGCAATGAATCTGCCGATCGGCGAATTGTCACGACGGACCGGCGTCAAGGTCCCGACCATCCGCTTCTACGAGCAGATCGGCCTCTTGTCGGCGCCGCCGCGCACCGAGGGCAACCAGCGCCGCTATGGCAAGCCGGAGGTGGAGCGGCTCAACTTCATCCGCCACTCGCGCGAGCTCGGCTTCGAGGTCGAGGATATCCGTGAACTGCTGGAAATGGCCGCGTCGCCGCAGGCTTCATGCCACCAGGCCGACAGCATCGCCCGCAACCACCTGACCGAGATCGACCGCCGCATTGCCAGCCTGTCGGCGCTGCGCGGTGAGCTGACCCGCATGGTTGAGGAATGCGGCCACGGCCGGATCTGCGATTGCCGGATCATCGAAGTGCTGGCCGACCATGGCGAGTGCGTGACCGAGCACGCGCACTAGCCTGCGGCGCTTCCCGGGAAGCCCGTTACTGGCGAGCCGACGGCGGGTACTTGCCGTTGGCATAGCCGAGGAAGATGCCGGCGATGATGCCGAGCACCAGGCCGGCGCCAATCAGCATGATTCCAGGGCCTACGGCGCCACCGATCGCTTCCGGGCTGGCGTTCGGACCGAATGCCGTCAGCAGCGGCCCCAGGATGGCGCCGATAAGCCCAAGCCCCATCAGCATGATGGCGCCGAAGAGCAGCTTGCTCCCGACATTGACCGAGAACGGATCCGGATGCTCTGCCATTAGCCACGCCCCCTCAAGCGCACAGTCTCCGCCACCAATGGTGGCAGCACTGGCAGCTTAGCGCGGCGTCGTCTTACTGCAAGTAATACTGAGGTTTGGCGTGGCTAGGCTTGCCAGGCGAGCACGGTGTTGCCGGCGCGGCAGAAACTGACGCCGAGCTGACCGGAGTCGCCGATCCAGCTGTGGGTTTCGCCGTCGCGGCTGAGGGTATGACCGGCGCGGCGCAACTCGGCGACGATCATGCCGACCTGGTTTTGCCAGTCGCGCGTCTCCGGCACCGTCGCCAGCCGCGAACGGATCGCGGCCTGCTGCGCGTTGAGCCGCTCGGCCCGCTCGGTCGCGTCGAGCGCCAGCAGCGCGGCGCGGCTGATCGGGTGGATATCGTCGGCCGCGGGCCGGATGAACAGATCAAGCGCGGCCATCAGACCACCTCCGCCAGATGAAAGTTGCGGGCCACGGTGAAATCGCGGAGCCCGAAGGCCGGGAGCTTGCCGGGAACGATGGCGTCGGCGACAGCCGTACGATCTTCGACGTCGGTGGCGTCCACCACGACCCGCACGAACGGCTCAGCCATGCCGAGCCGCACCTTTTCCTGCAGCTCGAACAGCAGCACCCGCACATTGCCGCGGCTCTCGCAGGCAATGCATTCGGCGCCGGGTTCGTGCGCGTGCAGTGGTGGATCGAGATGCACCACGGCCGTGTCTCGACCGCCGAAGCGGCCGAGGGCCGCCTTATCGGTGACCACAGTCACCGGCACGGACGTGGCGCGGCGGGCGAACGGGGCAGGGGAGGTCATACGGCCTCCTTGTCCGAGCTCGGGATGTAGTTGAGGATTGGCCCGAGCCAGCGCTCCACTTCGCGGATCGCCATGCCCTTGCGCCGGGCATAGTCCTCGACCTGGTCACGTTCCACCTTGGCGACGCCGAAATAGAAGCTCTCGGGATGGCTCAAATACATGCCAGACACCGACGAGCCCGGCCACATGGCGTAACTCTCGGTCAGTTCGACGCCGATGCGCTGCTTGGCGTTGAGCAGATGGAACAGCGTCGTCTTCTCGGTATGGTCGGGCTGCGCCGGATAGCCCGGGGCCGGGCGGATGCCCTGGTAGGGTTCGCCGATCATCTCGTTGGGCGCGAAGGTTTCCGCGGCGCCATAGCCCCAGAACTCCTTGCGCACCCGCTCGTGCATCAGTTCGGCGAAGGCCTCGGCGAAGCGGTCGGCCAGCGCCTTGATCAGGATCGACGAATAGTCGTCGTTCCGCCGTTCGAAGCGCTCGGCGATGATGTTCTCCTCGAGCCCAGCCGTCACGACGAAGCCGCCCAGATAGTCGGGGATGCCCTCGGGCGCGACGAAATCGGCCAGAGCCATGTGCGGCTTGCCGCCGGTCTTTGAAAGCTGCTGGCGCAGGGTGAAGAAGGTCGCCAACTGGTCCTTGCGGTCGGCATCGGTATAGAGCCGGATATCGTCGCCGACCTGGTTGGCGTGCCAGAAACCGATCACTGCCTTGGGGCGGAACCAGTTCTTCTGGATTACTTCCTTCAGCATCTTCTGCGCGTCGTCCCAGAGCTGGCGCGCCGCCGGACCCTGTTTCTCATCCTCGAGGATGGCCGGGAAGCGGCCCTTCAGCTCCCAAGCCTGGAAGAACGGGGTCCAGTCGATGTAGCGCGCGATCTCGGCAAGGTCGTAGTTCTCGAACACCCGGGTGCCGAGGAAGCTCGGCTTGGGCGGCACGTAGCCATCCCATCTCGGCTGGAAGCGGTTGGCGCGGGCAGTGGCCAGCGAGGTGCGCTGCTTTTCCGCCTCGCTCTGCCGGTGCTTCTCGGCCAGCCGCTCATACTCGGCCTTCACGTCCTGGACGTAAGCCGGGCGCTGCTCCTCGGACAGCAGCGACGACACGACGCCCACGGCGCGGCTGGCGTCGTGCACGTGCACGGTCGGGCCGCCATGGTACTGCGGGTGGATCTTCACCGCGGTATGGACGCGCGAGGTGGTAGCGCCACCGATCAACAGCGGCACGTGGAAGCCTTCGCGCTCCATCTCGGAGGCGACATGCACCATCTCGTCGAGCGAAGGGGTGATGAGGCCACTGAGCCCGATGACGTCGACATTCTCGGCCTTCGCCACCTCGAGGATCTTGGCCGTCGGCACCATGACGCCGAGGTCGATGATCTCGTAGTTGTTGCAGCTCAAAACCACGCCGACGATGTTCTTGCCGATATCGTGCACATCGCCCTTCACCGTTGCCATCAGCACCTTGCCGGCGCTGCGGCGGCCGGTGGCGTTGCCATCGGCATTCTTCTCCGCCTCCATGAAGGGGAGAAGGTGGGCAACGGCCTGCTTCATGACGCGGGCGGATTTCACCACCTGCGGCAGGAACATCTTGCCGGAACCGAACAGGTCGCCGACCACGCTCATGCCGGCCATCAGCGGGCCTTCGATGACGTGCAGCGGCCGCGCCGAGGCCAGCCGGGCTTCCTCGGTATCGGCGTCGATGAACTCGGTGATGCCGTTGACCAGCGCATGTGAAATGCGCTCGGCCACGGGCTTGGTCCGCCAGGTCAGGTCCTTGGCCTTCTGCTCGCCACCGGCCTGGCCCTTGAACTGCTCGGCGATCTCCAGCAGCCGCTCGGTCGAATCCGCCCGGCGATTGAAGATCACATCCTCGCAGGCCTCGCGCAGCTTCGGCTCCAGCGTGTCATAGACCGCCAGCTGGCCGGCATTGACGATGCCCATGTCCATCCCCGCCTGGATGGCGTGATAGAGGAAAACCGAGTGCATGGCCTCACGCACCGGCTCATTGCCGCGGAAGGAGAAGCTGAGGTTGCTGACGCCGCCGGAAATATGTGCGTGCGGAAGGGTTTGCCGGATGGTCCTCGTCGCTTCGATGAAGGCGATGCCATAGCCGACATGCTCCTCGATGCCGGTGGCGACGGCGAAGATGTTGGGGTCGAAGACGATATCCTCGGGCGGAAAGCCGACTTCCTCGGTCAGGAGCTTATAGGCCTTCGAGCAGATCTCGACCTTGCGCTCATAGGTATCGGCCTGACCCTGTTCATCGAACGCCATCACCACCACGGCGGCGCCGTAGCTACGCACCAGCCGGGCGGTCTCGAGGAACTTCTCGACGCCTTCCTTCATGGAAATGGAGTTGACCAGCGCCTTGCCCTGCACGCATTTCAGCCCCGCCTCGATCACCTCGAACTTCGAGCTATCGATCATCACCGGCACGCGGGCGATATCGGGTTCGGCGGCGAGCAGGTTCAGGAACTCGACCATCACTTTCTGGCTGTCGAGCAGGCCCTCGTCGACGTTGATGTCGATGACCTGGGCGCCGTTCTGCACCTGGTCGCGCGCCACTTCGAGCGCGGCGGTGTAATCGCCGGCGGTGATGAGCTTGCGGAACTTGGCGGAGCCCGTGACATTGGTGCGCTCGCCGATGTTCACGAACGGAATGTCTCCCGTCAGCGTGAACGGCTCGAGCCCGCTCAGCCGCAGGAAGGTCGGCACCTCGGGGATCTTGCGCGGCTTGTACTTTCCGACCGCTTCCTTGATCGCCCGGATGTGGTCCGGGGTCGAACCGCAGCAGCCGCCGACGATGTTGAGGAAGCCATCCCGCGCAAAACCCTCGAGCTGGCGGGCCATGAATTCCGGCGTTTCGTCGTAGCCGCCGAATTCGTTGGGTAAGCCCGCATTGGGGTAGGCGCAGATCAGCGTATCGGCGACATCGGAGAGCTCGTTGATATGGGCGCGCATGGCATTGGCGCCGAGCGCGCAATTGAGCCCGATGGTGAAGGGCTTGGCGTGCCGCACCGAGTACCAGAACGCCGTCGGTGTCTGGCCGCTCAGCGTGCGGCCGCTGAGGTCGGTGATGGTGCCGGAGATCATCACCGGCAACTCGTTGCCGCGCTCTTCGAAGATGCGCTGCGCCGCAAAGATACCGGCCTTGGTGTTGAGTGTGTCGGTGATGGTCTCGAACAGCAGGAGGTCTGCGCCACCGTCGATCAGCCCGTTAATCTGCTCGGCATAGCCTCTGACGATCTCGTCGAAGGTGATCGCCCGGTGCCCCGGGGAGTTGACGTCCGTCGACATCGACGCCGTCTTGTTCAGCGGCCCGAGCGCGCCTGCCACAAAGCGCCGCTTCCCATCAATGTCGAAGGCCTGTTGCGCCGCCTCGCGCGCCAGCCGGGCGCCCTCGACATTGAGCTCATAGGCGAGCGCCTGCATGCCGTAATCGGCCATGACGATGTCGGTGGAGGAGAAGGTGTTGGTCTCCACCATGTCGGCGCCGGCAAGATAGTATTGCAGGTGGATGGCCCGGATCGCATCGGGCTGGGTCAGGTTGAGCAGGTCGTTATTGCCCCTGACATCCTTGTGCCAATCCTTGAAGCGCTCGCCGCGATAGGCGGCTTCGTCGAGCTTCAGCTGCTGAATCATGGTGCCCATGGCGCCATCGAGGATCAGGATGCGTTCGGAGGCCGCCTGGGTAAGGGCTGCCCGCACCTCCTCGCCCTTGGGCAAGGAATTTCTATCGATCTCAATGTGTTGAGCTTCAGTCATCGCTCGACTTTCCAACGTCTGTCACGCCAAACTGCGTTCACCGCCGGCACACTCGCATGGCGGGATATAAAGATATCTTTATATGAGTGCCGACCGCCCGGCAAGCAAGCCCGTTTCTGCTCTTGGTGGGGTGGAAGAACGTTCTCCCTGGGGAGAACGAAACCGTTCCCCCGGGAACCGGAACAATCGATCAGGACTTTCCGTCTCATGACAACGCCGATCCTCCTCGTTCCCGGCCTCAACTGCACCGCCGAGATCTATGCCCATCAGGTGCCGGCACTATGGCAGTTCGGGCCGGTGACCATAGCCAACCACACCGAAGGCAGCTCGATGCGGGAGATCGCGGCATCAATCCTCCGCGATGCGCCGCCCGAATTTGCCCTCGTCGGCTTTTCGATGGGCGGCTACCTGGCGTTCGAGATGTTGCGGCAGGCGAGGGGGCGGGTGCTGAAGCTGGCGCTGCGCGACACCTCGGCGCGAGCCGAGACGCCTGAGGGGGCCGAGAAACGGCGCGCCGCCATTGCGTTGACAGAGCAAGGGAAGTTCAACCTCGCCGTCGCCCAGTCGTTCCCGAACGCCGTCCATCCGGACCATGTCGGCAATGCCGCACTCAAGGCGCTGCATGTGCGCATGGCCACGGCGAATGGCGGCGAGACCTATATCCGGCAGCAGACCGCCATCATCGGCCGGCCCGACTCTCGTCCAGAGCTCGGCGCCATAGAGGTGCCGACACTGGTGGTGGTCGGCGACAAGGACGCGATCACCGTTCCCGAGGCCGCTCGCGAGATGGCCGCCGGAATTGCCGACGCCAGGCTCGTCGTGGTGCCGAGGGCAGGGCACATGGCGCTGGTCGAGCAGCACGCCATCGTTACCGCAGAACTCACGGAATGGACGGCTAAATAGCTGGTATTTGAAGCAAATTAACCCGGCCGCAACCACGTTGCGGTTCGATGCGATCATCGCCGCACGGCTTTCGGTATGGTGCGGAAATCTCTCGATGGGTTGATCTGGTTTTGGCAGTGTTTTCTCGCGACCTTCGCGCGGCCGCCCGGCTGCTTGTTCTTGCCGCGCTCGTAGCGCCGGTCCTGGCTGCCTGTGGCAGCGGCGGAGGAGGGGTGCCGCACATCAAGCGCGCCGCGTTCAGCTCCAAAGAGTTCGGCGTCGCCGTCAGCCCGCGCGTCACCAATGCCAAGAACCCGCCCAAGGGCGGCGGCCGCTACATGGTCGGCAAGCCCTATACGGTGCGTGGTGAGGTCTACGAGCCGATCGAGAATCCGATCGGCTATGTCGCCTCGGGTGGCGCCTCCTGGTACGGCAACGACTTCCATGGCCGCCGCACCGCCAATGGCGAGATCTTCTCGGCCACCGCCATCTCCTGCGCCAGCCCGGTACTGCCGCTCCCCAGCTATGTCCGCGTCACCAATGTCGATAACGGGCGCTCGATTGTCTGCCGGGTCAACGATCGCGGCCCGTACCTGCATGGCCGGGTGATGGATCTGAGCTACCGGACCGCCGAGATCCTGGGCTATGCGGGCAACGGCGTGGGCAACATCCAGGTACAGTATATCGGCCCGGCGCCGCTCAATGGTGACGACACCCGCATGCTGCTGGCCAGCGTCGATCGGCCGACCCGCATGGAGCAGGGGGCTACCCGCCTCGCCATGAACGAAGAGCGTCCGAACCTCATCGGCGGCATCATCGACATGTTCGGCTATGTCGACAGCGGCGCCGCCGACCAGGCCATCACCGGTGCACACGCCGCCGCCAACGCCATGGCCACTCGTTCAGGTTCGCTCGAGAACTGGGTGGCGACGGTCGACGAAGACAGGCGCGCCATCAAGCTGGAGCTCGGCGTATTCGCCGATGCCACGAGGGCCGATGACGTGGCGCTGCAATTCGCCATGCTGGGCGCGGTCGACGAGGATGCGGTGCGCATTCCCGGCGCCGATGCCACACGCCTGACACTCACCCATCTTAAGCCCGGGGTGGCGCGAGATGATGTGATGTCGCTCGCCAGGCAACTTGGACTCAAGGACCTGGTGCTCTATTAGTTTGAGAGCGGTCGAGTTCTGACCGCGATCGGGGTTGAGATTGCGGAATTTTGGCCTGAAACTCCTGGTCGCGCTGTTCGCCGTCTGCTGGACGGCTTCCGCACACGCGCAGGATTTCGACACCAAAGCGCCGTTCGCCGTGCTGATGGACTACGAGTCCGGCACGATCCTGTTCAACAAGGCAGGGGACGAGCAGCTCGAACCCGCCAGCATGGCCAAGCTGATGACGCTGGCCGTGGTGTTCGACCAGCTGCAGTCAAAGAAGCTCCAGCCCACCGACGAGTTCTTCATTTCCGAGCATGCCTGGCGCGATGGCGGCGCCTCCTCGGGCGGCTCGACCATGTTTGCCGAGCTGAACTCAAAAATCCCGGTGATGGATCTGGTCCGCTCGGTGATCATCCAGTCCGGCAACGACGCGGCGATCGCGCTGGCCGAGGGCATTGCCGGAAGCGAGCTGAGCTTCGCCCAGATGATGAACCAGCTGGGCAAGGAGATCGGGCTCAGCGGCTCGAACTTCGTCAACTCGACAGGTTTGCCCGATCCGGCGCAGTTCTCGACCGCCCGCGACCTCGCGACCATCGCCCGCTTCATCATCGCGCAGTTCCCGGAATACTACCCGATCTTCTCGGAGAAGGAGTTCACCTGGAACAAGATCCGCCAGATGAACCGCAACTCGCTGCTCGAGATCGGCATCGGCGTCGATGGGCTGAAGACCGGCCACACCGAGGCCGCCGGCTATGGCGAGGTGGTTTCGACCGCCGCCACCGGCCGCCGCCTGATCGCCGTGCTGCATGGGCTCAAATCGATGACCGAGCGTACCGAAGAGGCGCGCAAGCTCGTCACCTGGGGCACTCGCGGCTTCGAGCTGATCCCGGTGTTCCCGGAAGGCTCTGCCATCTCGCATGCTGATGTCTATGGCGGCAGCGCCGGGCAGGTGTCGCTGGTCGGCAAGGGCAGCATCGACCTGTTCCTGCCCAAGGGCGCGCAGAACTGCCCACAGGCCACCGTCACCTACAAAGCGCCGATCCGCCCGCCTGTGCAGAAGGGCGATCAACTGGCCCAGCTCAATGTCATGTGCAACGGCGCTGTGGTACAGGTCACCCCGCTCTACGCGGGCGAGGACGTCGCCGACGGCGACATCGTCCGCAAGGCGACCGACGCGCTCAAGGAACTGGCGCTCGGCTGGTTGTAAGTTCGGGAATGCAAAGCAATGCTCGATGTGCCGGCGAAGCCCGCCGCCCGTTTCATCACCTTTGAGGGCGGCGAAGGCGTCGGCAAGTCGACGCAGGTCAAACGCCTGCTGGTGCGGCTGAACCGCATGGATATCGAAGCTGTCCGCACCCGTGAACCCGGCGGCACCCCCAAGGCCGAAGCCGTTCGCGCCTTCATCCTGCAGGGGCGCTCCGAGAGCTGGGGCGCCGGGGCCGAGGCGGTGCTGTTCGCTGCCGCCCGCTACGATCACGTCAGCTCGCTCATCGCCCCCAGCCTCAATAGCGGCAAGTGGGTGATCTCCGACCGCTTCCACGATTCGACCCGCGCCTATCAGGGGCTGACCGGTGGGGTCGACGACAAGCTGATCCGCGGCCTCGAGACGCTGGCGCTCGACGGGCACCAGCCCGACATCACCTTTATCCTCGACATGGACCCCGCCGTCGCCTTCGCACGGGTCAATAACCGCGAGATCGAGAAGGCGCTGGCCGAAACCGGCGACCGCTTCGAGAAGGAAGACCTCGAGTGGCACCGCCGCCTGCGGCAGGCCTTCCTCGCCATCGGCAAGGCCAACCCGGAGCGTTGCGTGGTGTTGCCGGCCGGCCAATCGGAAGATGCGCTGGAGCAGGAGATCTGGGATACGCTGAACCGGCGCTTCCCCGAGCTCGAGGCAAAGGCCGGCTGAATTGGACTATCCCGAACGCGAACCCGATCAGCTCGAGGGCGTGCCGCTGCCCGAGTTCCAGACCGGCGTTTCCGGCCATGATGCGGCGCGCGCCACCTTGCTCGAGCGGCTAGATGCCGGGCGGCTACCCGGCGGCATCCTGATCCACGGGCCGCGCGGCATCGGCAAGGCAACGCTGGCCTTTGACCTCGCCCGAAAGATCTTCGAAAAGACCGGTGACGAGTCGCCCGGGCACATCGCGGCGCAGGTCGCTGCCGGCGCCTATCCAAACCTGTTCCTGATGCGCAAATCGCTGCGCGACACCGGTAAGGGCTATTACACTGCGATCCGCGTCGAGGAGGTTCGCCGCTTCATCGAGGAAATGCGGATGACCCGCGGCCGCGCCGGCCATCGCATCGCCATTGTCGATCCGATCGATGACTGCAACGCCTCGTCGGCCAACGCGCTCTTGAAGATCCTCGAGGAGCCGCCGGCCGATACGACCTTCCTTCTCGTCTCACACCGGCCGGGCTCGCTCCTGCCCACCATCAAATCGCGCTGCTTCCAGGTAGCGCTGCGGCCGATCGCCGACAGCGACGTCCGCACCGTGCTGGACCAGGTCGGCGGCCAGCCGCTCGCCATCGAGCGCGCCGTGTCGCTTGCCGGCGGACGTCCGCGCCGCGGCTTCGAGGCGATGCTGCTGGGGGAGGGGGGCGCCCTGCAGCTGCTGCAGGCCTGGCTCGCCGACCCCGCCGGCGCGCCATCGGCGGCCCGGATCGCGCTGGCCGATGCGCTCGCCGCCGAGCGCGACTCCGCCGAGCTGCGCTTTGCCCGCGACATTCTCAATGACTGGCTGGCCGATGCCGCCAAGGCTGCGGCGAGCGCCGGCGACCGGGTTCGCCTTGCCTCGGCCAACGAGCTATGGGACAAGGCCCGGCTTTCACTCGCCGATGCCGATGAATACAACCTCGACATGCGGCAGACCCTGGTCGCGCTTTTCGATGCGATCCGGAAACACCAGTTGCTGAGCGTCCAGCCGACATCATGACCGACACGTTCTACGTCACCACTGCAATCGCCTATCCCAACGGCGCGCCGCATATCGGGCACGCCTACGAGATGATCACCACCGACGCCATCGCCCGCTGGGCGAGGCTCGAGGGCAAGGACACCTATTTCCTTACCGGCACCGACGAGCACGGCATCAAGATGGTGCAGACGGCAGCGGCCGAAGGCATCACGGCGCGCGAACTGGCTGACCGCAACGCCGCCCGCTTCAAGGAGCTGGCGGGGCGCCTCGACGTCTCCAACGACGATTTCATCCGCACCACCGAGCCGCGCCATCACGAGTCGAGCCAGGAGATCTGGCGCCGGATGGCCGCCAGCAATAATGGCGACATCTACCAATCGACCTACAAGGGCTGGTACTCGGTCCGCGACGAAGCCTATTTCGACGAGGAAGAGCTCAGCGACGGCGAGGACGGCAAGAAGTTCGCGCCGACCGGCGCCGAGGTGAAGTGGGTCGAGGAAGACAGCTATTTCTTCCGCCTCTCCGCCTACCAGGATCGCCTGCTGAAGCTCTACACCGACCGCCCGGATTTCATCGCGCCCGAAGAGCGGCGCAACGAGATCATCTCGTTCGTCAAGGCCGGGCTGCGCGACGTCTCGATCAGCCGCACCACCTTCGACTGGGGGATCCCGGTGCCGGGCGCCTCCGGGCACGTGATGTATGTCTGGGTCGACGCGCTCACCAACTACATTACCGGCGTCGGCTTTCCCGATGCCGCCTCCGAACAGTTCAAGAAGTTCTGGCCGGCGAACCTGCATGTCATCGGCAAGGACATCATCCGCTTCCACACCGTCTACTGGCCAGCCTTCCTGATGAGCGCCGGCATCGAGGTGCCGCACCGGGTCTTCGCGCATGGCTTTCTGACCTCGGAAGGCAAGAAGATGTCGAAGTCGGTCGGCAACATCGTCGACCCGCATGAGCAGCTTGATCTCTACGGCACCGATCCGGTGCGCTGGTACTGCCTGCGCGAAGTCAGCTTCGGCCAGGATGGCGACTGGGGCCGCGAGAAGTTCATCAACCGCAACAACTCCGACCTTGCCAACAATTTCGGCAACCTGGCGCAGCGCTCGCTGTCGACGATCCAGAAGAACTTTGGCGGCGCGCTGCCCGAGGCGCAGCCGACCGAGGCCGAGCATGCCATCGTCGCCACGGCCATCGCGGCCATCGGCAAGATGGACCTCGCCATGAAGACGCAGCAGATCCATGAGGCGGCCGGCGAGCTGACGACGCTGCTCAACGCCGCCAACCTCTATTTCGCCGACCAGGCGCCGTGGGGGCTGAAGGCCGACCTGCCGCGCATGGGCACGATCCTTGCGACCACCGCCGACATCGTCCGCCGCGCCGCCATCGCGGCGCAGGCGTTCGTTCCGGCTTCTGCAGCGAAGTTCCTCGATGCCCTGGCGGTGCCGGAAGACCAGCGCCTGTTGAGCCATGCGCTGAGCGCGTCCGGCGTTCCCGCCGGAACCGTCTTGCCGCCGCCCGAGCCGGTGTTCAAGAAGTTCGAGCACCCAAAGGCCGTCTAATGCGCTCGATCTTCGCCTCATGCACTGACCTTCCCTCTCCCCTTGAGGGAGAGGGTGCCCTGCGCAGCAGGGCGGGTGAGGGGCAGTTGCGATATCCTTCCCCTCATCCGTCTCGGCCCTGCGGGCCGATCCACCTTCTCCCTCAAGGGGAGAAGGAAGGAAGGGGCCAATGCTGATCGACTCGCACTGCCACCTCGATTTCCCCGAGCTCGCCGCCGATCGCGCCGGTGTGCTGGCGCGCGCCAAAGCGGCGGGGATCGATGGCATGGTGACCATCTCGACCCGGGTGAAGCGCTTCGACGAGATCAAAGCCATCGCCGAGGCGCATGCCGAGGTCTGGTGCTCGGTCGGCACCCATCCGCACCATGCCGACGAAGAGCTCGACATCTTCACCGACGACCTGGTCCGGCTGAGCGCGCATCCCAAATGCGTCGCCATCGGCGAAGCCGGGCTCGACTATTTCTACGACAACGCACCGAAAGAAGCGCAGGAGACCGGGCTGCGCCGGCACATCGCGGCATCGCGCCTCACCGGGCTGCCGCTGGTGATCCATTCCCGCTCGGCCGACGTGCACATGGCGTCCGTACTGAGCGATGAAGTGGGGCAGGGGGCCTTCCCTTTCGTGCTCCACTGCTTCACCGGCGGCGCCGATCTCGCCCGAAAGGCGCTGGAGCTCGGCGGCTACATCTCGTTCTCCGGCATCATCACCTTCAAGAATGCGGAGGAAATCCGCGAGGTCGCGAAGTTCGTTCCAGCTGACCGTTATCTGGTTGAAACAGATGCGCCTTATCTGGCTCCGGTGCCGCACCGTGGTGGCACCAACGAGCCGAGCTATGTCGCCCATACTGCCGCCAAGGTGGCCGAGGTTCGTGGCATCAGCCTCGAGCAGCTCGGCACCGAAACCACCGACAATTTTTTTCGTTTATTCTCAAAGGCTAAGGCGTAATGCCTGAAGCGCAACGTATTGTCGCGACGATTATGGGATGCGGCTCGTCCGGCGGCGTGCCGCGCATCGGCGGCCACTGGGGCGTCTGCGATCCGAACAATCCGAAAAACCGCCGCAGCCGCTGCTCGCTGCTGATCGAAGGGTTCTCGGCCGGCTCGGATGAGCCGACCCGCATCATCGTCGATACCGGCTGTGACCTCCGCGAGCAGTTGCTGCGTGCCGAGGTCGATCGGGTCGAGGCGGTGCTCTATACGCACGAGCATGCAGACCATACGCACGGCATCGATGACCTCCGGGTGCTGGCGCTGATCAATCGCAAGCGGGTCGACGTCTATTTCACTGCCGAGGCCGCCAACCGGATCGTGCCGAGCTTTGCCTATTGCTTTACGGCGCCGCCGGGTTCGGGCTATCCGCCGATCCTCAACCAGCACCTGATCGAAGCCGGCACGCCGCTGACGGTGGACGGGCCGGGCGGTTCGATCACCGTTCTGCCGTTCCGCCAGGACCATGGCGATATCTTTTCCCTGGGGTTTCGGGTGCGAAGCTTCGCCTACTCGTGCGACCTCAGCGGCATCCCGGAGGTGTCGCGCGAGGCGGTCAGCGAGCTCGACACCTGGGTGCTCGACGCATTGCGGCCGACGCCGCATCCGAGCCACCTGAGCCTTTCCGAGGCGCTGGAGCTGGTCGAAGACCTCAAGCCGCGCCACGCCGTGCTGACCAACCTCCATATCGACCTCGACTACGCCCAGACCGACGCCATGACGCCGGACCACGTCCGGCCGGCGTTCGACGGCCTACAGATCGACATCACCGCCGGCGAGATCATCAGCCCGCGCTGATGCCGCCCAACGCCACGGAGCCATGCCGCCAATGATTGAAGTCATCGATACCGGCATCGCGCCGTCCAGCGGTCCGATCAACGACTGTGTCCGCGCCGGCAACCATGTCTGGCTGGTGGTGCTGGCCGAGGATCCGAAGACCGGCAAGATCACCGAGGGCGACATCGAGGTGCAGACGCGCCAGGCGCTATCGAACCTCAGGCAAGCGATCAACGCCGCCGGCGGCGAGCTCACCAACATCGTGCAGGTGCAGATCTTCCTCGTCGACAGCGCCGACGCGCCGGGCATGAACCGTGTGTATGCCGAGTTCTTCAACACCAAGCCGTACCCGATCCGTGCCACAGTGGTGGTCAAGGAACTGCTGGCCAAGGGGCTGAGGATCGAGATCACGGCAACGGCGGTGCTGGGGTAGGGCGGCTGGTGACGGCTGAACGAATGGGTTCGCAAATCTCGCGAGGGGCTCTGCGGGTGAGTATCTACGAAGACCTTGGCATCAGGCCGATCATCAACGCGTCAGCAACCCTCACCAGACTTGGTGGATCGCGCATGCCCGCGGAAGTCCTCGAGGCAATGCGTGCGGCTGCTGGCTCGTTTGTCGATCTGCCACTCTTTCAAACACGGGTCGGCGACCGCATCGCCGAGCTCACCCGGAATGATGCCGCATTCGTTTCCTCAGGTGCAGCAGCTGGGATCGTGCTCTCGGTCGCAACTCTGATGGCAGCGCCGAACGAACCCGATCCGATGGCGTATCCGATGCTCAACGGCATCACCAGGAACGAAGTGATCGTTTTCACTTCACAGCGCAACGGCTACGACTTCGCGATTCGCCAGACCGGCGCCTCTGTCATTGAGTGCGACGACACCCTCGCATCGTTTGAGTCGGCCATATCAGGGCGTACGGCGTGCCTGGTCTGGTTTGCCGGGGCGCTGGCATTGAAATCTCCGCCGATCGAGGACGTCATCGCGATCGCCAGGAAGCACCACGTCCCGGTTCTGGTCGACGCCGCTGCCCAGATTCCGCCGGTTTCGAGTTTCTGGCACTACACCAAGGTCCTCGGCTGCGACGGTGTCGTCTTCAGTGGCGGCAAAGGTATCCGTGGGCCGCAAGCTGCCGGTCTGGTCCTTGGGACCAGGGAATTGATCGCTGGTTGCCGCCGACTTTCAGCGCCAACGCAGGGCATCGGTCGACCGATGAAAGTCGGAAAGGAAGAACTCGCCGGAATGCTCGCCGCCGTCCGGTATACACTGGAGCAGGACGAAGACGCGATTCTCGAAGGGTATGAATCGATCGTCCGGAACTGGATCGAAGACCTCGGCGGCATCGCGGGAGTGACGACGGAACGCGGCTTCCCAAGTGAAGCTGGTCAACCTCACCCGCGCGCAATCGTTCATCTCGATGCCGGTTTCAGCAAGACGCGCGACCAGGTTATTGACGAACTCAAGACCGGCGATGTCTGGATTGAGGTAGCTGCACTAGCCGACGAACCGAACGCCATAGCCCTCAATCCGCAGACGCTGACGAGCCAAGAGGCCGATGTCGTTGCTGCTCGATTGCGACAGGTTCTGACAAGCTGATCAAGTCTCCGGGAAACATTATCGATGGCATTCAATGTCAGGAAGCGCGGCAAACTCACCTATTACTATGAAGGCGATCGACCTGTTCTCTCGGCGCTGGTCACCGAGGAACAGGCGGATGGCGACCTCAAGATTCATTTCGCTGGTCTGACAGGTGGCTACTCAGCGAAGGGCATTTTGGGACTCAGCGAACTCGTGTCGATGGATCCCCATCAGGAAGTCGCACTGGTGTTCAGGTGCTGGGAGAAGTGGCTGGTCGAGGCGGGAATCTGCTCGTCTTTGCAGGATATCGATTTCATTGAGGTGTACGCGTTCGGTGCCCAACCGAAGACCCCGAACATCCTCGCCGATCCCGCCGGATATGCCGCTGAGCAGGATCGCCTTCGGAAAGCCTATGCCGAGGCGTACTCATCCTTTTTCGCCGACAACCTTCCCGAAAATGGCGTTCCTTGCCGCTTCACAGTCCATCTGATCGATTTCCCGGACAAGGCGGCCTCGTACGAGTTCTATTCGACCGCGCTGCTCCAACGCGCATTGCAGAAGGGTTAGTCATGCTAGCGCAGCCGGTCCGTGGCACAGGCAACCAGCACGAAATCCCCAATGACTTGGACGTACGGTGTGAGGCAGCAAAGGCCGCCAGCCGCACCGTTGGGTCAATGCGATAGTTCCATAATATATCTTATGCGAATGGAGGAATAGCGATATGCCGACCGAAGCCGACCTCACCCAGCAGCTTATCGAGGCCCAGCGTGCCGGCCGGCATGATGTCGATGCTGTCCCCTATGCGGCGCTCGATCGCGCTGCCGCCCTCAGCATCCAGTCCGCGACCATGGCGGCGCTCGGCGAAGCTCCGGCGCTGCTCAAGACCATCGTGGCGCCGGACGGACTTGGCGCCTGTGCGCCGATCTATCGGTCACGTGTCGGCAACAGCGGCGCGTTCCAGCTGTCGTCGCCGACGATCGTCGGGCTCGAGGTCGAGGTTGGCCTGGTGCTGGCCAGCGACCTGACGACCGACGCCGCTAACCGTGACGAGATCGATATCATCGAGGCGATCAGCCATTACTTCGTCGGCATCGAGGTCTGCGGTACGCGCTATGCCGACCGGAGCCTCGCAGGTGCGTATGGCGGGCTTGCGGACAACGCCACGGCCTATGGCTACGTCATCGACCCCACGCATCGCGACGCCGGCGCCGAGATCGGCAATTACGACGTGCACCTGGAGTTCGCTGGTCAGCAGATCTGGTCGGCGCCGGCCAAGCACTCGTTCGGCACCGTGCTCAACTCGTTCATCGCCTACGCCAAGAACCAGAACCCGGCTTTTCCGCTTAAGGCCGGCACGGTGGTCACCACCGGCTCGCTCTGCGGCCTCGTGCCGATCGCCGGCGCCGGCCACGTGGTCGGCCGGCTCGGCAACCACGCCGTCAGCTTCGACATCACCTGAGAGTTGCCATGCAGCCGTCCCGCGACATTTCCCGCCTGATCGAGATCATGGCCGCCCTCCGAAACCCGGATGGCGGCTGTCCGTGGGATCTGGAGCAGGATTTCGCCAGCATTCGCCACTACACCATCGAGGAAGCCTACGAGGTCGCCGACGCCATCGAGCGTGAGGATTATGCGGACCTGCGCGAGGAGCTCGGCGACCTGCTGCTGCAGCCGGTCTATCACGCCCAGATGGCCTCGGAGCAAGGCCTGTTCGATATCGGCGACGTGGTTTTTGCTATTACTGAGAAGCTGATACGCCGGCATCCTCATGTCTTCGGAGAGGAAGCGGCGCGCAATGCTGGTGGCGCCAAAGCCAAGTGGGACGAGGTGAAGGCCGACGAGCGGGCGAAGAAGGCTGAGCGGAAGCAAACCCCCTCGTCCATCCTCGACGACGTACCGCACGCCCTGCCTGCCCTCGCCCGTGCAGAAAAGCTCAGCCGCCGCGCTGCCTCGGTGCAATTCGACTGGCCCGACTGGCGGCAGACGCTGGCCAAGGTCCGCGAAGAGCTCGACGAAGTCGCCGCTGCGGCGGAAGCCGGCAACACGGCCGAGATCCACGAGGAGCTGGGCGACCTGCTGTTCGCCGCCGCCAACCTCGCGCGCAAGCTCGGGGTCGAAGGCGAATCCGCATTGCGCGACGCCAACGTCAAGTTCGACCGCCGCTTCCGCTACGTCGAAAGCCGCGCCACGGAGGACGCCGTCCCGCTGGCCGAGGCCGGGCTCAATCGGTTGGACGGCTACTGGAACGAGATCAGGGCCAAAGAGCGCGGGTAAGCGCCGGAGCAGCGGGCGATGCTGCGGCTTGTTGCTCGGTCGCTGATCTTCGTCCTCCTGACGCTGGCCACGCAGATCGGCGGCTTGGCTTATCTTGCTGCGCTGGGCCTGGCGCGGCTGCTGCGAGTGCGCCACCAGGCGCTGCGGCTTGGCCTGTTCCTCTTGTGCTACGGCGCTGCGTCGATCAGCGCGATGCTCGCGGTGCCGAGCCTTGGTCGTGTTCCCTTGCCGTGCTTTGCCGGCAATCAACAGGCGCTTGCGGCCCAGTCGCCACTCTACTGCGTGCTGAACCGCAATTACGTCACTCCGGAGCTGCGCGAGGCCGCCCAAGCGCTGGCCGAGCATGTCGATACGGAGTTTCCGGGGACAACCACCCTCGCCCTCGATGGCGGCTTTCCGTTCCTCGACGGCTTTCCGCTGTTGCCGCATCTCTCGCACGGCAATGGCCTGGCCCTCGACGTCGCTTACTATTACGAGGATGCCGAGAGCAGGTTTCGCAACGGCGTGACCCGCTCGCCGATCGGTTACTTCGCCTTCGAGCAGCCAGCAGCCAGCGATGTACACCCCTGCCTAGCGCAGCAGAATGGGCTCAGCCTGCGCTGGGATTTTGACGCTCTGCAGCCGCTGTTTCCGAATTATCGCCTCGAACGACAACGCACCGGCGCGGCTCTGCGCTGGCTGGCGACAGCGGGCGTGACGCGCTTCGGTGTCCGATCAGTGTTCATCGAGCCGCACCTCAAGCAGTCGCTAGGCGTCAACTCGAGCCACATCCGCTTTCAGGGGTGTCGCGCGGCGCGCCATGACGACCATCTGCACATCCAGCTCGGACGGTCAGGCGGCGTCTGAGCCTTCGATGCGGCCGGCGAAGCGTTCGGTGAAGGCGTTCTTGTGCCGGGCCTCGACCCGGACCTCGTAGACTTGGCCGTTCTCGTCCGGCTCGTCCTTGCCAATGATCTCGGCGTGGCCGTAGAGCCAGCCGACATCGGCGCCGGCGGTATGCGGCACCAGCACGCGGTAGGTCCGCCCCTGCCCGCCCAAGACCTTTTCGATGGTGTCGAGCAGCCTATCCAGCCCCTCGCCGGTCTGCGCCGACACCGGCACGGACGCGGCGACCTTGCCGAGCGGCGACAGCGTCGCCAGCGCCGGATAGGTGCCGTCGGCATCACGCTCCAAGAGGTCGACCTTATTCCAGACCTCGATGATCGGGGTGGTCTCGGCCGACATGCCGAGTTCCTCCAGCACCTTCAATACGTCCTGCGCCTGCGCCGCGTGATCGGGGTTGGCGACGTCGCGGACATGCAGGATCACATGGGCTTCCAGCACCTCTTCGAGCGTCGCGCGAAAGGCAGCGATCAGGTCGGTCGGCAGGTCGGAGACGAAGCCCACCGTGTCCGACAGCATCACCTCACGGCCATGCGGCAGGCTGATCTTGCGCACCGTGGTATCGAGGGTGGCGAACAGCAGGTCCTTGGCGAACACCCCTGCCCCGGTCAGCGCGTTGAATATGCTGGATTTCCCGGCATTGGTGTAACCCACCAGCGCCACCACCTGGAACGGCACGGCATCGCGCCGGCCCTTCTGCTGGCCGCGGGTCTGGCGCACCTTCTCGATGCGCTCTTCGAGCATCTTGATGCGGTCCTGCAGCTGCCGGCGATCGCTTTCCAGCTGGGTTTCGCCGGGGCCGCCCATGAAGCCGAAACCGCCCGAGCCGCGCTGGCGCTCGAGGTGGGTCCAGCTGCGGACCAGCCGGCTCTTCTGGTAATTGAGGTGGGCGAGTTCGACCTGCAGCACGCCCTCACGGGTGGCGGCGCGCTCGCCGAAGATCTCGAGGATCAGCCCGGTGCGATCCAGCACCTTGGTGCCGGTTTCCTTCTCGAGGTTGCGCTGCTGGATCGGGTGCAAGGCGGTGTCGACGAGCAGGAGTTCAATCTCCTCCTCCTTCACCCGCTTGGCGATCTCCTCGACATGGCCGCCACCGATGAAGGTCGCCGGCTTGATCTCGCGCACCTTGGCGATCTCGGAGAACACGATCTCGACACGGATGGCGCTGGCCAAGCCCTCGAACTCGGCCTTGCGCGCCTCGATGCTGTGGGTGGTGGCGCGGCCGCGGACATCGGGAATGACGAGGCCCACTCGGGTCGGCGCAGCACGCTGGTCTATGAATGCCTGTGGGCCGCCCTTGCGGGCGGCCTCGTCGTCAAAGTCATCGCTCAAGGTGTGTCTCAGTCCTCGCCGGTGTGCTCGGGATCGAACAGCTGGATCGGAGCGCCCGGCATGATGGTCGAGATGGCGTGCTTGTAGACGAGCTGCGATTGCGCATCGCGTCTCAGGAGCAGGCAGAAATTGTCGAACCAGGTGATCACGCCCTGCAGCTTGACGCCGTTCACGAGGAAGATCGTGACCGGCACTTTCTGCTTGCGGACATGGTTGAGGAACGCGTCCTGGAGATTCTGGGTCTTTTCGCTGGGCATTCGTTGGCCTCTTCTCGCGGGATGTTAGACGGGCCGCAAGCCAACGGCCACGCCCTGTTGATGGGAACAACGGCCGCCACCGCCCCTGCCCCCTTTTATGGTCACTCTCCCATCGCCTTTGAAGTATGGCACAGAAGAATCTTAGTGCCTACCCGTACACGCGCATGGCACCTGAGCGCATGGGCGAAACGGCCTAGTTCGTGATTGGTCGCGCTCTCGAACCGGAAAACTCTGCAACTTTTTCTGAAAGCGCCCCTAGAGCCCCAGCGACTTGATTTTGCGGTGCAAAGCGCTGCGCTCCATGCCGACGAATTCGGCGGTCTTGGAGATGTTGCCGCCGAACCGCTCGATCTGCGCCATCAGGTATTGCCGCTCGAACACCTCGCGGGCGTCGCGCAGCGGCAGGCTCATCAGGTGGGCCGATGAGTCGCTGTCGCCGACGGTCGGCAGCACTTCGCCGATATCGGGCGGCAGCATCGCCGCGGTGATCATCCCGTCGGCCGGGGTCTGGTCCTTGACGAGGATCAGCAGCCGCTCGATCGAGTTGCGCAGTTGGCGGGCATTGCCTGGCCAATCCTGGCCCTGCAGCACCGCCACCGCATCATCGCCGATCGACAGGCTCTTGAGGTTGTGCAGGCGACACACCTGTTCGATGAACACCTCGACCAGCGGCGGAATGTCCTCGCGGCGCTCTTTCAGCGGCGTCAGGTGCAACGGCACGATCGACAGCCGGTGGAACAGGTCGGAACGGAACTGCCCGTCCTCGATCAGGCCGGCGACGTTCTGCGAGCTCGACGAGATGATGCGCACGTCGATCGGCACGGCAACGGCGCCGCCGACCCGGTTGAACTTGCTCTCGACCAGTGTGCGCAGCAGCGCCTGTTGCGCGGCCTGTGGCAGGGCCGCCACCTCGGAGAGGTAGAGCGTGCCGCCATGCGCCTTCTCCAGCGCCCCCACCTCGGTCCTGAGCGTGCCGGTCTTCTCGCGGGTTTCGCGGCCGAACAGCACGACCGCCACTTCCTCGGGCGAATAGAGCGAGCAGTTGATCTCGACGAACGGCGCCTCCGAACGGGCGCTGCGCTGGTGGATCAGCCGCGCCGAGAGGCCCTTGCCGGTGCCGGAGGAGCCGGAGATGAAGATGCGCGAGTTGGTCGGCGCCGATTTTTCGATGACACCCTTCACCGCCTGCATGGCCTGCGAGTTGCCGACCAGTTCGACGGTCTTGTTGGAGCGCTCGCGGAGATCGGCCACCTCGTTCTTCAGGCGTGCGGCCTCCATGGCGCGCTGGGTGATCAGCAGCAGCCGATCCACCTTGAACGGCTTCTCGATATAGTCGTAGGCGCCACGCCGGATGGCGCTGACCGCCGTCTCGACATTGCCGTGCCCCGAGATCATCACCACCGGCATATCCGGGTGCTGGCTCTGGAACTCATCGAGCAGCTGCAGGCCGTCGAGCCGGCTGCCCTGCATCCAGATATCCAGGAACACCAGGCTCGGCCGGCGCCGGGCGATTTCGTTCAGCCCGGAATCGGCGTCATGCGCCTGCCGGGTCTGGTAGCCCTCGTCCTCGAGGATACCCGCGATCAGGTCGCGGATGTCGTCCTCGTCATCGATAATGAGAATGTCGAGGGCCATCAGGTATTATCAACCGCTTGCAATTGCGGCTCCTCTTGCTGTCCGCTGTCAGGGTCTGCCCCACCCGCTGCGTCATTCGTGGTCTCGGTAGCGGTCTGCTGCCCCGCCACCGTCTGAGGAGCTGCTGGCTCCCCGTCGTCCGTTTCACCTGGCCGGTTGAGCGGCAGGGTGAAGGTAAAGCAGGCGCCGATGCGCCCGTTCTCGTCCGGCTCGGCGTCGATCAGATCGACCTTGCCGCCGTGCTGTTCAATGATCTTGGCGACAATCGCGAGGCCGAGCCCGGTGCCTTTCTCGCGCGTCGTAACATAAGGCTCGAGCAACCGGTGCCGGTTCTCCTTCGGCCAGCCCTTGCCGTTATCGGAGATGGACAGCCGAACCATGTCCCCTTCAGGGCCGGCTTCGACGGTAATCACCGGATTCTTGATGCCTTCGAGCCCGGCGCCCTCGATCGCCTCGACGGCGTTCTTGATCAGGTTGGTCAGCACCTGGCTGATCAGCCGGTTATCGAACCAGGCGGTGATCGGCTGCTCGGGCAGCTCCATATTGATGGTTACTTCCGGCAGGCGGACGCTCTCGAGGAACACCGCCTGGCGGATCGACTCGGTCAGGTTGCCCTTTTCCAGCTTGGCTTCCGGCATGCGCGCGAACGAGGAGAACTCGTCGACCATGCGGCCGATATCGCCGACCTGCCGGATGATGGTGTTGATGCACTTGTCGAAGACTTCGAAGTCGTCGGCGAGCTTACTGGCATAGCGGCGGCGCAGGCGCTCGGCGCTGAGCTGGATCGGGGTCAGCGGGTTCTTGATCTCGTGGGCGATGCGGCGCGCCACATCGGCCCAGGCGCCGGTGCGCTGGGCCGAGAGCAGATCGGTGATGTCGTCGAGCGTCACAACGAAGCCCTTGGACTCGGTCATTGTGCCTTCGCGGGTCAGCTGCACCTGGTAGGTGCGATAGTCGGGGCCCGAGCCGATCTCGATCTGGTCGCGGATGGTGCCGCGACGCGCCGATTTGGCGCGCTCGATCACCGGCGCGAGCCCGGGGATCACCTCATCGATGCGCTTGCCGACCAGCGAGATTTCATCGGAGCCGACCATTTCGGCAGCGCGCAGGTTCACCAGCGTGATGGCGCCGAACGGATCGAGCCCGACAATGCCGGCCGACACGCCCTCCACCACGGCTTCGGTGAACTGGCGGCGCTTCTCGTTGGTCTCATTGGCCTCGACCAGTGCGACGCGCTGTGTTTTCAGCTGCTGCGTCATGGTGTTGAAGCGGCTGGAGAGATCGCGCAGGTCGCCCCTGCCCTCCTGCACCGGCACGCGCACGTCGAGATCACCATCCGAGACGCGGCTCGAAGCGATCATCAGGTTGCGGATCGGGTCGACGAAGCGGTTGGCGAGCGCGATGCCGATCCACACCGCGGCGAGCAGCAGCACCAGCGCCATGCCGACATACATCAGCGTAAAGGTGATCTGGAAGACCAGCCGGTTGCTCTCGTAATTGCGGTACTCGGTGATGTTGGCGTCGGTGAGCCGGGTGAACTCCAGCACCTCCGGATCCACCGGGCGGGCCACGAACAGATAGGTATTGTCGTAACCACGGAGCTTGACCACCGAGCCGACGAGATTGGTGCGGCCGGGGCCGATCTCGGTCGGCGTCCCCTCGACCACGCCCTGGGTCAGGCCGGCGGGCACCCGTGGCGCGGTGCCGGGCGCGTTGATCTGCGCCTTCATCAGGGTGTCGCCGTCGGCCGAGATCAGCGAGGTGAATGGCAGCGAACGGGTGACGGCGAGCGCCGTGAGGATGCGCTGGAACTTGGTGCGGTCGGTCTCGAAGGTGCCGCGCGCCTGCTCCAGCTCGTTGGCCACCCAGATGATGTCATCGCGCAGCACCTGCGAATGCTCGAGCAGGTAAGAGCGGGCGACGAGGCGCGAGCTCTCCACCATGGTGCGCGTGCGCTCGGAGAACCACTGGTCGAGGCCCTGGTTCAGCGAAATCATGGCGACGACCGCCACCAGCAAGGCCGGGACGGCGGCCACGGTGGCGAACATCGCCACCATGCGGACCTGCAATCCGGCGCCGGCCTGCCCACGCACCCGCGCCTGGACCAGCAGTGTCGCCTCGGTCAGCACCAGCGCCACCACCGAGACGACCAGGAGGCCGTTGATCACCCAGATGATGGTCCAGACCTCGGGGGTCGGCTCGATATCGGTCGCCCCGGTCATGATCAGGAATGAGCCCGACGAGACGAAAACCGACAGCAGAACGATGATCAGGCCGATGGTGCGGATGGCCTTGCGGCCGGTGTCCCCGAACAACAGCGGGCGTGTCCGTGCCGAAGCCGGCGCGGGAATCGCCTCGGGTGGTGCGTCGCCGGTGAGCGTTGCGTCGTGCATCCAGAAGCCGGGTTGTGGACGGATCGTGGGCGGCCTAACCCACCGATTCACCCTTCAAGACAATTGTTGCCAAAATGTGACACCAGGGAGCGGCGACAAAGCAACACATCGGCTTGAGTAGTCCCGTCGATGCATTTTCGCAACAGCCGTCTGCCGACGGCTCGGCAATGTGATGGGAGCAGCGCGCGGTCAGCCTTGGCGGCGCGACTGCTTGACGATCTCGATCGAGTGGGCGCGGATTTTCTTGCGCAGCGTATTGCGGTTGAGGCCAAGCAGGTCAGCGGCCCGAATCTGGTTGCCACCACAGGCATTGAGCGCCATGGCAATCAGCGGTGCCTCCACCCGGTCGAGCACCCGCTGGTAGAGCCCCGCCGGCGGCAGGTTCGGTTCGTACTCGCGCAGCACCTGGGCGACATGGGTTTCGACCGCGGTCGAAACGTCCACCGGCCCGCTGCTGCTCTGCACCGGCTGGCGGTCGGCCAGATTGAGCTCGCTCTGCACAATTTCGAGCGAGATGTTCTCGTCGGCGTAGAGCGCCGACAGGCGGCGCACCAGGTTCTCCAGCTCGCGGATGTTGCCCGGCCAGGAATAGTTGTGCATCAGCCGGATGGCGTCGGAGGAGATGGTCTTGACCGGCTCGCCCTCGCGCTGCGCGGCGCGCAGGAAGTGCTGCACCAGATCGTTGATGTCGTCGACGCGCTCGCGCAGCGGCGGCAGGCGGATCGGCACGACGTTGAGCCGGTAGTAGAGATCCTCGCGGAACAGGCCCTGGCGGATCATCTGGCTGAGATCACGGTGCGTCGCGGCGACGATGCGGACGTTGGATTTGATCGGCGTGCGGCCGCCGACCATGGTGTATTCGCCCTCCTGCAGCACGCGCAGCAGGCGGGTCTGGGCATCCATCGGCATGTCGCCGATCTCGTCGAGGAACAGGGTGCCGCCCTCGGCCTGCTCGAAGCGACCGGAGGAGCGCGCGGCGGCGCCGGTGAAGGCGCCCTTCTCATGCCCGAACAGCTCGGCTTCGATCAGGTCACGCGGGATCGCGGCCATGTTGATGGCGACGAACGGCCCGTTGCGGCGTTTGCCGAAATTGTGCAGGGCCCGCGCCACCAGCTCCTTGCCGGTGCCGCTCTCGCCGGTGATCATCACCGTCAGGTCGGTCTGCATCAGCCGCGCCAGGGCACGGTAGATATCCTGCATGGCCGGCGAGCGGCCAACCAGCGGCATGGTCTCGCCCGGCTCGTCGGCCTTCTTTTCGGCTGGCGAGGCTTTCTTGGCGTCGGCCAGCGCCCGACCGACCACCGAGAGCACCTCGGTGATGTCAAAAGGCTTCGGCAGATACTCGTAAGCGCCGACCTCGTTGGCGCGGATCGCCGTCATGAAGGTGTTCTGCGCACTCATCACCACCATGGGCAGGTCGGGGCGCAGCTTCTTGATCTTGGGCATGATGTCGAAGGCATTGCCGTCGGGCATCGCCACATCGGTGATCAGCAGGTCCCCTTCCCCGCGGCTCACCCAGTTCCACATGGTCGAGAGGTTGCCGGTTGGGCGCACCTCGTAGCCGGCCCGGGTCAGCGCCTGGTTCAGCACCATGCGGATCGCGGCATCGTCGTCGGCGAGCAGGATAGTGTGGCTCATTCGGCCGGAACCTCTTGGGAAACAGTTTCGGTCACCGTGCTCTTGGCGGCGACCGGCAGCAGGATGCGGAAGCGGGTGCGGCCGGGACGGCTGTCCATGTCGACGACGCCGCCATGGTCGCCGATGATCTTGGCGACCAGCGCGAGGCCGAGGCCGGAGCCATTGGCTTTGGTGGTGACGAACGGATCGAACAGGATCGGCACCAGGTCGGGCGGCACGCCGGGACCATTGTCTTCGATGACGATCTCCAGCGGCAGCGAGATGCGCTCCGACACGCCCTGCACCGAAATGCGGATACCCGGTCGGAACGCCGTCGAGAAGCGGATCTCAGGTTTAGGTGTCCGCTCAAGGGCTTCCGCGGCGTTCTTCACCAGATTGAGGAACACCTGGATGAGCTGGTCGCGGTTGCCGCCGACCGGCGGCAGCGATGGATCATACTCCTCGTGAAAGGAGATGCCCCTCGCGACGCCGTTCTTGGCGAGGAGTTTCACCCGATCGAGGATGACGTGGATATTGATCGGCTCGCGCTCGATCGGCCGGTCGTCACCGAACACCTCGACCCGGTCGATCAGGTCGACGATACGGTCGACCTCGTCGCGCACCAGGCGCGCCAGCGGCAGCTCATCGGCGGTGACGCTCTGCTCCAGCAACTGCGCCGCGCCGCGGATGCCGGAGAGCGGGTTCTTGATCTCATGCGCCAGCATCGAGGCGAGCCCGGTGACCGAACGCGCCGCGCCGCGGCTGACCAGTTGCCGGTCGATCTTGTCGGCCATGGTGCGCTCCTGGAACAACAGCGCGATGCGGCCATCGGCATCGGAGAGCGGCGAGGCAAAGACGTCGACCACCCGGTCATCGCCAACATCGGAGAAGCGCGACGAGCCCACCCGCACCCGATACTCGGTCATCGGGCCGCGACGATCGGCGACGGCCTGCATCAGGCCGATGATGGGCGAGCCGAAGGCAATGAGGTCATCGAGCCGCTGGCGCGACAAGACGCTCTGCGAGGCCCCGAAGAAGGCTTCGGCTGCATAGTTGACGAAGACGATGGTGCGGTCTTCGCTGCAGACGATGACAGGCTGCGGCAATGCCTGCAGCACGGCAGTGCTGAGGGCCGGCGGCGGAACCTTGCTCATGCCGCGAGCCTCCAGTCGCCGGAGTAGATATCGCTGATCATTCTGGTGAACTCGGCCGGCTTCAGCGCATTGAGCAGCTGGCCGCGGACCGGCTTGTCGAGCACGATATTGGCCGCCTCGAGATACCAGTCGAGATGTTTGCGCGCGACGCGCACCCCGAGCTGGGTGCCGTAGTCGGTCAGCATGGCGTCGTAGTGCTCGGCGACCAGTTCGGCCAGCTGGGCACCGGTCGGGGCGGCCTGCGGCTCACGGCCTACAAGTTGCGCGCCGATCTGTCCGACGGCCCAGGGCTGTCCCTGTGCCCCGCGGCCGATCATCACCGCGGCGGCGCCCGATTGCCCGAGCGCCTCGCGCGCTGCGGCAATACTGGTGATATCGCCGTTGACGACCACTGGAACACTCACCGCCTCGACCACCGGGCGCACCAGGTTCCAGCGCGCCTCGCCCTTGTAGAATTGCTGCCGGGTGCGGCCGTGGACGGTAATCATCTGGGCGCCCGCATCGACGGCGCGCCGCGCCAGGTCGGCAGCGTTTAGGCAATCCTCGTCCCAGCCGAGCCGCATCTTCACGGTGACCGGCAGCGGTGTCGCGGCTACCACGGCGTCGATCAGCTTCAGCGCCTCGTCGGGCACCCGCATCAGCGCTGAACCGGCATAGCCGTTGGTGACGCGCTTCGAGGGGCAACCCATGTTGATGTCGATGATGTCGGCGCCCGCCGCGTAGGCGATCTCAGCGCCCTTCCGCATCCATTCGGCTTCGCAGCCAGCGAGCTGCACGACATGCGGCAATGCGCCGGATTTGTTGAGGCGGCGCACCATGTCGTCATTGTTGGTGGCCAGCGCGTTGCTGGCGATCATCTCCGAGACGACGAGGCCGGCGCCGAAGCGCTCGGCAAGTTTCCGCATCGGCGCGTCGGTGATCCCGGCCATCGGCGCCAAAAAGGCGCGGTTCGGCAACTCATGACCAGCAATGCTCAATGTGCAGGCAATATCAGACACACCCTGCCCCAGATTTGCTCATTTCCACGAAATGCCCGCAGAATAGTCAAAAGCGGGCGGCGCGCAACCACATATCTCGCCCTATCGCGCAATGTTCGGCGCTGGGCTTGCTGCGGGGAAAAGCCGCCGGTAGACCAAGCCCGCGCCACTAAAGGCGCGATATGAAGCGACAATGACAGGCACCAGAACCATCGCCGTAATCGTCGTCGCCGCGGGCCGCGGTGAACGCGCCAGCAGCGCCGGCGACACCAGCCCGAAGCAATACCGCGACCTCGCCGGCACGCCGGTGCTAAGCCGCAGCATCGCGGCATTTCTGCGGCGCGACGATATCAGTTGGGTGGTGCCGGTCATCCATGCCGAGCAGGTCGACCGCTACGCGGCTCTCGGTCTCGCCGATCCGCGGCTGCTGCCGCCGGTTACCGGCGGCGAGACGCGGCAAGCCTCGGTGCTGGCCGGGCTCACGGCGCTGAGCCCCAGGCGACCCGACCTGGTGCTGATCCAGGACGCGGCGCGGCCGCTGGTCTCATCGGAAGTGATCGGCGGGGTGATCGAGGCGCTCAGGGGGAGCGAAGCCGCGCTGCCCGTGGTGCCGGTGACCGATACGATCAAGCGCTCGATCGACGGCCGGACGGTGACCGCAACCGAGGACCGCAAGACGCTGTTCGCGGCACAGACACCGCAGGGGTTTCGCTTCCCGCAGATTCTCTCGGCCCACCTCCGCGCCGGCCGGATGCCGCGCGAGTTCACCGACGATGCAGCGATCGCCGAATGGGCGGGTCTCAGCGTCGCGCTGACGCCGGGCAGCACGCAAAACCTCAAGATCACCCACCCCGAGGATTTCGCCCGCGCCGAGCGCCTGTTGGGCAAGGAGACGGCCATGGAAAGCCGCATCGGCACCGGCTTCGATGTTCACCCGTTCGACACCGGCAGTTCGGTCTGGCTGGGCGGGGTCGAGATCCCGCACACCCATAAACTCAAAGGCCACTCCGATGCCGACGTGGCGCTGCACGCGCTGACCGACGCCATCTATGGCGCGCTGGGTGAAGGCGATATCGGCAAGCATTTTCCGCCCTCCGACCCGCAGTGGAAGGGCGCGGCCTCCTCGATCTTCCTGAAGCATGCCGCCGGCCTCGTCGGCGAGCGACGCGGCAGGATCGTCAATCTCGACATCACCATTGTCTGCGAGGCGCCGCGGGTAGGGCCGCATGTCGAGGCGATGAAGGCCGCTATCGGCGGGGTGTGTGGCATCGCCACCAGCCGGGTCGCCATCAAGGCCACCACCAGCGAACAACTCGGTTTCACCGGCCGCGGCGAAGGCATCGTCGCCATGGCCAGCGCCAGCATCGAACTGCCCAGGGAAGATTGAGATGAAGCTGCCCGACGATATCGCCGCCCTCGCCGAGGAGACGGTTGCCGCCCTCAAGGCCGCCGGAATGACCGTGGCGACGGCCGAGAGCTGCACCGGCGGGCTGATCGCCGGGGCGCTGACCGCCATCTCCGGCTCGTCCGACGTGGTCTATGGCGGCTTCGTCAGCTACGCCAATGAGGCCAAGATCTCGATGATCGGCGTGCCGTTCGGGCTGTTGAAGCAGTTCGGCGCAGTATCGAAGGAAGTGGCCATGGCGATGGCCGACGGCGCCATCGGCGCGGCCGGTACGCACGTGGCGGTGGCGGTCACCGGCATTGCCGGCCCGACCGGCGGCGGCCCCGACAAGCCGGTCGGGCTGGTGCACTTCTCGGTCGCGACCGAAGCCGGCACCACGCACCTCAAGAAGGTGTTTCCCGGCAACCGCGACGAGGTGCGCCACGCTACGGTTGTGCAGGCGCTGAAGCTGCTGCTGAAGGCGGCGAAGGCTTAAGGGCTGCCTGCGTAGTGCACCGGCCGTGAAACGAATGCCTTCTCCCCTTGTGGGAGAAGGTGCCCGAAGGGCGGATGAGGGGTTCTCTCCGCGTACTCGGTCGCTCCTCGCTTCGCTCGGAACGCGCTACACTGCGTTGCGCGGACCCCTCATCCGGCGCTGCGCGCCACCTTCTCCCACAAGGGGAGAAGGCAGGTCGGTGGTCATTCCGCGATACGTGACTGCCGCGCTTCAGGACAGTGATGAGGCCTATCCCCAGCCCCTACCCGAACCGCCTGTCAGCTTCATCCTCAAACGCGTCGATGATCTCGCTCTGCTTGGCGGCAAAGGCCGGCTCGGCAACCGCGGCGACCAGCGGGTTGGCGATCTTGAAGTCGATGTCGAAGCGGATGCGGGTCCCCTCGCCTTCCACCTCAAAGCTCCATTTGCTGTCGAGATAGGCGAACGGCCCATCGACAGCCTTGGCGGTGATGGTCAGCGCCTGCGGGTCGGCGACCACCCGGCTGGTATAGGCCTGGGTGATCGGGCCGAACTGGATGGTCATCCGCGCCAGGATGCCCTCGCCGGTCGCGTCGTCGCGCACCTCCATCGCCTTGCAGTTGGGGATGAAGCGCGGATAGGCCTCGAGGTCGGAGACCAGATCGAACATGCGCTGCGGCAGATGCGGCGAATGCCGCTCGAGGAAGAGATCAGCCATGGGCGAGTTTGGCCATCCGGTTGGCGCGAAGCTGTTCGAAATCTTCGCCGGCGTGGTGCGACGAGCGGGTCAGCGGGCTGGAGGAGACGAGGAGGAAGCCCTTGGTCGTCGCCACGGTGGCGAACGACTTGAACTCCTCGGGGGTGACGAAGCGCTGCACCGGGTGGTGCTTCTTGGTCGGCGCCAGGTACTGGCCGATGGTCAGGAAATCGACATCGGCGGAGCGCAGGTCGTCCATCAGCTGCAAGACTTCGTTCCGCTCCTCGCCGAGCCCGACCATGATGCCGGACTTGGTGAACATGGTCGGATCGAGTTCCTTCACCCGCTGCAGCAGCCTGATCGAGTGGAAGTAGCGGGCACCGGGACGGACTTTCAGGTACTTTGACGGCACCGTCTCGAGGTTGTGGTTGAACACATCGGGCTTGGCGGCGACGACGATCTCCAGCGCGCCTTCCTTACGCAGGAAATCCGGCGTCAGGATCTCGATGGTGGTCTTCGGTGTGCGGGCACGGATGGCGCGGATCACCTGGGCGAAGTGCTCGGCGCCGCCGTCGGGCAGGTCGTCGCGATCGACCGAAGTGATCACCACGTGCGCAAGGCCGAGCTTTTCGACGGCGTTGGCGACTTTCTCGGGCTCCATCGGATCGAGGGCGGTCGGCAGGCCGGTGCGCACGTTGCAGAAGGCGCAGGCGCGGGTGCAGATCTCGCCCATGATCATCATGGTGGCGTGCTTTTTACTCCAGCACTCGCCGATATTCGGGCAGCCGGCTTCCTCGCAGACGGTGACGAGACCATTCTCGCGCACGATCTGCTGGGTCTCCTTATAGATGGGAGAGCCCGGTGCCTTGACCCGGATCCAGTCCGGCTTTCGCAGCATCTCGTTTTCAGGCCGGTTGGCCTTTTCCGGGTGCCGCGGGCGGGTGTCTAAACTGTCGATCAGGGTGACCAAGAGGCGTTCCTTAGCCGGCAATGAGCCTGGCAATAACGACAACGATGATAGCACCAACCGTCGAAGTGATGATCTGCGTGACGATCGGGCTCTTGATGCCGAGGTTGATATTGAGGGCGGTGAACAGATAGCCGCCCACGAACGAACCGATGACGCCGCTCACCAGGTAGGTGATCAACCCGCCGCCGCCGACCACGAGACTGGCGAGGAAGCCAGCGACGAGACCGATGACCAGAAAGATGACCAGCGAGCGCGTGTCCATACGACCCATTTGAGACTCTCCCCCAAACTGCTTTTCCGGCAGACCCATTGTCTTACCCCTGTTTGACCCCAAGTCGATATCGCGTCTCGACATGGCAGGTTCAACCCCGACGGGCCTGCTCTATTTGGTGATCAGCCGTGCAATCAGCAGCACCACGATGGCGCCGATGGTGGCGGTGACGATCTGGCTGACCAGGGCATTGCCGATCGGCAATTCGACCTTGGCCAGCGTCAGCAGATAAGCGCCGACGACCGAGCCGATGACCCCGACGATCAGGTTGCGCAGCAACCCACCGCCGCCCAGGATCAGGCTGGCGATCCAGCCGGCGACGAGGCCGATGCCGAGGAAGATGAGCAGCGAGGTGATTTCTGGCGACATGAACGGAATGTCCTCGGGTGGAACCGGGTGGTTCATCTGGTCTTAGTCCGCGCGCGAGTTAGATACTTTTGGCCGCTACGCGCGCCTAGATGTTGAGCGCGCGGCCGTAAGCGTCGAGTACCGACTCTTTCATGGTCTCAGAAAGGGTCGGGTGCGGGAAGATGGTGTGCATCAACTCTTCCTCGGTAGTCTCGAGCCCCATGGCCACGACAAAACCCTGGATCAGCTCGGTGACTTCCGCACCCACCATGTGGGCGCCGAGCAGCTCGCCGGTCTTGGCGTCGAAGATGGTCTTCACCAGCCCCTCGGGCTCGCCGAGTGCGATCGCCTTGCCATTGCCGACGAACGGGAAGCGGCCAACCTTGATCTCGCGACCGGCTTCCTTGGCCTTGGCCTCGGTCAGCCCAACGCTCGCCACCTGCGGCTCGCAATAGGTGCAACCTGGGACCTTCAGCTTGTCGAGACCGTGCACGCCCTTGAGGCCGGCAATGGTCTCGACGGTGATGACCGCCTCGTGCTCGGCCTTGTGGGCCAGCATCGGCGGGCCGGCGACGTCGCCGATGGCCCAGACGCCCGGCACATTGGTGCGGCCGTAATTGTCGATGACGATGGCGCCGCGCTCGATCTTCACCCCGAGCTTTTCGAGCCCGAGATTCTCGGTGTTGCACTGGACGCCCACAGCCGAGATCAGCGCATCGGCCGAAATGGTCAGCTTGTCGCCGGTCTTGGGTTCGATATGGGCAGTGATGCCGTCCTTGGTCTTATCGACCTTGGCCACCTTGGCATCGGTGATGATCTTGATGCCGCGCTTTTCGAAGCGCTTCTTCACATGCGCGGCGATCTCGGCATCCTCGACCGGCAGGATGGTGGGCAGCAGCTCGACCACCGTCACTTCGGCGCCGAGCGAGCGGTAGAACGAGGCGAACTCCATGCCGATGGCGCCCGACCCCATGATCACCAGCGACTTTGGGAACTTTGCCGGCTTCATCGCCTCGAAATAGGTCCAGATCTTTTCGCCATCGGGCTCGATGCCGGGCAGGACGCGCGGCCGCGCCCCGGTGGCGATGATGATGTGCTTGGCCTTGTAGGTGCCTTCGGGCAAAACCGTCTTGGGCTGCGGCCACTGCGGCTCGACCGGCTTCTTGGTCATTTTCTTGACCACGATCTCGCCGGGCGCCGTCAGCTGCGCCTCGCCCCAGATGATGTCGACCTTGTTCTTCTTCATCAGGAACTGCACGCCATTGTTCATCTGCCCGGCGATCTTGCGCGAGCGGTCGACGATGGCGGCAATGTCGAAGCCGAACTCACGGGCTGAGAGGCCATAGTCCTTGGCGTGGCCCATATGGCCGTAGATCTCGGCGGAGCGGAGCAGCGCCTTGGTCGGGATGCAGCCCCAGTTGGAGCAGATGCCGGCCATGTGCTCGCGCTCGACGATGGCGGTCTTCAGACCCAGCTGCGCCGCGCGGATCGCGGCGATATAGCCGCCCGGACCGGCGCCAATGACGATGAGATCGTATGAGTCAGCCATGTTGTTGGTCCTTCATCATCAATAGCCAGTCGCTGCCACGGGCCGGCCCGTTTGGGTAGTTGCGCATCGGCCGCGACGCGGAAACCTTGAAACCTTCGCGCTCGTAGAGCTCTCTTGCCCGTACGTTCACGTCTTCAGTGATCAGCGCCAGGCCGGTGCTACCGGCTTCGGCGCGCTTCGTTTCGGCCAGCTCGAGCAGCAAGCCGCCGACGCCGTGCCCACGCCACGGCGCATGCACCGCCAGCATCGAAATGAACCAGTGCCCAGCGGACAGCCACTCGAGCTCGACGATCGGCACCAGAAAGTCCTCCAGGTCGTCGGGAAACGGCCCCATGACATCGGGCTCCGGGTAGCCGAGCAGCATGCCCACCACTTCGCAATCGCTCTCGGCGATCGTCGCATTACGCCAGTTCAGCTCATCGCGCTCGTCGAGCATGTCCAGCCGGCCGACTTCGATCGGGTCGTAGGTGCCCTCCGCGCGCGCATCGTACGCCCAGCCCATGCCGATGCCGCCATGCGTCGCAATGTTGACCAGGAGCGCGATCTCACTCGCGTCAGCCTTGGTCGCCGGGCGAATGGCGATCGGGGCGGTCAATGCACAGTCTCCCGCACCAGCAGCACCCACGTCACGGGCGCCGCTACAGCCCCGTAGGCGCCACCACACTCGGCGCGAGCGGTAAAACCTTCACCTTTGAACCATGCAATCAGGTCCTGGGCCGTACGACCCACGATAGTGCTGACGCCGGAGAGCCCAGCCGAGCTCGCACGCCGGACCGCTTCATTGAGCAACAGCCTCTCCACTCCCCGGTCCAGCCAGTCCGGGTCGACGCCAAACCCTTGAATGAGCCATGTACCCGCAGCGAGTGCCTCGATCTCAGCAAACAGGCCATGCTCGATCCGCACAAATGCCCACGGCCGAGATGCCTCACCTTCAACGACACGCCCGGTGAGCATGCCAATTTTCTTAAGATTGGCCTCTGCCCACGACACAGTCGAGACTTTTCGATCCCCGCCGCCTGTACCCGGCATAGACATGCCGTTGTCCCACGCACATCTCGGCAGTGGCTGACGAAAATCGTCCGGCTCCGCCCCGCGAATGGCGATCGGCGCGGTCACAGGCCCAATACCTGTTTGACCAGCGGTGCGAGGCCCTCGCCGATGGCGCGGGTATTGGCAGCGTCGAGATGTACGCCGTCAGCCGGGTGCGGCTGGGCGACGGTCGCGGCATCGAAGAAGCCGGTGCCGTATTCATCGGCGCGCAGCTTGTACCACTGCGCGAAGAGCTTCGATTGCCCGATCGCCGCATCGCCGAAATGCAGCAGCATCTCCGGGTGATCGGTGTCGCTGATATGCGGCGGCGCGACGAGGATGATCTTCGGCGCGATGTCGCCGGGTTTCTGGTAGTGCCCGCGGGTGATCTGTACCAGCCGGCGCATGCCATTGGCGGCTTCCTGCGCCGTGCGGCCGTGGAACGGCTTCAGGTCGTTGGTGCCCAGCATGATGATGACCAGGTCGAGCGGCGAGTGCGACTCGAGCAGCGTCGGCAGTAGCCGCGCGCCGTTACGATCGGCCGCCGCCCAGCCGTCATTGTGCACGGTCGTCCGGCCGCCGAGACCCTCGGCAATGACGCGGGCCTTACCCTCCAGCGCGCGCTCGAGGGCGGTCGGCCAGCGATCCTCGTACGGATGACGCGGACCGCCCGGGATCGGGTTGGCGCCGAAGGTGAGGCTGTCGCCGAAAGCGAGGATGGTCTTCATCGCGAAGCCCCTGCCCTCAAGCCAGCATCATCACGGGGTTTTCGATCAGGCCCTTGAAGGCAGCCAGCACTTCGGCGCCGAGCGCGCCGTCAACCGCACGATGGTCACAGCTGAGCGTCACGGTCATGAAGTTGGCGACCTTCACCTGGCCCTTCTCGGCATAGACGCGTTCCTCACCGACACCGACCGCCAGGATGGTGCCGTGCGGAGGGTTGATGACGGCCTGAAAGTTCTTGATGCCGTACATGCCGAGGTTGCTGACCGAGGAGGTGCCGCCCTGGTATTCCTGCGGCATCAGCTTCTTGGAACGCGCGCGACCGGCCAGATCCTTCACTTCCTCGGAGATCTGCCGCAGCGATTTGGTATCGCAGGCCTTGACCACCGGGGTGAACAGCCCGCCCGGCACGGCCACCGCAACCGCCACGTCGGCGTGCTTGTGGTAGAGGATCGAGTCGCCCGCCCAGGTGGCGTTGGCGGTCGGCACCTTCATCAGCGCCGCGGCCCAGGCCTTCATGACGAAGTCGTTGACCGAGAGCTTGTAGGTGGGCTTGCCGTCCTTGAGGGGCGCCGCGGCATTGATCTGTTCGCGGGCTTCGAGCAGCGCGTCGATCCTGCAGTCGAGCGACAGGTAGAAATGCGGAATGGTCTGCTTGGCCTCGGTGAGGCGCGCCGCCACGACCTTGCGCATGCCGTCATTGGGGACGATGTCGTAGCTGCCCTCGGGGTAGAGGGCCATGACCTGCGCTTTGCTCATGCCGCCGGCGAGAGCAGCTCCACCCGAAGCTGCCGCAGTGGCGGGGGCCGGAGCGGCCTTCAGCGGCGCCTTGCCGGACTTGGCGGCTTCGACGTCGGAGCGGACGACGCGGCCATGCGGGCCCGAGCCCGAGATGGCGCTGAGCTCGATGCCGGCTTCCTTGGCGAGGCGCTTGGCCAGCGGCGAGGCAAAGACGCGGGCGCCGTTCGCCGCGGGAGCAGCGGCAGGCTTCGCCGGCGCGGGGGCCGGGGTAGCAGCAGGAGCGGGCGCGGCGGCCGGAGCCTCGGCCTTGAGCGGTTCCGGCGCCTTGGCGGCCGGAGCGGCAGCGGGGGCCGGGGTCTTCACGTCGGCGGCGGTTTCGCCTTCGGTGAGGATCACTGCGATCACCGCGTTGACCTTGACGTTCTCGGTGCCCTCGGGGACGACGATCTTGCCGATCTTGCCCTCGTCGACGGCCTCGACTTCCATCGTCGCCTTGTCGGTCTCGATCTCGGCGATCACGTCGCCGGAGGAGACGCTGTCGCCCTCCTTGACGTGCCACTTGGCGAGCTTGCCCTCTTCCATGGTGGGAGAGAGCGCGGGCATGGTGATGTTGATGCTCATGGTGCCTTACTCGCCGATATCTTCGTTCCAGAGTTGCGGGTGCTTCTCGATGAAATCCGCCATCATGTGCTCGCAGCGTTCGTCGTGGTAGTCCACCACGTCAACGCCGGCCAGTGACAGGACATCCTGGAAGCCTTTGAAATTCTTCGATTCTGCCACGACCACCCGGGTGATGCCGAACTGGATGATGGTGCCGGTGCACATCATGCAGGGGCTGAGCGTGGTGTAGCAGGTTACGTCCTTGTAGGTGCGCTGCCGGCCGGCGTTCTGGATCGCGTCCATTTCGCCGTGCAGGATCGGATCACCCTTCTGCACGCGCCGGTTGTGGCCGCGGCCGATGATCTCGCCGTTGCGCACCAGCACCGAGCCGATCGGGATGCCGCCCTCGGAGAGGCCCAGTTGGGCCTCCTCATAGGCTGCATCGAGAAACTTCCGATCGAGTTCGGTCACCATCAGCGTCAGCTCCGATAGGTCACGGCGTTCACCGCCGCGATGACCTCATCGACATTCGGCAAAGCCAGCTTTTCGAGGTTCGCGGCGTAGGGCATCGGGACATCCTTGCCGGTGACTCGGGTCGGCGGGGCGTCGAGATAGTCGAACGCCCCGGCGGTAACGACGGCCGAGAGTTCGGCACCAATGCCGCCCTGCGGCCAGCCTTCCTCGACGGTAACGAGGCGGCCGGTCTTCTTGACCGACTCGATGACCGTTTTGGTGTCCATGGGCCTCAGGGTGCGGAGGTCGATCAGCTCGACATCGACGCCGGCCGCGACCAGTTTTTCGGTCGCCTGGGTGGCGTAGCGCATGCCCATCGAGAACGAGACGATGGTGACGTCCTTGCCCTGCCGGGCGATCCGCGCCTTGCCGATCGGCAGCACGTAATCATCGACCTTGGGCACGAGGCCGGTCGAGCCGTAGAGGATTTCGTTCTCGAGGAAGACGATCGGATTGTTCGAGCGGATCGCTGCCTTGAGCAGGCCCTTGGCATCGGCGGCGCTATAGGGCGCGACGACGTAGAGGCCGGGCACGTGGCTGTACCAGGCCGAATAATCCTGGCTGTGCTGCGCGCCGACGCGGGCCGCGGCGCCGTTCGGGCCACGGAAGACGATCGGCGCGGTGACCTGGCCGCCGGACATGTAGAGCTGCTTGGCGGCGGAGTTGATGATCTGGTCGATCGCCTGCATGGCAAAGTTCCAGGTCATGAACTCGACGATCGGCCGGAGGCCGGCAAAGGCCGCGCCGACGGCGAGGCCGGCAAAGCCGTGCTCGGTGATCGGGGTATCGACGACGCGCTCTGGGCCGAACTCCTGCAGCAGGTTCTGGCTGATCTTATAGGCGCCCTGGTACTCGGCCACTTCCTCGCCCATCAGGAAGATGTCCTTGTCGCGGCGCATCTCTTCGGCCATCGCCTCGTTGAGCGCCTGGCGAACGGTCATTTCGACCATCTCGACGCCGGCGGGCAGATCCGGATCGGATGCCGCTTCGAGGATGGCGACGGGCGTTACGCCGGCCGGGGCGGCCGGCACGGTATCAGTTGACTCGACCTTGACGGGCGCCACATCGACCGGCTTGAGCTGTGCGCTGTTCGCTTCGGCATCGCCGGGCACTTCGCCCTCACCCAGCACCAAAGCGATCGGGGCGTTGACCTTCACGCCCTCGGTGCCCTCGGGCACGATGAGCTTCTGGACCACGCCGCTATCGACGCTCTCGACCTCCATGGTCGCCTTGTCGGTCTCGATCTCGGCCAATACGTCGCCGGGCTTTACCGTGTCGCCTTCCTTGACCAGCCATTTCGAGAGTTTCCCCTCTTCCATGGTCGGCGAGAGGGCGGGCATCAGGATCGTGGGCATTCAGCTCTCCAGACTGGAGGATGGATTGGCGAGGACGGCTTGGTCCTCATGGGTATTGTTCTGCTGCTCGGCGCCGAGCAGGATACCGGCAGCGGCGCCGGCGATCACCGCCAGCATGAAAACCAGAAACGCCAACCGGTAGCGCCGGATATGCGGCTCGACCGCGGTTCCGGCAGCAGCGCGGATTTCGCCGAAGCGCCAGCCGCCCAGGGCAAACCAGCTCTTCCAGCGTTGCCCGGCGGGCGTCAGCGCAACGATCTGCAGCGCCGCCATCAACGCCACCAGCCAGGCGCCGACTGTGGCGACCGCAACGATAGCGAAGAGCGCGACGGCCACCGGATCCGCCTCATGCCGCGTAGATGTCGGTCCAGAGCTCCGACGCCGCCGGCTCCGGATCGGAGGTGGCGAAATCGGCGGCCTCGGTGACGATGGCGCGGATCTCGGTCTCGAGTTCCTTGAGGCTCTCCTCGGTGCCGTAGCGCTTCTCGAGGATACGCTGCTTCACCTGCTCGATTGGATCGTGCTCGGCACGCATGGTCGAGACTTCGTCCTTCGAACGGTATTTCGCCGGGTCGGACATCGAGTGGCCTCGATAGCGATAGGTCAGCATCTCGAGGATGTAGGGGCCCTTCCCCGACCGCGCATGCTCGATGGCGCGCTTGGCGGCGTCATAGGTCATGCGGACATCCATGCCGTCGACCTGTTCGCCCTCGATGCCGAAGGAGATGCCACGCTTCGAAAAGTCCGGCTGGCCGGAGGCACGCTCGACCGAGGTGCCCATGCCGTAGCGGTTGTTCTCGACGATGTAGACGGCCGGCAGGTTCCAGAGCTTGGCCATATTGAAGCTCTCGTAGACCTGGCCCTGGTTGGCCGCGCCGTCGCCGAAATAGGAGATCGAAACGGTGTTGTCGCCGCGATACTTGCTGGCAAACGCCAGGCCGGTGCCGAGCGACACCTGGGCGCCGACAATGCCGTTGCCGCCATAGAAGCGGTGCTCGTTGGAGAACATGTGCATCGAGCCGCCCTTGCCCTTCGACAGGCCGCCCTGGCGGCCGGTCAGCTCGGCCATCACGCCCTTGGGGTCGAGGCCCATGACCAGCATGTGGCCATGGTCGCGATAGCCGGTGATCTGCGCATCCTTGCCCTTCTGCGAGGCCATGGTGACGCCGGTGACCACGGCTTCCTGGCCGATATAGAGGTGGCAGAAGCCGCCGATCAGGCCCATGCCGTACATCTGGCCGGCCTTCTCCTCGAAGCGGCGGATCAGCAGCATTTCGCGGTAGGCGGCGAGTTCCTGTTCCTTGCTGAGTTCGGGGACATTGGACTTGGCCGTTTTGGCCACCGCTTTACGCGCCATGGGCGAGAGCTCCGGAATATGGATAAGCCGCATCGATGTCGCACGGCACAGGAGCCGCGAACCGCTGGAGCTTAGCGCAATAATGTGACGGAGGCGAATCCGCGCGGCGTGTGAAGAAACGGCGCTATCAGTCTATGCCGTCTTCGATAATTCCGCTTAACTGATCTGTGGTTGATGCAGTATCTGAACTGGAAAGCGGTTTACCGTTGGCCGGGTTGACCATCACCACGATGTCATCGGCCTGCGCCATCGAGAGCAGCGCCCTCGCCCGCTCCGAGACCAGGTCCGGATCCATCCGCGTGGTCTGGAACAGCTCGATCCGGTGGCGGAACGAGTCGATCTCGGCCTGCAGCGCGCCGGACTTGGCGCCCAGCTCATCGATCTCGGCCTCGAGCACATCCTGGCTCTCGATGCCGAACTGCCCGGTAACGACACTGTAGCCGAGATAGCCCTGGAAGGCGATGAGCCCCAGACCGAGGACGACATGGCGCCAGAAGGCAGGGCGTTTCAAACGGGTGGGCATGGACGAGCTTCGCCTGGTTCTCTTGCGATCCTTATAGTTCACCGGGGCTTAACGGGTGGTTGCGGGTGAGCCGGACTGATAGAGACGGCCCCCTCCCGGCCTCCCCCATAAAGGGGGAGGTGCTCCGCCGGTGTGCCTGGCACGATCGAAGAAAGAGCCCCGACTCTTCACCTCCCCCTTTATGGGGGAGGCCGGGAGGGGGTCGTCTGCCGGCAGTCAGCCCCTACCAGGCTTCGACCACAATCTCCGGCCACACCGACCTCGCCCGCTCAGCCTTCTTCTCGTGCGTGGCGCGATTGTTCATCCGCCGGTTCGGTACGATGCGGAAGCTGAACAGGTCGTCGAGGCCGAATGGGGTATAGAGCTCGATCTCCCCTGCCCCATCCAGACGGGCACCGACCGCATGGGTGAGCGAGGCAAAGCGGTCGATGGCTTCGCGCGACGAGCTTAGCGCCGGATAGGCTTCGCCGAAGCGTTGGGGGTACCAGAGGTGCACCCGCGCCTGGTTGCGCAGCTGCACCGGCAGCGGCAGGCCGGCAAAGACCTGATCGGCGCGCTTGATGGCGCGATCCTCCGCCTCGTAGCTCAGGTCCGTGGCGTCGAAGTAGAACAGGTCGATGTCGTTGATGCCGGTCAGCGGTGGCCGCCCGGTCAGGTGGTTCCAAACCGCATTGTAGATGGCGCCGGAGACCAGCCAGGTATCGGGCAGATCCAGGGCCGGCAGACGCTCCAGCACATCGATCAGCAGCGGCGTGGAGCGGACGATGTCGCAGAGGGCTGCGGCCTGGGTCGCGGCGGGTAGGCCGGCAAATCGGAGGTGGTTGGTCATCACGCGACGGTAGCCGATTCAGCTACCGCCGCGTGTCAGGGTTTTGGATCAGGCCTTCAAAATGCTGCGGCCGGCATACTTGGCCGAGGTGCCGAGCTGCTCTTCGATGCGGATCAGCTGGTTGTACTTGGCGAGCCGATCGGAGCGCGAGAGCGAGCCGGTCTTGATCTGCCCGCAGTTGCAGGCGACGGCGAGGTCGGAGATCGTCGAGTCCTCGGTTTCGCCCGAGCGGTGCGACATCACCGAGGTATAGGCGGCGCGGTGGGCGGTATCGACGGCGTCGAGCGTCTCGGAGAGCGAGCCGATCTGGTTCACCTTGACGAGGATCGAGTTGGCGACGCCCATCTTGATGCCGGAGCGCAGGCGCTCGGTGTTGGTGACGAACAGGTCGTCGCCAACCAGTTGCACTTTCTTGCCAAGCAGGTCAGTGAGCGCCTTCCAGCCCTCCCAGTCGTCCTCGGCCATGCCGTCCTCGATGGAAATGATCGGGAACTTGTCGACGAGGCCGGCGAGAAATTTGGCGTTGTCCTCGGATGACAGCGTCTTGCCTTCGCCTTCCATGGCGTATTTGCCGGCTTTGAAGTACTCGGTCGAGGCGCAATCGAGGCCGAGATAGACGTCCTTGCCGGCGGTGTAGCCGGCCTTCTCGATCGACTTGACGATGTACTCGAGCGCCGCCTCGGCCGACTTGAGGTTCGGCGCGAAGCCGCCTTCGTCGCCGACATTGGTGTTGTGGCCGTCGGCAGCGAGACCCTTCTTCAGGGTGTGGAATATCTCCGAGCCGATCTGCACGGCATGCGCAATGCTCTCGGCCCCAACCGGCAGGATCATGAATTCCTGCATGTCGATCGGGTTGTCGGCGTGCGCGCCGCCATTGATGATGTTCATCATCGGCACCGGCAGGACGTGGGCGTTGGGGCCGCCAATGTAACGGTAGAGCGGCAGTTCGCTCGATTCGGCGGCGGCCTTGGCGACGGCAAGCGAGACGCCGAGGATGGCGTTGGCGCCCAGCCGCGACTTGTTCGGGGTGCCGTCGAGTTCGATCAGGGCGCGGTCGACGCCGATCTGGTCGAGAGCGTCGAGGCCCTGGATCTCGGCGAAGATTTCGGTGTTGACGAAATCGACCGCCTTGGTGACGCCCTTGCCGAGGAACGGCTTGCCGCCGTCGCGGAGTTCCACGGCCTCATGCGCGCCGGTCGAGGCGCCCGAGGGCACCATGGCGCGGCCAAAGCTGCCGTCATCGAGCACCACATCCACCTCGACGGTCGGATTGCCGCGGCTGTCGAAGACCTGCCGGCCGGTGATGTCGATGATGGTAGACATGTGCGTGACCCCTTGTCCGTGCAATCGATTGCTCGGCCCTTGTTAGAGAAGGGACATGACACAGTGAAGGGGGACCGGGAGAAAATTTCGCATCCCCCTGCCCTCAGGCTTCGGCCGCGCGGCGGGTAGCGACGAAGGCTGGCCCGTTCGGCAGGCGGTCGGTGGTCGGGCTCGTGTCGTCCAGCACGCGCCAGAACGGCGTGATGGCTTCGACCGGCATGCCCGCAGCGTAGGCCTCGAGGGCAGCTTCGGCGACGGTGCGGAGGTGGTAGCCGGTATAGATCGGACAGGTCACCTCGGCATGGTGACGCTCCGCCAGCGCGCGCCGCATCGCCTTGGTGTCGACGGTTTGGCCGGGCGGGATGGCCGACATGAAGTCGGCGATCATCCGCGCGGTGGGCACCAGCATGATCTGGCCGGCGCGCATGCCGGCGATGCTGATCGGGGCTGGTTTCACCACCGGCTCGGCCGGAGCGTTGAGCTTTTCGGTCCAGGACTTGCCCATCTTCACACCAGCGGCAGGTAGAGGATGGTCAGCAGTTCGGACGGCGCGGTGTCGCGCGGGCTGTTGAGGTACTCCTCCAGCACCGGCGCATCGGCAATGTCACGGCCCGATTGCGGCAGCCAGGTGCCGAACAGCCAGTTGTACTCGGCGCGCATGTCGGCATAGGGCCCCTTGTGACGGAGCACGGCATAGTCCCCGGCGCGGGTCGCGCTGACCGGCAGACCCGCCGATGGAGAGCTGATGGTCGCGGCCGCCGCGGAGCGGAGTTCGTCCACCGGCACTGCGCTCGGATCATCGCCATAGACACCGAACATGCGGGTGTTCTGGTCGATCAGGCCAGCCGCGCCGAGGCGGCCGAACAGCCGGTCGAAGGCCATGCCGATATTCATGTAGTCGCCAAGATGCGGCTCAGTGGCGATGGTCATCGCCGGCAGGTGGCGGATCTCGACGGCGTAGTGCGGCGTCGGCGCGCCGTTCTGCGCCGGGTTGAATGCGGTGTGACTGCCTTCGCGACGATAACGGGCCGGCGGCATGCCATAGGCCTCGGCGAAGATGCGGGTGAAGGACTGCAGGTTGTCGTAGCCGGAACGCCTGGCTATCGCCTCGACCGGCGCGTCGGAGTTGGCGAGCTCGTTGGCGGCCCGCATCAGGCGGAGGCGGCGAACCGCGGCTGCCGCGGTCTCGCCGCGCATCGCCGAATAGACGCGATGCCAGTGCCAGGGCGACATCGCCGCGACATCGGCGAGGCGCCCGAGGTCGAGCGGCTGATCGAGATGCTCGTAAATGTAGGCGGTAACGCGGTTGATGCGGTCTTCGTAGCTGTGGGTCATGGGCTTACCTCGTGATGCGCGATGGTGTGCCATGAGCCGATTTCACTAGTCTTGCGGACCTTGGACCTTGGCGTTGTCGACCAGCCAGCTGACCGCCTCCTGCACCGCTTCCAGCGAGGAATAGCGCGGGGCGAAACCGAGCAGGCGCTTTGCCTTCTCCATCGAATGACTGGGGCTGCGCACGATGTGCTCCCAGGTGGCGTTGGCTTCGTCGGCGTCCTGCCCGGCCTTCCACTGCTCGAACGGCAGGTAGCTCAGCTTGGGCTCGTGACCGAACCAGCGGTACATCGCTTCGGCGTAGCCGCGCAGGTTGATGGCCTGCGGCGAGACGGCGTTGAAGGCCTCGCCGATGGCGGTCGAGCGGTTGGCGATGATCGCCATGATCAGCCGCGCCAGGTCGTCGGCATGCACGTGGTGGACGGTTTCGAGCCCGAAGTTCGGCAGCACCAGTTCCTCGCCGCGGGCAATCTGCGAGAACACCTCGGCATTGAAGTGCCCCGCCGGGTTCAGCGGCGCCCAGCCGGGGCCGACGATATGGCCGGGACGAAACACGGTGGCCGGAAAGCCGTGGCGACGCGCCTCGTCAAGCAGGTAGCTCTCGATCGCCGCCTTCTGCGTGCCGTATTCGCCGAAGGGGTTGCGCGGCTGGTCTTCGGTGGCGGGTACGGCAGTGTTGTGGCCATAGACCCAGATTGTGCCGCAGTGGATGAAGTGTTGCACCTTGCCGCGCAGCGCTTCGACCAGTTGCTGGGCGCGCGGCAGCACAAAGCAGATCATGTCGACGACGATGTCGGCCTCGAGCGCCGCGATGGCGGTGCCGAAGCTGCCCTCGTGCTCGGCGGCGTCGCGATCGATGAGGACCGTCTCCACCCTGCCCCAGGCGGCATTGGGCGTATACGGCTTGCGGTGCCCGCGGGTGACGTTGATGACGTGATGACCGGCCTCGACCAGCCGGGGCACGAGGTAAGTGCCGACATGGCCGCTGCCTCCAATGATAACTACCTTGGCCATGACGCTGTCCCTCCACGAACGAAAGGCGGTGCACTGGCACCGCCCTTCACACATTCTAGCCGCAGCGCAGCGGCGGAGGAAAGTCGCTTACTGCAGCAGCTCGGCATTGGCGTCGATGGCCGCGAGACGCGCTGCAGGCGATCCGCAGCGCCACCGATCTGACCTCTCGCCTCGTCCGGCCGGATACAGTATAAGCCGCGTCCCCCGGAACCGGGGTTACTGAACATTGGGGGTGAAAATGGACGTGCTGCCACTCTCGGCGCTTGGCGAACGCATCATGATCTGCGGGCCGTCGAACTCCGGCAAGTCGACGCTCGCTGTCGCGCTGGCAAACAAGATCGGCGCCGAACCATTCCACGTCGACCTGTTCCGGCACCTGCCCAACACCAATTGGGAACAGCGGCCGGACGAGGAGTTTCACGCGCTGCATGACGCCGCGATCCTCAGGGAGCGCTGGGTAATGGACGGCAACTACTCGAGCCTGATGCCGCAGCGCTTTGCTCGCGCCACGGGCGTCATCCTGCTCTACGACAGCCACTGGGCGAACTTCCGGCGCTACCTGTGGCGCACGCTGTTTCAGAAAGACCGCGTCGGAGCCCTGGCCGGCAATCAGGACAGCCTGAAGTGGGAGATGATTCGCTGGATACTCGTTGTCCAGCCGACCCGCCGCGAGCGCGATCGAACCCGCGTCCGCGCCGCAGGGCTGCCGCTGGTCGAGGTGAACTCGATGGAGGAGCTGAAGCGGCTCTATGCCGAGTGGGGTCTCACTCGCCAACTCTCAGTGTGAGTGCTCGTGGTGGTGGTGATGATCGCCGGCGTAGTGCCGGTGCTTGGAGTCGTCGCCGATCCCGGGGTTGAAGCTGTTGGTCGGGTCGAGCGCCCGGAAGAACGCCTGCTGCTCCGGCTTTGACGCATAGACGTGGCCGACATTGTGCTCGGCGGGATATTGCGCGCCGCGCTGGTCGAGCACATCAAGCATGGCATCCTTCACCTCATGCGGGTCGGCACCCTTTGCCAGCACGTAGTCCTGGTGGAAGACGTGGCAGAGGAAGTGGCCGTAGTAGAGCTTTAGCTTGAGCTGGCTGTCGATTGCCGCCGGCAACTGCTCGTACCAATCGTAATCGTTGCGGCGGAGCGCGATATCGAGCGCCAGCAGGCCGCCCGAAGTCTTCTCATGCATCAGCGCGTAGCGGATGGCAGCCCCGGCCGCAGCGAAGCGGTGAAGGAAGGCCTGTGCGCCCTCCTTGGGCGTGCACTTGAAGTAGGCGCCATTGGCCCCCTCGGCGAACACCCGGTCCAGCAGCGCTTCGGCTTCGGCGATGCCGTCGCCCGACATGCGCAGCATCAGGTGGTGCTCGTAGCGGTCGCGATAGTCGAGCAGGCGCTGCGGCAGGTGCTCGGGGAACAGGTGGCTCATGCCCTGCAGGATGCGGTCGGAGAGCTGCTTGGGCAGCAGCGGCAGCTTGTTGAGGGTGGCATCCACCCTGCCCTTCAGGTTGAAGAAGCTCGGCATCACCTCGGTGCCGAAGCGCTGGATGACGAGGAAGGTATCCTTACCGTGGCTGCGGGCGACGTCGAACATGTCGCGATGCATATATTCGCCGGCGACCGGCAAGGCGTTGAGGCTCAGCAGTTGGCGGCGCAGCCGGGTCAGCACCGCGACATCGTTGGTGCCGATATAGAACACCTGCTCGGCGCCCTGCTTCTCGAACGTATCGAGACGGACCGCGAACACCGCGAGCTTGCCGGCGCTGCCGGAGGCCTCGTGCAGGCGTCGCGGGTCGGCGTTGAAGCGTGCGGCGGTCGGCTCATCGATCTGGCGCACCCGCTCGGCATACTCGCGGTCCGAGGCGAGGCCGACATTGTGCAGCACGTCTTCCGCGGCATAGCTGCCCGACTGCAGGCGGCCGAGGATCTCCTCGGGGGTGCTGCCAAGCTCGATGCCGAGGTGGTTGACCAGCTCCAGCCGGCCGTCGGCGCCGAGCTGGGCGAACAGCGACAGCTCGGTATAGGCCGGACCGCGGTGGACCAGCGAGCCGCCGGAATTGTTGCAGACGCCACCGACGATCGAAGCGCCGAGACAGGACGAACCGATCACCGAGTGCGGCAGCCGGCCGATCGGCTTCAGCAGCTTCTCCAGCTTGTCGAGCGTGCTGCCGGGGAAGCTGACGATCTGCTTGCCGCCGTCGAGCAGTTGGATATCGGCAAGGCGCAGCGTATTCACCACGACGACCGGACGATCATAGTGGCCGCTGGGCGTCGAGCCCTCGGTGAGCCCGGTATTGGCGGCCTGCATGATGACGATGGCGTCGTGGCGAACCGTTGCCTCGAGCACCCGCCACAGCTCCAGGAGCGTGCCGGGCTTCGCCACGGCAACGGCATCCCCCTCGCCTGAACGGAAACCACGGCGGTAGCGCTCGGTGTTCCGATCGCCGGTGATGAGGTAGCGGCGCCCGACGGCGGCGCGGAGATCGTCGATCAGCTCTGTGGTGGGCACGTCACGTGGTCTTCTGTTTCACCATTCCGAGGCGGATGACGCTGTCTGCGGTGGCGAGGATCGAATCCTTGGCGGAAATGAACTTGCGGCCCAGCAGTTTCTCACCTTTCGAACCGTCGAACACCTTCTCGTTGCCGATGTCGTTGATGATCTGGCGCGCCGGCCCGCCGAACGACGCGATCAACTTGATGATCCAGTCCGGCACGGTCTTGCTGGTGACGTTCCATTCCGGATGCGCGGCGCGCAGGATATTGCCGACCTCAGGAAACGGCACATACTCCGCCGTCGCGAGATAGCGCTGGCCCACCGTCTCGGGCTTGTCGAGAGCGGCGAGGTGCAGCGCCGCCACATCGCGCACGTCGATGATCGAGAAGCCGTTGGAGGGCATGGCCGGCGTCGAGCCATTGAGCAGGCCCGAGACCAGCTGCAACGAGATGCTGGCGTCCTTGTCGAGCGCCGGCCCGATAATGGCGCCCGGATGGACAGTGGTGAGGCCGATGCCGTGCTGCTTCGCAAAATCCCAGGAGAACTGCTCCGCCTTGGTCTTGCCGATGCAGTAGGCCCAGGTCCAGCGCATGTTGTCGAGATTGGTGAAGTAGGTCTCGTCATAGACGCGGCGCCCGCTGGTCTGGCCGTGGCCGTAACCGACCGTGGCGATCGACGAGGTCATGATGATGCGCTTGATGCCGGCGTCGTTGGCGAAGCGGAAGACCCGCTGGGTGCCCTCGAGCGCCGGGCGGATGACGAGGCTCTGGTCCTTGGGCTCATCGGCACGGATGGCAGTGGCGATGTGCATGACGGTGGCGACGCCCTGCATCGCCGCGGCCCAGCCCTTGTCGTCGAGCAGATCCGCTTCCACCAGTTCGAGGCGGTCAAGCGGCCCCTGCCCCAGCTCGCCCAGCAGCGTCGCCCGAACCTCTTCGGAGCGCCCCAGCGAGCGCACCGTGCCGCGTACGCGGTGCCCTGCCCTCAGCAGCTCCAGCACCGTCCACTTGCCGACGAAACCGGTCGCGCCGGTGACGAGGATGAGGCCCTGATCCGACATTCCACTCTCCCCAAATGAGTAACGCCATTACGGCGTGGATTACATTCCCCGGTCAAACGAAAAGGCGGCCCGGATGAACCGGACCGCCTTTTGAACTTCTAGCGATAACCTCGGGCTTACGCCGCGGCGGCTTCGTCGTCGGTCTCGCGCGCCTCGACCGGACCCGAGTCGAGGCCCTTGGCGTCGACGTCGCGGTCGACCAGCTCGATGACCGCCAGAGCGGCATTGTCGCCGTAGCGGAAGCCGGCCTTGAGGATGCGGATATAGCCGCCGTTACGATCCTTGTAGCGCGGACCGATGGTGGCGAAGAGCTTCTGCACCTGGGTCTCATCGCGCATCTGGGCGATAGCCTGGCGGCGGGCATGCAGGTCGCCGCGCTTGCCCAGCGTGATCAGCTTCTCGACGATCGGACGCAGTTCCTTGGCCTTGGGCAAGGTGGTCACGATCTGCTCGTGCTTGATCAGCGAAGCCGACATGTTGGCGAACATGGCCTTGCGATGAGCAGAGGTCCGGTTGAGCTTACGGTTCGAATTACCGTGGCGCATTTTGTTACTCCCTAAGGCCCGGGCGTCTCACGACGGGCGGTTAGTGCTGTGGATCACTTCGCTGAAGTGATCCACGTATTGGGTTGTCGCGCTTTCGAACCGGAAAAGTCTGCAACTTTTCCTGAAAACGCTCCGGTTGGCCTGCTTAATAATGGTCTTCGTAGCGCTTGGCCAGATCGTCGATGTTCTCAGGCGGCCAGTTCGGCACGTCCATCCCGAGGTGCAGGCCCATCTGAGCCAGCACTTCCTTGATTTCGTTGAGCGACTTGCGGCCGAAGTTCGGCGTGCGCAGCATCTCGGCTTCGGTCTTCTGGATCAGATCGCCGATATAGACGATGTTGTCGTTCTTCAGGCAGTTGGCCGAACGGACGCTGAGCTCGAGCTCGTCGACCTTCTTGAGCAGCGCCGGGTTGAAGGCCAGCTCCGGGACGGTGTCCTGGGTCTTTTCCTTGGTCGGCTCTTCGAAGTTGACGAACACCGACAGCTGGTCCTGCAGGATCCGCGCAGCGTAGGCCACGGCGTCTTCCGGCGAGATGGCGCCATTGGTTTCGACGGTCAGGGTCAGCTTGTCCTTGTCGAGGCTCTCGCCGGCACGGGTCGCATCAACCTTGTAGGAGACGCGGCGCACCGGGGAGAACAGCGCGTCGACCGGGATGTAGCCGATCGGCGCGTCGTCGGGACGGTTCTTGTCGGCCGGGACATAGCCCTTGCCGGTGTTGACGGTGAACTCGATGTTGATCTCAGCACCATCGTCGAGGTGGCAGATCACCAGATCGGGGTTCAGCACTTCGATGTCGCCGGTGACCTTGATGTCGCCGGCAACGACGGCACCCGGGCCCTGCTTGGTGAGGGTCAGACGCTTCGGACCTTCGCCACCCATCTTGAGGGCGATTTCCTTGACGTTGAGCACGAGGTCGGTAATGTCTTCACGCACGCCGGGAAGCGACGAGAATTCGTGCAGGATACCGTCAATCTGGATCGCGGTAACGGCCGCGCCCTGGAGCGACGAGAGCAGCACGCGACGCAGCGCGTTGCCGAGCGTCAGGCCGTAGCCGCGCTCAAGCGGCTCCGCCACGACCGAAGCCGTGCGCACGCTATCGCTGCCCGAAACGATGTCCAGTTTGGTCGGCTTGATGAGTTCCTGCCAGTTCCGCTGGATGGTCACGGTGGTGTCCTTTCAAATGGGCGGTCCGCCTAACCGCCTGTCCGCTATGCAATGTACCTATCCCGGCGCGAGGGGCGCGCCGGGAGATCTACCGTAACGGAGGTTAGACGCGGCGACGCTTGCGCGGCCGGCAACCGTTGTGCGGGATCGAGGTGACATCGCGAATGCTGGTGACGTTGAAGCCAGCAGCCTGCAGCGCACGAAGCGCCGACTCACGGCCCGAACCAGGACCGCGCACTTCGACCTCGAGGGTCTTCATGCCGTGTTCCTGGGCCTTCTTGGCCGCGTCTTCCGCCGCAACCTGGGCGGCATACGGGGTCGACTTACGCGAACCCTTGAAACCCATCACGCCCGAGGACGACCAGGAGATGGTGTTGCCCTGCACGTCGGTGATGGTGACCATGGTGTTGTTGAACGACGCATTCACATGCGCAACGCCATTGGTGATATTCTTGCGCTCTTTGCGACGAACGCGCGCGACTTCAGCTTTTGCCAATTTGCTTCCTCAGTTCGATATCGACGCTGCCGTAGTTCCAGCAGCTACATCAGGATGCGGAGAGGTGCTCCGCGACCCGAATTACTTCTTCTTGCCGGCGATCGGCTTGGCCGGACCCTTGCGGGTGCGGGCATTGGTGTGGGTACGCTGACCACGGACCGGCAGGCCCTTGCGGTGACGCAGGCCACGGTAGTTACCGAGGTCCATGAGCCGCTTGATGTTCATCGCCACGTTACGGCGCAGATCGCCCTCGACGACGTAGTCGCGATCGATCGCTTCACGGATCTGGATCACTTCAGCGTCAGTCAGGTCGTTCACACGACGCTCAGCCGGGATACCAACCTTCTCGGTGATCTCCTGGGCGAACTTCGAGCCGATCCCATGAATGTACTGAAGCGCGATCACCACGCGCTTGTTGGTCGGAATATTGACGCCAGCAATACGGGCCACGTCCGCTCTCCTATAGTCGGCAGCTCACGCTGCCCGTTTGATAACGACAAGGGACCGGAATTCCGCTCCCCACTCCTTGAGGAACCGAATCCAGCCCGATAATCCATGAGACTGGCGCGGTTCATAAGGGCAAGGTCCGGCAGAGTCAACTGCTGAGCTCCTGCCCCGAGGTATACTAGTTATGCACGGCCCGGCGGATGGCCGCCGTCACATCGTCGACCGGCTGCATGCCGTCGACCGACTTCAACAGGCCCTTGCCGCGGTAGAACTCGACCAGCGGCGCGGTCTGCTCGCGATAGACGCTGAGGCGGTTGCGAAGCACCTCCTCATTGTCGTCACCGCGGGCAACACCCGATTCCTTGGCCCGCTTGGCAATCCGCCCGACGAGCACGTCGGCGTCGGCGGTGATTTCGATCACCGCGTCGAGCTGCATGCCCTTATCGGTCAGCATCTCGTCGAGCGCCTCGGCCTGCGGAATGGTCCGCGGGAAACCGTCGAGCACGAAGCCGGCCTTGCAGTCATCCTGGTCGAGCCGTTCGGAGACGATGCCGTTGACGATCTCGTCCGAGACGAGGTCGCCGCGATCCATGACCTCCTTGGCAGCCAGACCCATCGGGGTCTTGGCGGCGATGGCGGAGCGCAGGATATCGCCGGTCGACAGCTGCGGGATCCCGTAGCTATCGATCAGCACCTTCGCCTGCGTGCCCTTACCGGCGCCCGGAGGTCCCAGAAGGATCAGCCTCATTTACGCTTGCCCCCAAGGCGCGACCGCTTCACCAGGCCTTCGTACTGCTGGGCGATCAGGTGGCTCTGCACCTGGGTCACCGTATCCAGCGTCACCGTCACGATGATCAACAGCGAGGTACCGCCGATGAACTGGCTGACGTTGAGCTGGCTGTGGATCATCTCGGGGATGAGCGCCACGACGGTCAGATAGAGGGCACCGATCACCGTGATGCGGGTCAGCACGTAGTCGATATAGGTCGCCGTCCGCTCGCCCGGACGAATGCCGGGAATGAAGCCGCCGGAGCGCTTCAGGTTATCCGCGGTATCGGTCGGGTTGAAGACGATCGAGGTGTAGAAGAAGGCGAAGAAGATGATCAGCACCGCGAACAGGATCAGGTAGAGCGGCTGGCCACGGCCGAGCAGCGCTGCCGTCACCGACAGCCACTGCGGCGCATCACCCTGCGCCGCGAACGACGCAATGGTGGCGGGCAACAGCAGCAGGGACGAGCCGAAGATCACCGGGATAACGCCCGAGGTGTTGAGCTTCAGCGGCAGGTGCGAGGTGTCGCCCTGGAACATCTTGTTGCCGACCTGGCGCTTCGGATACTGGATCAGGAGCCGGCGCTGGGCGCGTTCGAAGAAGACGATGACGGCAATGACGGCAACTGCAATGACCAGCAATCCGACGACCCAGATGGTCGGCAGCGCGCCGGTACGGCTCAGCTCGAGGGTCTGCACCACCGTCGCCGGCAGGTTCGCCACGATACCGGCAAAGATGATCAGCGAGATACCGTTGCCGATGCCGCGCGAGGTGATCTGCTCACCCAGCCACATCAGGAACATGGTGCCGCCGACCAGCGTGATGACGGTCGAAAGGCGGAAGAACCAACCTGGATCGATCACGACGCCCTGGCTGCCCTCGAGACCGATGGCGATGCCATAGGCCTGCACGGCGCAGAACAGCACGGCGAGATAGCGCGTGTACTGGTTGATCTTGCGACGGCCGCTCTCACCTTCCTTGCGGAGGGCTTCGAGGCGCGGCGACGCCGTGGTGATCACCTGCACCACGATGGATGCGGTGATGTAAGGAATGAGGTTCAGCGCGAAGATCGCCATGCGCTGCACGGCACCGCCGGCAAACATGTCGAACATGCCGAAAATGCCCTGCTGCGCCTGCTCGAAGGTCTGGCGGTAGGCATCGGGGTCGATACCGGGCACCGGGATGTAAGTCCCGAGCCGATAAACGAGAAGCGCACCCAGTGTGAACCAGATGCGCTGCTGAAGGGCCTTCGCTTTCGCGAAGGTCCCGAAGTTCAGATTCTTGGCCAGCTGTTCGGCTGCGGACGCCATAGTCGCTCCCTTTAGAATGGGGCCAGGCGCTCTTAGGCGTCAGCCTTCACTTCTGCCTGAGGCATATCGACCTTGCCGCCTGCCGCTTCAATAGCAGCGAGCGCACCCTTGGTCGCGTGAGCAACCTTGAAGGTCACCTTCTTGGCAGTGAAACCGGAGCTGCCGATCAGCCGAACGCCATCGAGCTCGCGACGGATCACGCCGGCCTTCACGAGAGCGGCCGCATCGACCACGCCCTTGATGTCCAGCTTGCCGCTGTCGATGTAGTTCTGCACGCGGTCGATACGCAGCTGGTTCCACTTCTTGGGATTCAGAGCGTTGAAGCCGCGCTTCGGCATGCGCATGTGCAGCGGCATCTGGCCGCCTTCGAAGCCGTTGATGGCGACGCCGGAACGGGCCGTCTGGCCCTTACCGCCGCGACCACCGGTCTTGCCGACGCCCGAGCCGATACCACGACCGACGCGCACGCGCTTCTTGTTGGCGCCCGGGTTGTCCCGGAGTTCGTTCAAACGAGTCATTGTTCTCGTCCTTATTTGGCGTCGACGACGCGCACGAGGTGCGGGATCTTACGGATCATGCCGCGAACCTCGGGGGTGTCCTTGAGGGTCGACTGCTTGCGGATCTTGTTCAGCCCCAAACCGATAAGGGTGGCGCGCTGGTCCTGCGGACGGCGCGTCGGGCTGGCGATCTGCTCGATGGTGACGGTCTTGTCGGCCATTGTTCTAACTCCCAAGCCCTAATCAGGCTTCGACGGTCTCGCCACGGCGAGCCTGCAGGTCGGAGACCTTCAGGCCGCGGCGGGCGGCGACCGAACGCGGGCTATCAACGCGCTTCAGCGCATCGAAGGTGGCCCGCACCATATTGTAGGGATTGGCGGTGCCCTGCGACTTCGCCACGATGTCGTTGACCCCGAGGGTCTCGAACACAGCGCGCATCGGGCCGCCGGCGATGATGCCGGTGCCGGGGACGGCGGCACGCAGGATGACCTTGCCGGCGCCGTGGTGGCCGACCACATCGTGGTGCAGCGTACGGGCTTCGCGCAGCGGAACGCGGATCATCTGGCGCTTGGCCTGCTCGGTCGCCTTGCGGATGGCCTCAGGCACTTCACGCGCCTTGCCGTGACCAAAGCCAACGCGGCCCTTCTGATCACCAACCACAACCAGGGCGGCGAAGCCGAAACGACGGCCACCCTTCACAACCTTGGCGACGCGGTTGATGTGAACCAGCCGGTCGACGAATTCGCTATCGCGCTCTTGAACGTCTCTCATCGAATTTTCCTTTGTCGCCGGATCAGAACTGCAGGCCGCCTTCGCGGGCCGCATCACCAAGGGCCTTTACACGGCCATGGTAGAGGTAGGCACCACGATCGAACACGACCGTCGACACCTTGGCAGCAAGACCACGCTCGGCAATCAGCTTGCCGACAGTGGCTGCGGCCTCGGCGGTCGAGCCGTTCTTGACCTTGGCCTTGACGTCCTTATCGACGGTCGAAGCGGCAGCAAGCGTGCGGCCGGATGCGTCGTCGATGATCTGGGCGTAAATATTCTTGTCCGAGCGGTGCACGGACAGACGCGGGCGGCCATTGGCGTTGGCCTTGAGCGCCTTGCGAACTCGGGCCTTGCGGCGGTCCGCACCTTTGAGGCTGATGGGCATCTCGTGCGCTCCTTACTTCTTCTTGCCTTCTTTGCGGGCGATGTACTCGCCCACATAACGCACGCCCTTGCCCTTGTAGGGCTCCGGCGGACGCCAACCGCGAATGTCGGCGGCCACCTGGCCAACCAGCTGCTTGTCCGAGCCGGTCACGACCACTTCGGTCTGCGTCGGCGCCGTGAGGGTAATGCCAGCCGGAGTGTTGAACACCACTTCGTGGCTGAAGCCGAGGCTCAGCTTCAGATCCTTGCCCTGCATGGCGGCGCGATAACCAACGCCCTGGATCTGCAGCTTCTTCTCGAACCCAGCACTGACGCCGATCACCATGTTGTTGATCAGCGCGCGGGTGGTCCCCCAGGCAGCCCGAGCTTCCTTGCTCTCATTGGCCGGCTCGATGACGATGCCGCCATCGGTCTGCTTGGCGTTCACGATATCCATGAGCGTCAGCGACTGCTCGCCCTTCGGCCCCTTTGCGGTGACCTGGCGATCGCTGATCGTGACGGTGACGCCACTGACCGGAGCAATCGGCTTTTTGCCTGTACGGGACATTCTTTTCTACTTCCTTCGGAGTAATCGTCACACCGACGGCTTCAAGGCATAAGCCTTAGAAGACGCGGCAGAGTACCTCGCCACCCAGGTTCTGGGCTTTAGCTTCATGATCGGCCATCACGCCCTTGGGGGTCGACAGGATCGACACACCGAGGCCATTGGCAACCGAGGGGATGTTCTTGACCGACGCATAGACGCGACGGCCAGGACGCGAGACGCGCTCGATGGTGCGGATGACCGGAGCGTTGTCGGAGTACTTCAGCTCGATGTCGAACTGGGCGACGCCGTTGTCCATCTTGCTTTCCGAGTAGCCGCGGATGAAGCCTTCCGACTTCAGCACGTCGAGCACACGGCCACGCAGGGTGGACGCCGGAGTCTGGACGACATCGCGACGGCGCATCTGCGCGTTGCGGATGCGGGTCAGCATATCGCCGATCGGATCAGTAAGGCTCATTGTCTTCGTCTCCTTACCAGCTCGACTTCACAAGGCCCGGGATCAGCCCGAGATTGCCGAGCTGACGCAGGGCAATACGGCTGAGCTTGAGCTTGCGATAGTAGCCACGCGGACGACCGGTGAGCTCGCAGCGGTTATGCACGCGGTTCTCGGCCGAGTTACGCGGCAGCGCGGCAAGCTTGAGCTGCGCGGCGAAGCGTTCCTCGAGCGAAACGCTCTGGTTCATCACCACTGCCTTGAGCTTGGCCCGCTTGGGACCCAGTTGCTTGGCGAGGCGCTTGCGCTTGTTGTTCTTTTCGATGGAGCTGGTCTTTGCCATGTCTCGTCCTTCTCTCTTCCGTTACTGCCGGAAGGGGAAATTGAAAGCCTTGAGCAGCGCCCGGGCTTCGTCGTCGGTGCGCGCGGTCGTGCACACGATGATGTCCATGCCCCAGGTCTGATCGATCTGATCGAAGTTGATCTCGGGGAAGATGATGTGTTCCTTGATGCCCATGGCGTAGTTGCCACGACCATCAAAGGAATTCGGGTTCAGGCCGCGGAAATCGCGAACGCGCGGCAGCGCGATGTTCACCAGGCGGTCGAGGAACTCGTACATGCGCGCCTTGCGGAGCGTCACCTTCACGCCGAGCGGCATCTCTTCGCGGACCTTGAAGCCTGCGATCGACTTGCGAGCGTGGGTGATGACGGGCTTCTGGCCGGCGATCTTCTCGAGATCGGCAGCTGCCGACTTCACCTTCTTGGTGTCGTTCACCGCCTCGCCGACACCCATGTTCAGCACGATCTTGTCGAGCTTGGGGGCCTGCATGACGTTCTTGTAGCCGAACTCTTTGATCAGGTTCGCCTTGATGGTCTCGTCGTACTCGACGCGGAGACGCGGAATATAGACCGTATCAGCCATCGATCGTATCTCCGGTCGACTTGGCGACGCGCACCTTGGTGCCGTCGGCGTTGATCTTGAACCCGACGCGCGACGGCTTGCCGTTCGCATCGGCGATCGCGAGGTTGGACAGGTGAATCGGGGCTTCCTTGGTGAAGATCCCCGCGTCCTGGCTCGCGGTCTGCTTGGTGTGGCGACGCACGAGGTTCAGACCCTGCACGGTGGCCTTGGTCGCATCGGGGAACACCTGGGTGACCTGCCCGGTCTTGCCCTTGTCCTTGCCGGCGAGAATGACGACCTTGTCGCCCTTCTTAATCTTGGACGCCATCACAACACCTCCGGCGCGAGCGAAATGATCTTCATGTGGTTCTTGCTGCGCAGTTCGCGCGGCACTGGCCCGAAGATACGGGTGCCGATCGGCTCAGCCTGGTTGTTGATCAGCACTGCCGCGTTGCGGTCAAAGCGGATGATCGTACCGTCGGTGCGGCGGACCGGGAATGCGGTGCGCACGACAACGGCCTTCATAACCTGGCCCTTCTTGACGCGGCCACGCGGGATCGCGTCCTTGACCGAGACAACAATGATATCGCCCACCGAGGCGTACTTGCGGTGCGAACCGCCGAGTACCTTGATGCACATGACACGACGCGCGCCGGAATTATCGGCAACGTCGAGATTGGACTGCATCTGGATCATGGCTTGATGCCTTCTTCGTTTCGGGGTCTGCCTACTCGGCGAGCCCTAAATTCCGGTTTACGCGGAGGGTTTCAGGACCCAGCGCTTGTTCTTCGAAATCGGCGCCGACTCTTCGATCCAGACGACGTCCCCGACCTTGGCCACATTGGCCTCGTCGTGAGCGTGGTACTTCTTGGACCGGCGCACGGTCTTCTTCATCACCGGGTGGGTGAACGCGCGGTCAACCCGCACCACCACGGTCTTGTCATTGGTGTCGGAGACCACGGTCCCCTGCAAAACGCGCTTGGGCATCGGTTGCTCCTTACTTCGCTGCGGCTTTTTCGCCGAGGATGGTCTTCACCCGCGCGATTTCGCGGCGGACTTTCTTGACCTCGGTCGGCTTTTCCAGCTGCTGGGTAGCGCGCTGGAACCGCAGGTTGAACTGCTCTTTCTTCAGGCCGAGCAGCTGATCTTTCAGCTCATCGGGGGTCTTGGCGCGGAGGTCCGCGGCGCCGTTGGCGCTCTTGGCCTCGACTTTTTTCTTGGGTGCACGTGCCATGGCGATCAATCCGCAATGCGGGTGACGACCCGCGTGATGATCGGAAGCTTCATCGCGCCGAGGCGCAGGGCTTCCTTGGCGACGTCCTCAGGGACGCCGTCGATTTCGAACAGGATACGACCCGGCTTGACGCGAGCCGCCCAGAATTCCACCGAACCCTTGCCCTTACCCATGCGGACTTCGGTCGGCTTCTTGGAAACCGGCAGGTCCGGGAAGACACGGATCCAGACGCGGCCGGCGCGCTTCATCTCGCGAGTGATCGCGCGGCGAGCCGCTTCGATCTGGCGAGCCGTAACGCGCTCGGGCTCCTGGGACTTCAGGCCGAACTGACCGAAAGCCAGCTCCGTGCCACCCTTGGCATTGCCATGGATGCGGCCCTTATGCGCCTTGCGGAACTTGGTACGTTTTGGTTGCAGCATTTTTGTCTATGCCTTCTCAGTTCGCCGGCGCGCGATCGCGGCGATCGCCACGCTCACCGCGGTCGTCCCGATCGGAACGCTCGCGACGCTGACCGCCCTCGTTCGAACCGCCGCCTTCAGTGGCGCGACGCTCGTGAGCGGACGGGTCATGCTCAAGGACTTCGCCCTTGAAGACCCACACCTTGATGCCGATGATGCCGTAGGTGGTCTTCGCCTCGGCCGTACCGTAGTCGATGTCGGCGCGCAGCGTGTGCAGCGGCACGCGACCTTCGCGGTACCACTCGGTGCGGGCGATGTCGGCGCCGCCGAGACGGCCGCCCACGTTCACCCGGATGCCGCCGGCGCCCATGCGGATCGCCGTCTGCACTGCACGCTTCATCGCACGGCGGAACGCCACGCGACGCTCGAGCTGCTGGGCAATGCCCTGAGCCACGAGGTTGGCATCGGTCTCGGGCTTGCGCACTTCGACGATGTTGATGTGCACTTCGCTGTCGGTGAACTTCTTCACCTTGGCGCGGATCTTGTCGATGTCAGCGCCCTTCTTGCCGATCACGATGCCCGGACGGGCAGTGTGGATCGACACGCGGCACTTGCGGTGCGGACGTTCGATGACGATCTTGGAAACTGCGGCCTGCTTCAGGTCTTCCAGCAGGGTCTCACGGATCTTCAGGTCTTCCTGGAGCAGCGAACCGTACTCACCCTTGTTCGCGTACCAACGCGAATCCCAGGTGCGGTTGATGCCGAGGCGCAGACCGATCGGGTTGATCTTCTGACCCATTATGCGGTCTCCTCAACTTGGCGAACCACAATGGTGAGGTTCGAGAACGGGCGCTCCATGCGGGCAGCGTGACCACGGCCACGGGCCATGAAGCGCTTCATCACCAGGGAGTCACCGACATAGCACTCGGCAACGACCAGGCTGTCCGGGTCGAGACCGTGGTTGTTCTCGGCGTTCGCGATGGCGCTCTCGAGCGTCTTCTTGACCGAGCCGGCGATACGCTTGCGCGAGAAGGTCAGCTCGGCGAGAGCCTTGTCGACCTTCTTGCCGCGGATCATCGCAGCCACGAGGTTGAGCTTGATGCCCGAGGTACGAAGCATGCGGAGAACCGCCTTGGCCTCGTTGTCCTTGAGCGACCGCTGAGTTTTCGGCTTGCCCATGTTACTTCCTCTTGGCCTTCTTGTCGGCCGCGTGACCGTAGTACGTACGGGTCGGAGCGAACTCGCCAAACTTGTGGCCGATCATCTCTTCCTGGACGTTCACCGGCACATGCTTGTGGCCGTTGTGCACACCGAAGGTGAGACCGACGAACTGCGGCAGGATCGTGGAACGACGGCTCCAGATCTTGATGACTTCGTTGCGGCCGCTCGCACGGCTGGTCTCTGCCTTCTTGAGCAGATAGCCGTCGACGAACGGGCCTTTCCAGACTGAACGCGACATGGCTTAGCGGCCCTTCTTCACGTGACGCGAGCGGACGATAAACTTGTCCGTCGACTTGTTGCTGCGGGTCTTCTTACCCTTGGTCGGCTTGCCCCACGGGCTCACCGGGTGACGACCACCAGAGGTACGGCCTTCACCACCACCATGCGGGTGATCGACCGGGTTCATGGTCACACCGCGGTTGACCGGCTTGCGGCCGAGCCAGCGATTACGACCGGCTTTGCCGATCGAAGTATTCGAGTGATCCTGGTTCGACACCGCGCCGACAGTGGCGAGGCACGAACCGTGGACCCGGCGCTGCTCGCCAGAGTTGAGGCGAAGGATCGCCCAACCGGCGTCGCGGCCGACATACTGTGCGTAGGCACCGGCCGAACGGGCGATCTGACCGCCCTTGCGGGGCTTCATCTCGACGTTGTGGACGATGGTGCCGACTGGCATGCGCTCGAGCGGCATGGCATTGCCCGGCTTCACGTCGGCAGTGCCGAGCGTCGAGATCACCTTGTCGCCAGCAGCCAGACGCTGCGGTGCGATGATGTAGGCGAGCTCGCCGTCCGCGTATTTGATCAGCGCGATCCAGGCGGTGCGGTTCGGATCATATTCCAGCCGCTCGACGGTCGCCGTCTCTTCGAAGCGAACGCGACGGAAGTCGACGACGCGGTACGAACGCTTGTGACCGCCGCCGCGATGGTACGCGGTGATACGGCCGGCGTTGTTACGGCCGCCAGACTGGCTCAGACCTTCGGTCAGCGCCTTGACCGGCTTGCCCTTCCACAGCTCCGACCGATCGGTCGTGATGAGCTGGCGGCGGCCCGGGGAGGTCGGATTGTAAGTTTTTAGACCCATTCTTCTCTCTCCCCTCAGATGCCGGTCGAAATATCGATCGACTGGCCATCGGCCAGGGTGACAATGGCCTTCTTGACATCCTTACGGGTGCCAAGTTCCTGCCGGAAACGCTTCACCTTGCCCTTGCGGACCAGGGTGTTGACCGCCTTGACCTTGACCGAAAACAGCGCCTCGACGGCGGCTTTGATGTCGGCCTTGGTGGCATCGATCGCGACATCGAAGACGACCTGGCTGTGCTCGGACGCCATCGTCGACTTTTCGGTGACGACCGGGTTACGGATCACGTCGTAGTTGCTGAACTTGCTCATGCGAACCGGGCCTCGAGCGCTTCGAGCGCAGCTTTGGTCAGAACGAGCTTATGGCGACGGAGAATGTCAGCGACATTGATCCCCTGCACCGGCAGCACGTCGATCTGCGGAATGTTGCGAGCCGCGTTGGCGAAATTCTTGTCCACCTCGGCGCCGTCGATGATCAGAGCGTTCGACCACTCCAGCTTGCCGAACTTGGCAAGCAGGGCCGCGGTCTTGGGCTCCTTGGTGGCGACGTTCTGAACGACCACCAGTTCGCCGGCCTTCGCCTTGGCCGAAAGCGCATGCTTCAGGGCCAGGGCGCGGACCTTCTTGGGCAGGTCGATCGCATGGCTGCGGGGCTCGGGGCCAAAGGCCCGGCCGCCGCCGCGGAACTGCGGAGCAGACTTGGCGCCGTGACGAGCGCCGCCCGAGCCCTTCTGCTTGATCGACTTCTTCGAAGTGTAAGCAATCTCGGAGCGGTGCTTCACCTTGTGGGTGCCGGCCATCGCCTTGAGCTGCTGGTAACGGACCATGCGGTGCAGGATGTCCTGGCGGACTTCAAGACCGAAGATCTCGTCCTTCAGGGTGACCGAACCGTCGGCCTTGCCGTCCAGAGTTGTGACCTGGAGTTCCATTATTTCGCCTCCTCGGCCACGGCTGCGACAGCCGCCTTGAACGAACCGGGCACAGAAGCGCCCTTCGGAGCGGCCTTCTTGACCGCGTCCTTGATCTGGATCCAGGCGCCCTTGGCACCCGGGACAGCGCCCTCGACCATGATCAGCCCGCGCTCAACATCGGTGCGCACGACCTTCAAGTTCTGGGTAGTGACGCGACGGTCGCCCATGTGGCCGGCCATCTTCTTGCCCTTGAACACCTTACCGGGGTCCTGGCGCTGACCGGTCGAACCGTGCGAGCGGTGCGACACGGACACGCCGTGCGTGGCACGCAGGCCGCCGAAGTTCCAGCGCTTCATGCCGCCGGCGAAACCCTTACCGATCGAGGTACCGGTCACGTCGACCAGCTGGCCTTCGACGAAGTGGTCCGCCTGCATGGTGGCGCCGACTTCGATTAGGTTCGCAGGATCGACACGAAACTCAGTTACCTGACGCTTGGGCTCGACCTTGGCGACGGCGAACTGGCCGCGCTCCGCCTTGGTGACATTCTTCGCCTTGACAGTGCCCGCGCCGAGCTGGAGGGCGGTGTAACCGTCCTTCTCCTGCGTGCGCTGGCCGACCACCTGGCAATTCTTGAGGTCGAGCACGGTCACGGGGACGTGTGTGCCGTCGTCCAAGAACAGGCGGGTCATGCCCAGCTTCTGTGCGATCAAACCAGAACGCATCGGTTGTTACCTTCTCTCTTTGGCGCTTGACCGGGTCATTGTGTCCAAGAGGACCCTTTGGATGGTCAGCGCGAAAACTCAGTCACTCAGAGCTTGATTTCGACGTCGACGCCGGCGGCGAGATCGAGCTTCATCAGAGCATCGACGGTCTGCGGGGTCGGATCCACGATGTCCAGAAGACGCTTGTGGGTCCGGATCTCGAACTGCTCGCGCGACTTCTTGTCGATGTGCGGCGAGCGGTTGACCGTAAACTTCTCAATCTGTGTGGGCAGCGGGATCGGCCCGCGCACCTGCGCACCCGTACGCTTGGCCGTGTTGACGATCTCCCGAGTGGAAGTGTCCAGCACACGGTGGTCAAAGGCTTTGAGCCGGATGCGAATGTTTTGACCGTTCATCTTGCTTTCCCAGCGAAAAATGGAACGCGGCGCGCTGTTTGTAGCGGCGCGCCGCGCCCTGGATTACCAGGTCTTATTTCAGGATCTTGGCGACGACGCCCGAACCGACGGTACGGCCACCCTCACGGATAGCGAAGCGGAGCTTCTCTTCCATGGCGATCGGCACGATCAGCTGGACCGAAATATTCACGTTGTCGCCCGGCATCACCATCTCGGTGCCTTCCGGCAGCGTAACCACACCGGTCACGTCGGTGGTGCGGAAGTAGAACTGCGGACGGTAGTTGGCGAAGAACGGCGTGTGACGGCCACCCTCTTCCTTGGTGAGGATATAGGCCTCAGCCACGAAGTCGGTGTGCGGGGTCACGGAACCGGGCTTGCACAGCACCTGGCCGCGCTCGACCTGCGTGCGGTCGATACCACGGATCAGCGCGCCGATGTTGTCGCCAGCCTGGCCCTGATCGAGCAGCTTGCGGAACATTTCAACGCCGGTCACGGTCGTCTTCTGCGTCGCCTTGATGCCGACGATCTCGACTTCCTCACCCACCTTCACGATGCCGCGCTCGACACGGCCGGTCACCACGGTGCCACGGCCAGAGATCGAGAACACGTCTTCGATCGGCATCAGGAACGGCTGGTCGATCGGACGAGCCGGCTGCGGGATGTACTCGTCAACGGCGGCCATCAGGCGGAGCACGGCGTCATGGCCGAGTTCCTTGTTGCCGTCGTTCAGAGCTTCGGTGGCCGAGCCCTTGATGATCGGAACGTCGTCGCCCGGGAATTCGTAGGACGACAGCAGTTCGCGAACTTCGAGTTCCACGAGCTCGAGGAGCTCCGGATCGTCGACCATGTCGCACTTGTTCAGGAACACCACGAGCGCCGGCACGCCGACCTGACGGGCGAGCAGGATGTGCTCGCGGGTCTGCGGCATCGGGCCGTCGGCAGCCGACACGACCAGGATCGCGCCGTCCATCTGGGCAGCGCCGGTGATCATGTTCTTCACATAGTCGGCGTGGCCGGGGCAGTCGACGTGAGCGTAGTGACGGTTGGTCGTCTCGTACTCGACGTGGGCGGTGTTGATCGTGATGCCGCGCGCCTTCTCTTCCGGCGCTGCGTCGATCTGGTCGTACGCCTTGAAGGTCGCGCCACCCGTCTCAGCCAGGACCTTGGTAATCGCTGCGGTCAGCGAGGTCTTGCCATGGTCGACGTGACCGATGGTGCCGATGTTGCAGTGAGGCTTATTGCGGGAAAACTTTTCCTTGCCCATCGCTTCTCTCCGTATGCGTCAGCCACAAGCCGACGTGAGTTTTCAGTTTTAATTCAAGCGCTTGCTTAGCGGGTAAACGTTAAGCGTACTTTGCCTGGACTTCGGTGGCGACCGCCTGCGGAACCTGCTCGTAGTGGTCGAAAGTCATGGTGTACTGAGCGCGCCCCTGGCTCATCGAGCGGAGCGAGTTCACGTAGCCAAACATGTTGGCAAGAGGCACCATGGCGTCGATCACCTGCGCAATACCGCGGGCTTCAGTGCCGCGGATCTGGCCGCGACGTGAATTCAGATCACCGATGACGTCGCCCACATAGTCTTCCGGGGTCAGAACTTCAACCCGCATGATCGGCTCGAGGATCTTCGGAGCGGCCTTCTCGATGGCTTCACGGAAACCCGCGCGGCCGGCGATTTCGAAGGCGAGGACCGAGGAGTCCACGTCGTGGTAGGCGCCGTCGGTCAGTGCGAACTTCACGTCGACGATCGGGAAGCCGATGATCGGACCCGAACCCATGACGGAAGCCACGCCCTTCTGCACGCCCGGCACATATTCCTTCGGCACGTTGCCGCCGACGACTTCCGAGACGAACTCGAAACCCTTGCCCGGCTCATTGGGCTCGATGCGGAACTTGATGCGCGCGAACTGGCCCGAACCACCCGACTGCTTCTTGTGGGTGTAGTCGTGCTCGACCGTGCGGGTGATCGCCTCGCGGTAGGCCACCTGGGGCGCCCCGATATTGGCTTCCACCTTGAACTCGCGCTTCATGCGATCGACGAGAATGTCGAGGTGCAGTTCGCCCATGCCCGAGATGATGGTCTGGCCGGATTCTTCGTCGGTCTTGACGCGGAACGACGGATCCTCGGCAGCCAGGCGAGCGAGCGCGAGGCCCATCTTTTCCTGGTCGGCCTTGGACTTCGGCTCGACGGCGATGTCGATAACCGGCTCCGGGAATTCCATGCGCTCGAGGATGACGCGGTTGTTCGGGTCAGACAGCGTGTCGCCGGTCGTGGTGTCCTTGAGGCCAACGATGGCGACGATGTCGCCGGCGTAGGCCTCGTTGATCTGCTCACGGCTGTTGGCGTGCATCTGGAACATGCGGCCAACGCGCTCGCGCTTTTCCTTGACCGTGTTTTCCAGCATGGCGCCGGCCTCGAGGTGACCCGAGTAGATGCGGCAGAAGGTCAGCGAGCCCATGTGCGGGTCGTTGGCGATCTTGAAGGCCAGCATAGACAGCGGCTCGGCGTCGGACGCGTGACGCTCGATCGGAGCTTCGGTCTTGACGTCGATGCCCTGGATGGCGGGAATGTCGGTCGGAGCCGGCAGGAAGTCGATAACGCCATCCAGCAGCGGCTGCACGCCCTTGTTCTTGAAGGCCGAGCCGCAGAACACCGGATACAGCTTCACTTCGCAGGTGCCCTTGCGGATCAGCCGGCGCAGCGTATCGTTATCCGGCATCTCGCCGTTGAGGTATGCTTCGGTGGCCGCATCGTCCATCTCGACGGCGGTCTCGATCAGCTTCTCGCGGTACTCAACGGCCTTGGCCTTGAGGTCCTCGGGGATCTCGACGACGTCCCACTGGGCGCCCAGCTCTTCGTTGCGCCAGACCAGCGCATTCATCTCGATCAGGTCGACGACGCCCTTGAAATCGCTTTCGGCGCCGATCGGCAGCTGCATGACGACCGGCTTGATGCCGAGGCGCTTGTCCAGCGTATCGAGACAGAAATAGAAATCGGCACCGATCTTGTCCATCTTGTTGACGAAGATCAGACGCGGAACGTTGTACTTGTCGGCCTGGCGCCAGACGGTTTCCGTCTGCGGCTCGACGCCCTGGTTGCCGTCGAGCAGCGCAATGGCGCCGTCGAGCACACGGAGCGACCGCTCGACTTCGATGGTGAAGTCCACGTGGCCGGGAGTGTCGATGATGTTGAAGCGGTACTGGGTGCCGTCACGGCCCTTCCAGAACGTGGTGGTCGCGGCGGACGTAATGGTGATGCCGCGCTCCTGCTCCTGCTCCATCCAGTCCATGGTCGCGGCGCCGTCGTGGACTTCGCCGATCTTATGGGACTTGCCGGTGTAGTAGAGAACACGCTCGGTCGTGGTCGTCTTGCCAGCATCAATGTGAGCCATGATGCCGAAGTTACGATAGTGATTGATCGGGTATTCGCGGGCCATCTGAGCGAGCCTTCCGTTACCAGCGGTAGTGCGAGAAGGCACGGTTGGCGTCAGCCATACGGTGCGTGTCTTCGCGTTTCTTGACAGCCTGGCCGCGACCGTTGACGGCATCCATGAGCTCGCCCGACAGGCGCTCTTTCATGGTGTGCTCGCCGCGCTTGCGGGCAGATTCGATGAGCCAGCGAATGGCCAGGGCCTGCTGACGATCGGTACGGACTTCGACCGGAACCTGGTAGGTCGCACCACCAACGCGGCGCGAACGCACTTCGACGGCCGGGCGGATGTTGTCGAGGGCGGTGTGGAACACGCCGATCGGATCCTGCTTCAGCTTGGTCTGAACGATATCGAAGGCGCCGTAGACGATGCCTTCGGCAGCCGACTTCTTGCCGTCCTTCATGAGCGAGTTCATGAACTTGGAGACAACGAGATCGCCGAACTTCGGATCGGGATTGACGACGCGCTTTTCAGCGGAGTGACGACGGGACATCTGGAATGCTCCTTACTTCGGCCGCTTCGCGCCGTACTTCGAACGGCGCTGCTTGCGATCCTTGACCGACTGGGTGTCGAGGACGCCGCGCAGCACGTGGTAGCGAACGCCCGGCAGGTCGCGAACACGACCGCCGCGGATCAGCACCACGGAGTGTTCCTGCAGGTTGTGGCCTTCGCCGGGGATATAGGAAATGACTTCACGCGAAGTGGTCAGACGGACCTTCGCAACCTTGCGGAGGGCCGAGTTCGGCTTCTTCGGGGTCGTCGTATAAACGCGAGAGCACACGCCGCGCTTCTGCGGGTTTGCTTCCATCGCCGGTACTTTGTTCCGCTTGGGCTTGGATACCCGAGGCTTGCGGATCAACTGATTAATGGTCGGCATTGCGCTCTTTCCATCGGTCCGAAGTTCGTTGCGAAAGACGATGACAAACCAATAGGGCGCCAATTCCACTCCTAACGGAGCAGCAGCGCCTCTCATTGCAGCGGACCACCCAGCTTTGGCTGGGCGTTCATGCGCACGAAGATTTGTCGTCGTCTCTTGCCTTTGGCGATGTGTTTGAAGTTCCTGGATGCCCGCACAAGGTGGCAGATACCCGCGTGAACTTCACGACCGACCGCTAAGGTTGCGCCTCTATATGGGCAGTGAGTCCCCCCGTCAAGGATTCTTTGCAGCGGAACCTGATGCTCACGCAGCCGGAAATCCGGGGAATTTCCATCCAACAGAGGGATGGGGTCGGGAGGCAGAGCTAATCTGACCCGAACGCATGGCTGACGCCAGATCGGGCGAGCAGTTTTCCTCGATTTTCAGGAATCGCCGCCCGATCCCCCTGCCCCGCATTGGCCGCCCCACGGCAAAGGTGTAACAGTCGGCCCAGACCGGAACCGGGAGGAAACACACGATGACGCTGCGACGCCTGTTTACCGCCATGGTGCTGGGTAGCCTCGCCAGTGGTCCGGCCCTCGCACAGAGCGTCATCGATGGCGGCAAGGTCGACGAGATCGTGACGATCGCCCGCGGCTATGGGGCAGCAACGCTCGAGAACCAGGGCGACGGCAACCCGCGCATCGCCGGCAACATCAAGGGCGTGCCCTACTACGTGTTCTTCATGAACTGCACCGACCACACGGCGTGCGAAGACATCAACTTCTATGCGGGCTTTGCCAGCATCAAGCCGACCATGGACGCGCTCAACGCCTGGAACCGCGACAAGCGCTTCGGCAACGCCTATCTCGACGCCGACCTCGATGCGGCAATCGAGTATGACGTGAACCTCGAGTATGGCGTCACGCGAGAGAACCTCGATGCGGCGTTCGGGGTGTGGTCGGTGCTGCTCGAGCAGTACACAGAGTATGTCGGCTACAAGCCGAGCCCCTGAGCCCCACGGTCTTCGCGCTCAGTCGAGGATCATCACCGCAAAGCCGTCATAGCCCTTGGCGCCAACGGTCTGCAGCGCCGTGGCCGAGAGCCGCGGGTTCGCTGCGATCAGCTCAAAGGCGCCGCGGCTGCCCAGCACGTTGGGGTCGCGGCTTTCGGCATTGGCCACCTCGCCATCCCGCACCACGTTATCGAGCACGATCACCGTACCGGGGCGGCCGAGCTTGATGGCCCAGTCGAGGTAGACGGTGTTGCTCGGCTTATCGGCGTCGATGAAGACGAAGTCGAACGGCTCGGGCTGTTCGGCCGCCAGCACCGGCAGCGTCTCTGCAGCAGCGCCGACGCGGACCTCGATCCGACCAGAGAACCCCGCCCGCGCAATGTTGCGGCGCGCCACCTCGGCATGGTGCGGCTCGTATTCCAATGTGACGATCGAACCGCCCGCCGGCAGGGCCTTGCCCATCCAGATGGTCGAGTAGGCACCGAGCGTGCCGATTTCGAGGATGCGCCGCGCGCCACTCATCCGCACCAGCAGGTGGAGGAACTTGCCCTGCGCCGCCGACACATCGATCGGCCGCAGCCCACCTGCGGCGTTGGCTTTCAGCGCATCGGCCAGCGCCGCGTCCTCGTCAACCAGTCGATCGACGATGTAGTCGTCCACCCTGCCCCAGACTTCAGCACTCATCAGATGTCCCCTCTATTCCAGTCGACCCTTACGGCCCGACGGATGACGCTTGGATGACACCAGGTTCAGTCAAGAGGAAGGGGGTATGGTCTATCGGCTGAGGGGCAGCCAGCCGGAAACGACGGTCATTGCGTGGAAACTGACCGCTGGCCATAGTGCGGCTTGGAGGACCACGATGCTGACCCTAGCCAAGATGCTGTTGTTGGTACTGGCGATCACCGCAACGACCGATGCAGCACTGGGTTCAATGTCGGGCCCGCACCTCACCCGCGACGAGTTCGTTCATCGCCTCGATGAACTTGGGTTTCCATGGTCTCTGGCGACGAAGGTGGGCGTCGATCCCTCGCTCGCGGCCTTCGATGGCTTCGAGGATCTCAAGGCGCTTCAGGATAGTGGAGGAGAGTCGCGCCGTTACGAAGTTTTCAACGTCGTCGGCTACGACGCCACTGGATACTTCTCGGTGGGCGTCCGTGATTTTCCATCCATCGAGACCCGGGACTTCGAGATGCGGTGCACTCTTGAGCGTCTGTCTGGCTACCGAAGCTCCAACAACACCGACATCCTGTTCTATTACGGCCCGACGGACCTGAGGGTTTTCGAGGTCGGCCGCTACCTGCCGTTAGGAAAGCCTGACGACCTCCTGATCCTCGCGCGACCTGGCGTAAGCGCGACCTGCGGAGGAAACTGAGCAAAAAGAAAGGGCCCCGGAGGGCCCTTTCGAACTTCTGCGATGTCCTGCCGATTACTCGGCCGGCTCCACCGGGGTCGGGGTCGGCGCCGGGATGGCGGCGGTCTCGGCCTGGCGGCGGCGCTCGTCGAGGATCATGTCGTCGCGGCGGGTGGCGATCGCCTTGGCCTTCGAGATGCCCGCACCGGTACCGGCCGGGATCAGGCGGCCGACGATGACGTTCTCCTTGAGACCTTCGAGCAGGTCGGCCTTGCCGGAAACTGCCGCTTCGGTGAGGACGCGGGTGGTTTCCTGGAAGGACGCGGCCGACACGAACGAGCGGGTCTGCAGCGACGCCTTGGTGATACCGAGCAGCACCGGATTGGCCGTCGCCGGCTTCTTGCCGTCGGCAACCAGCTGGTCGTTCAGCTCGTCGAAGTCCAGCTTGTCGAGTTGCTCGTCCTTGAGCATGCCAGAGTCACCCGGGTTCACGATCTCGACCTTCTGCAGCATCTGGCGAACGATCACCTCGATGTGCTTGTCGTTGATCAGCACGCCCTGCAGCCGGTAGACCTCCTGGATCTCGTTGACGAGGTAACGAGCAAGCTCTTCCACGCCCTTGATCGCCAGGATGTCGTGCGGTGCCGGGTTGCCGTCGAGGATGTACTCACCCTTCTCGATGGTGTCGCCTTCCTGCAGATGGAACGGCTTGCCCTTCGGGATCAGGTACTCGACAGCCTCAGCGCCCTCTTCCGACGCCTCGATGATGATCCGGCGCTTGTTCTTGTAGTCGCGACCGAATTTGATCGTGCCGGTGATCTCCGCGATGATCGCGTGATCCTTGGGACGACGGGCCTCGAACAGTTCGGCCACCCGCGGCAGACCGCCGGTGATGTCCTTGGTCTTGGCGCTTTCCAGCGGAATACGAGCCAGAACGTCACCCGGCGATACCTTCTCGCCCGGCTCGACCGCGATGACCGCGTCGACCGAGAGCAGGTACCGGGCCTCGCCGCCGCGATCCAGTTTGACGACGGCGTCGCCACGCTTGATCGTGATGGCCGGCTTCAGGCCGTCGCTGCGCTGGCTGGTGCGCCAGTCAGCCACGACACGCTTGGTGAAGCCGGTGGTCTCGTCGGTGTTTTCCGTCACCGAAGCACCGTCGACCAGATCCTCGAAGCCGACTTCGCCGTCGACTTCGGCCAGCACCGGACGGGTGTAGGGATCCCATTCGGCGATACGCTGGCCGCGCTTGACCTCGGCGCCGTCATCGACACGGAGCTTGGCGCCGTACGTCACGCGGTGCGTGGCGCGGTCCTTGCCCTCGGGATCGAGGATGGCGATGGTCACGTTACGGCCCATGGCGACCAGTTGGCCGCCTTCGACCTTGGCGACGTTGCGGTTGCGGATCTCGACCTTACCCTCGGCACCAGCCTCGAGATAGGACGAGTCGACCACCTGCGCGGTGCCACCGATGTGGAACGTACGCATGGTCAGCTGGGTGCCGGGCTCACCGATCGACTGGGCGGCGATAACGCCGACAGCTTCACCGATGTTGACCGGCGTGCCGCGAGCGAGGTCGCGACCATAGCAGGCGGCGCAGCAGCCCTGGCGGAGATCGCAAGTCAGCGGCGAACGGATGCGCATCGACTGGACCTTGTAGCTCTCGATGAGCTCCACGTCCTTTTCGGTGAGCAGCGTGCCCTTCACGACGATGACGTCGCCGTTCTCCGGATTCACCACATCGTCAGCAGTGGTGCGGCCGAGAATGCGCTGGCCCAGCGAGGCCACGACCTGGCCGGCATCGACGATCGGCTCCATGGTGAGGCCGCGTTCGGTGCCGCAGTCGAGCTCGGTGATGATCGAGTCCTGCGCCACGTCGACGAGACGACGGGTCAGGTAACCCGAGTTCGCGGTCTTCAGCGCGGTGTCCGCGAGGCCCTTACGAGCACCGTGGGTCGAGTTGAAGTACTCGAGAACGTTCAGGCCTTCCTTGAAGTTGGCCGTGATCGGGGTCTCGATGATCGAGCCGTCGGGACGCGCCATCAGGCCGCGCATACCGGCGAGCTGCTTCATCTGCGCCGGCGAACCGCGGGCGCCCGAGTGGCTCATCATGTAAACCGAGTTGATCGGCTTCTGACGACCCGTCTCCTTGTCGAACTGAACGGCAGCAATGCCCTTCATCATTTCCTCGGCGACCTTGTCACCGCACTTGGCCCAGGCGTCGACCACCTTGTTGTACTTTTCGCCCTGAGTGATCAGGCCGTCATTGTACTGCTGTTCGAACTCTTCGACCTGCTTACGGGTGTCCTCGACGATTTTGTACTTCGAGGCCGGGATCACCATGTCGTCCTTGCCGAACGAGATGCCGGCGCGGGCAGCGTGCTTGAACCCCATATCCATGATGCGGTCGCAGAAGATGACCGTCTCCTTCTGACCGCAACCGCGATATACGGTGTCGATCATCTTGGAGATCATCTTCTTGGTCATCAGCTGGTTGGCCGTGGCATACGGCACCGCCGGATGCTTGGGCAGGAGCTTGCCCAGCAGCATACGGCCCGGCGTCGTCTCGACGATCTCGGTCGTGCGATTGCCTTCCAGGTCATAGACGTCGACACGTCCCTTGATCTTGGTGTGCATGGTCACGACGCCGGACGCCAGCGCGTGCTCCAGCTCGCCCATGTCCGAGAACGCCATGCCCTGCCCCGGCTCACCCTCGTTCATCAGGGAGAGGTGGTAGAGGCCCAGGACGATGTCCTGGCTCGGCACGATGATCGGCTGGCCGTTGGCCGGGTGCAGGATGTTGTTGGTCGACATCATCAGCACGCGGGCTTCGAGCTGCGCCTCGAGCGAGAGCGGCACGTGCACGGCCATCTGGTCGCCGTCGAAGTCGGCGTTGAACGCCGCGCAGACGAGCGGATGCAGCTGGATTGCCTTGCCTTCGATCAGGTGCGGCTCGAACGCCTGGATGCCCAGACGGTGAAGCGTCGGAGCACGGTTCAGCAGAACCGGGTGCTCGCGGATCACTTCATCGAGGATATCCCAGACCTCGGGCTTCTCCTTCTCGACGAGCTTCTTGGCCTGCTTCACCGTCGACGAGAGACCCTTGGCCTCAAGGCGCGAGTAGATGAAGGGCTTGAAGAGTTCGAGCGCCATCTTCTTGGGCAGGCCGCACTGGTGGAGCTTCAGCTCCGGACCAACGGTGATCACCGAGCGGCCGGAATAGTCGACGCGCTTGCCGAGCAGGTTCTGACGGAACCGGCCCTGCTTGCCCTTGAGCATGTCGGAAAGCGACTTCAGCGGACGCTTGTTCGCACCGGTGATGGTGCGGCCACGGCGGCCGTTGTCGAACAGCGCATCGACCGCTTCCTGAAGCATGCGCTTCTCGTTGCGGATGATGATGTCGGGAGCGCGCAGTTCGATCAGGCGCTTCAGGCGGTTATTGCGGTTGATCACACGACGATAGAGGTCGTTGAGATCGGACGTGGCGAAGCGGCCGCCGTCCAGCGGGACGAGCGGGCGGAGCTCGGGCGGAATGACCGGGATGACGGTCATGATCATCCACTCGGGCTTGTTGCCCGAGACGATGAACTGCTCGACGATCTTCAGGCGCTTGGCCAGCTTCTTGGGCTTGAGCTCAGTGGTCGCCTCGGCGATCTCGACGCGCAGATCCGCGGCGATCTTCTCGAGGTCGAGCGAGAGCAGCAGGTCGCGGATGGCCTCGGCGCCGATCTTGGCGGTGAAGCTGTCGGCACCGTACTGGTCCTGGGCGTCGATATACTGCTCCTCGGTGACCAACTCGTTCACGCCGAACGGCGTCAGGCCGGGGTCCAGCACAACGTACTGCTCGAAGTACAGGATGCGCTCGATATCCTTCAGCGTCATGTCGAGCAGCAGCGCGATACGCGACGGCAGCGACTTGAGGAACCAGATATGGGCAACCGGGGCGGCGAGCTCGATGTGGCCCATGCGCTCGCGACGGACGCGGCTCAGGGTGACTTCGACGCCGCACTTCTCGCAGATGACGCCCTTGAACTTCATGCGCTTGTACTTGCCGCACAGGCACTCGTAGTCCTTCACAGGCCCGAAGATGCGCGCGCAGAACAGGCCGTCGCGCTCGGGCTTGAACGTACGGTAGTTGATGGTCTCGGGCTTTTTGATCTCGCCGTAGGACCAGCTCAGGATCTTTTCCGGGCTCGCGATGCTGATCTTCATCTGATCGAACATCTGAACCGGGACCTGCGGGTTGAACGGGTCCATGACGTGGTGATGAGTGTTCATCGGTAGACTCCTCTTATCGGAGCTTCCCGGCGGCTCGAGCCGGGAAGCGTCCGAAGTGAATGTGGGTTGAACTCGGCAGCCTTATTCCGCCGCGTTCTGAGGAGGTGCGAGCTGGTTGTCGGCAGGGCCGCCCTGGGGCAGCGCGTCGCCTTCAAACGTATCCAGCTCGACATTGAGGCCGAGAGAGCGGATTTCCTTGACGAGAACGTTGAAGCTCTCGGGGATACCCGCCTCGAAGGTGTCGTCGCCTCTGACGATCGCCTCGTAGACCTTGGTGCGACCAGCAACGTCGTCCGACTTGATGGTCAGCATTTCCTGCAGCGTGTAGGCGGCGCCGTACGCTTCGAGCGCCCACACCTCCATTTCGCCGAAGCGCTGGCCGCCGAACTGCGCCTTGCCACCCAGCGGCTGCTGGGTCACGAGCGAGTACGGGCCGATCGAGCGGGCGTGGATCTTGTCGTCCACGAGGTGGTGGAGCTTCAGCATATAGATGTAGCCCACGGTCACCTTGCGGTCGAACTGCTCGCCGGTACGGCCGTCGAAGACGACGGACTGACCAGTGGAGCTCAACCCTGCCCGCGTCAGCAGCTCGACGATGTCGCTTTCCTTGGCGCCGTCGAACACCGGAGTGGCAATCGGCACGCCCTTGGAGAGATGCTCGCCGAGGCGGAGGATGCTGTCGTCGTCAAGCTGGGAGACGTACTCATCGCCTTCGTAGAGGGCGCTGATCTCCTTCTTGAGCGGCGACATATCGCCCTTCTGCTGGTAGGCCTTCATGATCTCGTCGATCTTCTTGCCCAGGCCGCGAGCGGCCCAGCCAAGATGCGTCTCGAGGATCTGGCCCACGTTCATGCGCGACGGCACGCCGAGCGGGTTAAGCACGATGTCGACGTGCGTACCGTCTTCCAGGTACGGCATGTCTTCGATCGGGGTGATCCGCGAAACCACGCCCTTGTTGCCGTGACGGCCGGCCATCTTGTCGCCCGGCTGGATCTTGCGCTTGGTCGCGACGAAGACCTTGACCATCTTCATCACGCCCGGCGGAAGTTCGTCACCGCGCTGCAGCTTGTCGACCTTGTCGATGAAGCGCTGCTCGAGCAGCTTGCGGCTCTCCTCGTACTGGGCGTGGAGGGCCTCCATCTCGGCCATGACCTTGTCGTCCTCGAGGGCGAACTGCCACCACTTGGAGCGCGGCTGGGCGTCGAAGGTCGCGTCGTTCAGCTTGGTGCCGTTGACATAGCCCTTGGGGCCAGCGGTCGCGGTCTTGCCGAACAGCATTTCCTTCAGGCGCGCATAGACGTTGCGGTCGAGGATCGACTGCTCGTCGTCACGGTCCTTGGCGAGGCGCTCGATTTCCTCGCGCTCGATAGCCATGGCGCGCTCGTCCTTGTCGATGCCGTGGCGGTTGAACACGCGCACTTCAACGACAGTACCAGCATCGCCCGGCGGAACGCGGAGCGAGGTGTCACGGACGTCCGAGGCCTTCTCGCCGAAGATGGCGCGGAGGAGCTTTTCTTCCGGCGTCATCGGGCTTTCGCCCTTCGGGGTGATCTTGCCCACGAGGATGTCGCCGGCAGCGACTTCCGCACCGATATGCACGATACCGGCTTCGTCGAGGTTCTTCAGCGCTTCTTCCGAAACGTTCGGAATGTCGCGGGTGATTTCCTCGGGACCGAGCTTGGTGTCGCGGGCCATCACTTCGTATTCCTCGATGTGGATCGAGGTGAACACGTCCTGCATGGCGATCTTTTCGCTCAAGAGGATCGAGTCTTCGAAGTTGTAGCCATTCCACGGCATGAACGCGACGAGCACGTTGCGGCCGAGAGCCAGATCGCCCAGGTCGGTCGAGGGACCATCGGCAACGATGTCGCCGGCGTCGACGTGATCGCCCACCACCACCAGCGGACGCTGGTTGATGCAGGTCGACTGGTTCGACCGCTGGAACTTCATCAGGTTGTAGATGTCGACGCCGGACTTCGACGCATCGGTCTCTTCGGTGGCGCGGATAACGATACGGGTCGCATCCACCTGGTCGACGATGCCCTTGCGCTTTGCGACGATCGCGGCGCCCGAGTCACGGGCGACGATCTTTTCCATGCCGGTGCCGACGAACGGAGCCTCGGCACGCAGCAGCGGCACGGCCTGCTTCTGCATGTTCGAGCCCATCAGGGCACGGTTGGCGTCGTCGTTCTCGAGGAACGGGATCAGCGAGGCGGCGACCGAGATGACCTGCTTGGGCGAAACGTCCATCAGGTCGATGGTCTCTTTCGGCGTCAGGCCGTTGTCGCCGGCGTGGCGAGCCACGACCAGGTCGTCGGCGAACTCACCCTTGGCGGTGAGCTTGGCATTGGCCTGGGCAACGTAGTGCTTGGCCTCTTCCATCGCCGACAAATAGACGACGTCGTCCGTCACCTTGCCGTCCACGATCTTGCGGTATGGCGTCTCGATGAAGCCGTACTTGTTGACGTGGGCGTAGGTCGCAAGGTTGTTGATCAGGCCGATGTTCGGGCCTTCCGGCGTCTCGATCGGGCAGATACGGCCATAGTGGGTCGGATGCACGTCACGGACTTCGAAGCCGGCGCGCTCACGGGTGAGACCGCCAGGCCCGAGTGCCGACAGGCGACGCTTGTGCGAGACTTCCGACAGCGGATTGGTCTGGTCCATGAACTGGCTGAGCTGCGACGAGCCGAAGAACTCGCGCACCGCGGCCGCCGCGGGCTTGGCATTGATCAGGTCCTGCGGCATGACGGTGTCGATCTCGACCGACGACATGCGCTCCTTGATCGCGCGCTCCATGCGGAGCAGCCCGAGACGGTAGTGGTTCTCCATCAGTTCGCCGACCGAACGCACCCGGCGATTGCCGAGGTTGTCGATGTCGTCGATCTCGCCCTTGCCGTCGCGCAGGTCGACGAGGGTACGAACCACCTCGACGATATCGTCCTTGCGCAGGATCCGGACGGTGTCCTCGACGTCGAGGTCGAGGCGCATGTTCATCTTGACGCGGCCGACGGCGCTCAGGTCATAGCGCTCGCTGTCGAAGAACAGCGACTTGAACATGGCTTCGGCGGTCTCGACGGTCGGGGGCTCGCCCGGACGCATCACGCGGTAAATGTCGAACAGCGCGTCCTCGCGGGACTCGTTCTTGTCAACGGCCAGCGTGTTGCGGAGGTACGCGCCCACGTTGACATGGTCGATATCGAGGATCGGCAGCGCGTCGAAGCCGGCGTCCTTGAGCTTGTTGAGCAGCTTCTCGTCGATCTCGTCGCCGGCTTCGGCGAAAATCTCACCGGTCTTGAGGTTGACCAGGTCCTGCGCGATGAACTGACCGTAAAGGTCCTCTTCCACCACCGCGAGGTGGGTCAGGCCGTTCTCGGCGAGTTTCTTGGTCTGGCGCGGCGTGAGCTTCTTGCCACCTTCGTGCACGACATCGCCGGTCTTGGCGTCGATGAGGTCGAACGTCGGCTTGGCGTTCTTCATCTTGTCGGCGTCGAACGGCTTCTGCCAGCCGGTCTTGGTCTTCTCGAACTGCAGGGTGTCGTAATAGGTGTCGAGGATCTCCTCGGCATCCATGCCGAGCGCCTTGAGCAGCGAGGTCACCGGAATCTTGCGGCGACGGTCGATACGGGCGAACACGATGTCCTTGGCGTCGAACTCGATGTCGAGCCAGGAGCCGCGGTACGGGATAATGCGGGCGGCGAACAGGAGCTTACCCGAGGAGTGGGTCTTGCCCTTGTCGTGGTCGAAGAACACGCCGGGCGAACGGTGCATCTGCGAGACGATGACGCGCTCGGTGCCGTTGACGATGAAAGTGCCGTTCATGGTCATGAACGGCATGTCGCCCATATAGACGTCCTGCTCCTTGATGTCCTTGACGGAGCGGGCGCCGGTCTCTTCATCAACTTCGAACACGATCAGGCGAAGCGTGACCTTGAGCGGCGCTGCGAACGTCATGTCGCGCTGACGGCACTCGTCGACGTCATACTTGGGCTGCTCGAACTCGTATTTCACGAACTCGAGGGAGGCAGTGTTGGAAAAGTCGGTGATCGGGAAAACCGACCGGAAAACGGACTGAAGCCCCTCATCGTTACGACCGCCCTTGGGCTCGTCGACGATCAGGAACTGATCATAGGAGGCCTTCTGAACCTCGATCAGATTGGGCATCTCCGTGACTTCGCGAATGCTGCCGAAAGATTTGCGTACCTTGCGGCGGCCGTTGAAAGTGGTAGCCATACCAGCTCCTCAAATTTCTCGATGTCTCGGAGGCAGATGTCCAAAGGCCCGACTATCAGCCGTCGGGCATCAGGACATCGGCCTTGCTTCTTTTCATCAGGGCCCGGTGAGAGGGAGGGAGCCCCGGTCATTACGCACTGGTTTGCGCGGGGACTGCTTCTGCCCCGTCGCAACTGCACTCGAATTCATCTGCGCCCAATGAGCGCCATCCGAACTCCGAAATTTTGATTGTCCTGCCCGGCCATCCAATCGCGCGGGTGGAACGCGTCCCAAATACCATAAATGCGACGCAAATAAGGCAGCGCGGCAAATTCGCCGCGCTGCCAGAGATCGTTGTCCGCAGACAACCTTACTTGAGCTCGACCTTGGCGCCGGCAGCTTCCAGCTTCTTCTTGATGTCTTCGGCTTCGGTCTTGTTGGCGCCTTCCTTGACGGCCTTCGGAGCCGCTTCGACCAGTGCCTTGGCTTCGCCGAGGCCGAGGCCGGTAATGGCGCGGACTTCCTTGATGACGTTGATCTTGTTCTCGCCGAACGAAGCGAGGATCACGTCGAATTCAGTCTTCTCTTCCACCGGAGCGGCGGCAGCAGCGGCCGGGCCGGCAGCGACGGCGACCGGAGCGGCAGCCGAAACGCCCCACTTCTCTTCGAGAAGCTTCGACAGCTCGGAAGCTTCCAGAACGGTCAGGGCAGACAGGTCGTCTACGAGTTTGGCGAGATCAGCCATTTATGTTCACTCTCTTTGATGTTTCAGTTCGAACCGTGGAGGGCCGGATCGGCCCCACGTGGGTAGTTTGCCTATGCTGCATTGCTCTTCTCGGCGTGCGCCGAGATGACCCGTGCAACCGCACCGCCAGGGGCCTGCAGGACCGACGCGATACGCGTGCCGGGCTGCTTGAGCATCCCTGCGAGCGTGGCGCGAAGCTGGTCCAGCGACGGCATGGTGGCGAGCGCCTTGACGTTGTTGGCGTCGAGCCCGGTCTTCCCCATTGCGCCACCGAGAACCACGAACTTCTGGTTCTTGTCAGCGAAAGCGGCCGCGACTTTCGGCGCGATCATGGGATCCTTGGCGAAGGCGACGACGGTCGGACCTGAGAACAGGGCCGACATATCGGCGTTGTCGGTTTCCTTCAGAGCAAGCTTGGCGAGGCGGTTCTTGGCCACCTTGATCGTCCCGCCGGCCTGCTTCATCTGCCTGCGCAGATTTTCCAGGTCGGCAACGGTCAAGCCGGCGTTCTGGGCAACAACGATCGATCCGGCCGTCGCGAACGACGACTGGAGCGAGGCGATGAGCTCAGCCTTTTCCGCTCTTTCCACTGCTAGTCTCCACATTTGGCCCGGAGATAGGTCCCGGACCGTTTGCCAATTGCTGCCCTCCGGCTGGAGTGCAGCGGTTGATGCCTGTCAACCGGCTGACCGTCGGAGGGCGAAATGCCCCTTGGCGGCAACTGGCCTGGTTCGAACCGGACAAGAATTCCGGTTGTCACCCCATCTATGCGGGCCCCTTGTTCCCTTGATCGCGCGCTAACGCGTCGCTGGGTTCCTTTGACGCGCGCAAGCGCGTCGCTGGTAGGGATTAGCTCTCCCGAAGGAGCAGACCCGCAGTCTCGGACAGGACTTCACCGATCCGAAGATCGGCATCCTGGCGGCATTGCTGCCGCCAGGAATTCTTCTTACGCGTTGACCGACGACGGGTCGACGTGGACGCCGGGGCCCATGGTCGAGGACACGGCGACGCGCTTGACGTAGGTGCCCTTGGCGCCAGCAGGCTTGGCCTTCTGGATCGCGTCGGCGAACGCCTTGATGTTCTGCAGCAGGGCTTCTTCCGAGAACGAAGCCTTGCCGACGCCGGCGTGCAGGATGCCAGCCTTTTCGACGCGGAACTCGACGGCGCCACCCTTGGCGGACTTCACCGCACCGGCGACATCCGGGGTCACGGTCCCGACCTTGGGGTTCGGCATCAGGTTGCGCGGCCCGAGGATTTTACCGAGACGGCCAACCAGCGGCATCATGTCCGGGGTCGCGATGACGCGATCGAACTCGATCTTGCCGCCCTGGATGATTTCCACCAGGTCTTCGGCGCCAACGATATCGGCGCCAGCCTTGCGGGCCTCATCGGCCTTGGCGTCCTTGGCGAACACGGCGACGCGAACGGTCTTGCCGGTGCCGTTGGGCAGGTTGACCACGCCGCGGACCATCTGGTCGGCGTGACGCGGGTCGACACCCAGGTTGAACGCAACTTCGACGGTCTCGTCGAACTTCGCCTTGGCGCGTTCCTTGACCATCTTCACGGCGTCGCTGAGCGCGTAGAGCTTCTTGCGATCGATGCCCACGCGGGCGGCGTCTGTACGCTTACCGAGCTTGCTCATGATCAGCCTTCCACCTGGATGCCCATGGAGCGGGCGGAGCCGGCGATCATCGTCGCGGCCTGGTCGACGTCATAGGCGTTGAGATCGGCCATCTTCTTTTCGGCGATCTCGCGGATCTGCTTCTGCGTGATCGTGCCAGCAGATTCCTTGCCCGGGAGCTTGGAGCCGGACTTCAGGTTCACGGCCTTCTTGATCAGGTAGGTGACCGGCGGGAGCTTGGTCTCGAAAGTGAAGCTCTTGTCGGCGTAGATGGTGATCACGACCGGGGTCGGGGCACCCTTTTCCTGCTCGGCGGTCTTCGCATTGAAGGCCTTGCAGAATTCCATGATGTTGAGGCCGCGCTGACCCAGCGCGGGGCCGATCGGGGGCGACGGGGTCGCCGAGCCGGCCGGGACCTGAAGCTTCAGGTACCCAGTGATTTTCTTTGCCATGGTTCAATCTCCATATGTGCCCAGGATCGGGCGGGTGATCCGCGTCACCGGATCTGTGAGACGCCGTGGTCCGGGCTTTACGAGCGGTTGGCGACCGCCCTGCCCTCCCACGGTTTTCCATCGCCTCCCGGCGACGGTAACGGACTAGACCTTTTCGACCTGCCCGTATTCCAGTTCGACGGGCGTCGGGCGCCCGAAGATCGAAACTTCCACCTTGAGACGCGAACGCTCCTCGTCGACTTCTTCCACCACGCCGTTGAAGCTGGCGAAGGGACCGTCGGAGACGCGCACCTGTTCGCCAACCTCGAACGAGACCGACGGCTTGGGATGCTCGACGCCTTCCTGCACCTGCTGCAGGATGGCCATGGCTTCCTTCTCAGAGATCGGCATGGGCTTGTCGCCCGAACCGAGGAAGCCGGTAACTTTCGGCGTGTTCTTGATCAGATGGAACGCCTCGTTGGTCATATCCATCTTCACCAGCACGTAGCCCGGGAAGAACTTGCGCTCGGCGTCAACCTTGCGGCCGCGACGCATCTCGACGACCTTCTCGGTCGGCACAATCACGTCGTCGAACAGGTCTTCAAGCTTCTTCTGCGCAACCTTCTGGCGGATGTCCTCCGCCACCTTGCGCTCGAAGTTCGAGTACGCCTGAACGATATACCAGCGCTTGGCCATGCCGCGTCGAAGCTCCTAATAGTCTGTTTGCCGCTTAGCGGATCGACAGGATCATTTGCACGATCCAGTGAATGAGCTGGTCGGCGGCGAGGAAGAAAATGCTCGCGATGACCACCATCACCAGCACCATCACCGTCGAGACCAGGGTCTCGTTGCGGGTCGGCCAGGTGACCTTGCCGACTTCCTGACGAACCTCTTGCAGAAATTTCACGGGGTTCAACGCAGCCATCAGCTCTACTTTCCGTCGGGCCTTCAGGCCAAAAACGAAGAACCGCGCGAGTCACCCCGGGCGGCTTGGGAAGTGGTATCTAATGGCTTGCCTGTGCCATTGCAAGCCCAAATGACACGCTGATGTCGGGCGCCAGGGCGACTGTCGGCCCGCATCCTGACCACGGGCCAGCACCGCGCTTTCGATCCGACGTTTGGATGGGTCAAAGCTTCTGCCAGGAGACACGCCCCTTTTGCGCTTCGAGCGCTGCGTCACCACTGGAGCAGTGACTAACGGGGGCGCCCTCGACACGGCGGATGCAGGACTCAAAGCAAAAGCAGCGGAAGCGAGCTGTTCCCGCTGGTCCTACGCCAGAGAGGTGAGACGCTGCCTTCGCCGAGGAAGTTGAGATGCTGAGTACTGCTTGTTGCCGGAGCGTGCCGTCTTAGCAGCCCTGCATGGCGTCTACGGTCTTTTTTGCGACTACTGTCAGCCATCCGTCAGCTTGCCTCAATTACCACGGAGCATACGGACCCGCGGCGTGATTCTGGGGCGATGGGGATGGGGATAGTGCTGCAAGCGATGACGCGAGCCCGGCTCGGGCACTGGCTGCCGGTGGCCATCGTCGTCGTCGCCGCAATCCTCGCCTTCCTCGCCGCCCTCAATCTCAGCCTCACCCTGCCGGTGGAAATGGAATAGTGCGAGGGCCTCGGATGCCAACCGCCTACAACCTTCATCCCGACCCGACCGCAACGCTGCAGCTGGTCGGCCTGCAGGCCGCCGATGTCGAGCGCGAACTGATCCTCGCGACGCTGCGCGCCACCCACGGCAACCGTACCCACGCCGCCGCCATCCTCGCCATCAGCATCCGCACGTTACGCAACAAGCTGCATGAGTATCTCGAGGACGGCATCGACGTGCCGCCGCCTCACGACGCCGGAAACTCCGACGAGGCATAGAGCCGGCGCATCGCGACGCTGTCATAGCGCTCGCCATCGACCTCCAGCGTCGCCGCGCTCAGCTTGCCGGGCAGCAGCGACTCCATGGCGTAGCGCAGCGCGAGGGTTGCAGAGGAGAAACGACGATAGTCGAGCCCGGCCTTCCGCCCCACCTGCACCGGAAAGTAGAGATCGGCCGGTTCAGTGTAGTCGAACGGCCGGGACAGGTCTTCTTCGCCGACGCCCGAAGCGGGGTCGGCCGCAGTTTCGCGCCTGCGCGGCATGGCGTCGGTCTCCGTCAGCCGAAACTCGTGCCGAAGCGCAGCAGCGGCGCCAACACGAACAGCGCGCCGAGTGTGATGAAGAAGCTCAGCGCCACGGTGAGGGTGCGACTGGGCATGCGACGACCCGCGACGGGCGCGGTGTCGGGATGATCCACAGGCATATCGGGGTGTCGCTTTCGCTGGTGGCGCGTTTGTGCGCCGGGGCACTCTACGCCCTCGTCCGACACTCACCTACCGAATTCGGCGCGCCGCACCGAGGCGGTCAAGCCGCTCCACCCGGGCCGGCAACGGACTCGGGGATGGTCACAGACCCCTCCGATGCCGGCTTCATGCTCGGCATGCGGTTGAACCACCGGATGGCAAAGCCAAAGCCGACCAGCAGCAACCCGCCACCGATGATGGAGATTGGTGACGGCCCCAGGGTTGCGAACCACTGGATGAAGAAGTGGATGGCCCCGAACACGGCGGCGGCATTGACCACCCAGCGGCGGTTGGCGCGGATCGCCCAGAAGCCGGTGACGATGAGCACCAGGGCCCAGGCGACGCTGAAGGCCAGCGGCGGCAGGTTCAGCGCGTCGTCGCCGAACAGCGAGCCGATGAGGAAGCCGAAGTTCAGCATCAGGATGGCAACGCGCGCCGCGATGATTGCCAGCCGCTCATAGTCCGGCGGCAGCCGCAGCGAGAGCAGATAGAGCCCAAGCGTCAGCGCGGCGAGGATGCCGATGGTCAGCGCTGGTTGCCAGAAGAAACTACCATTGTAGGCGGTTGCCCCGCCAACCGTCGCCGTCAGCATGATCACCGACAGCGCCGCCAGCAGCCCCGAGCGCGCCGCCACCGCCGCCACTGCCAGCCCTGCTCCAATAGCGAGATTGATCGGCACCGATCCCTGGGCGAGGAGCGAGATGCCGCCCGAGAGAGCAAGGGCGCCGATGGTGACGCAGACCTGGCCGAACAGCGTCCAGCGCTCGATGCCGGCGAATCTGAGCACCAGCCCCAAAGCCAGCAGCAAGCCGCCGAGCACGATGGCGGTCTCGGCGGTCGGGAACAGCGCGCCAAGCCCGATGACGATGGCGCTGGCGCCGAACGACAGCAGGATATTGGTGCCGAGCGCGCCAGTGTCGGCTTTGGCAAAGCCCTTGAGTCGATCGGCCTCCGCCTGGGTGAGTTCTCCGCGGCGGACGAGATCGTCGAGGTCGAGCGTCACCTTCATGTCGTCATATCCCCAAGCCCCGCACCTTCTTGGGATAGATCGGCGGCGCCCGCAAGGCATCGCCATGCACCGAGGGCCCGTCCCCGCGAGAGTTGATCGCGCCCGCTCCGGGATGTCTTTGTTAAATGCGCGCCTTTCGCAGCCGACCTAGAGTGAGGCCTTCGGGAGGAAGCAGCGGGCCGCTGACTCTGGTGGCAACTCGTGTCGCGCCCGCTGTCTTTCTCCCGAGGGCACGATGCTCCAGACCATCGTCCTCAAGGCTCTGTTCGCCGCCCTGGTCGCCGCGATGCTGGCAACCCCGGTCGCGATGTGGCTCGGAATGCTGTGAGCGGCCCGACGCCTGCCGGCGCGGTGCACTTTCAATCGGCGAAATATGGGATTGGTTGGCGCGTTCAGGCGCCTGGGCAGGTGGCAGGGGCAGAAGGACTTGAACCCTCGACCCTCGGTTTTGGAGACCGATGCTCTACCAACTGAGCTATACCCCTAAACCTGCGGCCCTCCCTCTACTGAAAAGCCTCGAGCCGCGCAAGTGGCAAGGGGGCAACCTTGCCGTAATGATTGCGCGCCGCTGTGGCGCGGGATTAGGCTCCGTGCCGCGCGGCTTGGGGTCGCGCTTCGAAGGTAACCAGGGGAAATAGATGAAGAGACTCGTTCTCGTTGCCGCGTTCGTCGCGTCCGGTTTCGCCGTGCCCGTCCTGCCTGCCGCTGCCGCTCCGGCGCTCACGGATTCCGAAGTGAACTGCCTGATCTTCCCAGCCCTGAAGAAGGAATGCTGGGAGAAAGGCGCCGAAATGCTGAAGGCGACGCCGAAAGCCGTTGCCGCCGCGACCGAGACCACTGCGACTACGCTCAAGCTGCCGACGCTGTGGACCTGCACCGCCGCTCCGAAGGGCTCGGGCCACCTGCTCGACTGCTGATCCCCCGGCGGCACTGCCGTCCGGGGAAACGCCCCGACATATTGAAGGCCCGGCAGCACTGCCGGGCCTTTCTCATGCGCCGCCGCGAAAGCGCAGCAACTCGTCACGGGTGGTGAAAAGGATAGTCCTGGTCGGCGGCGCCGATATCGGCGCGGAGGTAGGAGCTCAGCTCGCGGATATCGGCCACGGGATGGGCGCGGCGCGGGATGATGGCGTGCTTCACCCAGCCGAACAGCCGGGCAGCGCGGGACTTTGGGGCCTGGTAGAGCATTTCCGTCTCCGTCAGTTTGATGCGTCTGAACAGAAGATGCGCCTCCAGAGCTTTGATTTCCAACCAAAGCTCGAGTATCATGCATAAGGAGGCCTTATGTCTGATCACCTACCCCCACTCGCCGCGATCCGCGTCTTCGAGGCGGCGGCCCGGCACCTGAGCTTCACCCGCGCCGCCCAGGAACTGGGGATGACGCAGGCTGCGGTGAGCTATCAGATCAAGCTGCTGGAGGAGAGGGTGGGCTCGCCGCTGTTCCTCAGGCGACCGCGCGAGGTGGCGCTGACCGAGGCCGGCGAGCGGCTGGCGCCGGAGGTGAGCCGGTCGTTCGAGATCCTGCGCGAAGCCTTCATCGATTTCGGCGCACGCGAGCATGGCACGCTGATTGTCAACACCATGCACACGTTCGCGGCGCAATGGCTGGCGCCACGGCTTGGCATCTTCCAGCTCCGGCACCCGGAGATCGCGGTACGGCTCGAGACCACCGACCGGCTGGTGGATTTTGGCCGGGAGCAAACCGACGTCGTGGTGCGCGCCGGCCGGGGCAAGTGGCCCGGGCTCAGCGCTGTCAGGCTGATCGACGTACGGTTCACCCCGATGCTGTCGCCGGCGCTGGCTGCAACGATCGGCGGGGTCCGTGAGCCAGCCGATATATTGAAGCTGCCGTTGCTGGATTCCGACGACCCGTGGTGGATCCGCTGGCTCGACGCCTATGGCCTGCCGCATGACGTGCTGAAGCAGCAGAAGACGCCGTCGATGAACATGCAGACCTTCGACGCCATCGCGGCGATCGCCGGCCAGGGCGTCACCCTGCTCACCCCGGAGTATTTCCAGCGCGAGCTGGCTGAGGGCCGGCTGATCCAGCCGTTCGAACGGATCATCGATGTCGGCACGAGCTACTGGCTGGCCTACCCCGAGGGGCGCCGCAACGTGCCCAAGATCAAGGCCTTCCGCGACTGGGTGGTCGAAGAAGCAAGTAAGCCGATTAGCTGAGGGGAAGTCGAGCTGGAGCGGGTGAAGGGAATCGAACCACGAAGGAGCCGCCTGCGGCTCCGACCAGCGACAAAACGAGGGTTCGTATCCGCGGAGCGAGCGTTGGAGCGGGTGAAGGGGATCGAACCACGAAGGAGCCGCCTGCGGCTCCGACCAGCGATAAAACGAGGGTTCGTATCCGCGGGGCGAGCGTTGGAGCGGGTGAAGGGAATCGAACCCTCGTCATAAGCTTGGAAGGCTTCTGCTCTACCATTGAGCTACACCCGCGCCGAAGCGCCAGCGCTTCTTAGTGGCTGAGGCGCGATGCTGGCAAGTCTCTTCGATCCCACTATTGTGCGTTGCCCACGGGCCGGATCGGAGTCAGCGTGGGGCATGCGCGCCGCGATTGCCCTGTTGATGCTGCCGCTGCTGGCGGCCCCTCTTCCGGCTCATGCCGAGGACGCCGGGTTCATGCTGTGTGAGGCCCTGCCCCACCAGACCTGTGTGTGGTCCGGCGACAGCTTCTATCTGCGCGGCAAGCTCGTCCGCCTTGCCGACGCCGTCACCCCGGGGCGCTACACCTCGGCATGCCCCAATGCGAGCCAACTGTCGTGGCGTTCGGCGTTGCGGTTGCGTGACCTGCTGAATACCGCACCGTTCGAGATCGGGGATCCCGACGGCTCGGAGTTGGCGGAGGTGTCGCGGGATGGGCAGTCGCTGGGTGCACAGCTGATCGCCGAGGGACTGGCGCGGGCAAGGACACCGGAGGCGCCGAACTGGTGCGAATAGCCCTGCTTGCCGGCCGAACCCTGCCCCAGTGGAGGCGAACGTATAATTGACTCCGGGCCTCAGCGCCGGATGGATGCCGCGTCTCGAGGAGGACGACGATGCGGCTTGGTATGAGCGGGTGTTTTTTGCCCGCGGACATGAATGATCTTTCCCCTGAAATGTGCCGACGGGTCCGCGATGCGGGCTTTTCCGGCATCTTCACGCGCTTTCGCGACAACGACCCGCTGAGCACGCGGCGCGAGGATGCCGCGCGGCTGAAGGCGCTGCTCGCCGACGAGGGCGTGGCGCTGTTTCAGACCACCGGGTACTGGCAGAACCTCGTCACCTCGGACGAGACGGCGCGGGGGCAATCGGTGCGCGTGGTGCAGGCGGCGCTGCAGCTCGCCGGCTGGATGGGGGCGCGCGGCATCGACACCGGCCCCGGCTCGATGAACCCTGCCGGGCCATGGTTCCCGCATCCCGACAACTGGACCGCCAGGGCCGAGGAGCAGTTGATCCGCTCGCTCAGGGAGTGCGCCAAGGCGGCGGAAGATGCCGGCGTGTTCCTCAGCCTCGAATCGCACTCGTTGGTCACGCCGCGCACCCCAGAGATCGCGGCCCGCATCCTCGATGCGGTAGATTCGCCATGGGTGCGCTGCGACTACGATTCCGCCAACTGGATCACGCTCGAAACGATCTACGACACCGGGGGCGCCTTGAACGCGCATTTCGACCTGCTCGGCCGCCACATCTGCAGCGCTCACGCCAAGGACATCTGGGTGGAGAACCGGCTGGCGATCCACCTGCAGGACGGCTGCCCCGGCAAGGGTGTTATGGACTTTCCGACGCTGTTCACCCGGCTCGAGGCGCTCGACGCGGACTATCCGCTGATCGCCGAGGGCAACTCGAGCGAGGAGCTGTCCGATGTCGGTGCCCTGTTCCATCGGATCGCCAGGGAGGGCGGCATCCGCATTCTCGATGTCGGTGACAAGCCGGAGGCAGCACGATGAAGCTGCTGCTCGTCGGTGGGGCCGGCCATGTCGGCCAGCTGATCACCCCCTATCTCAAGGCGAGGCACACCCTGCGGGTGCTCGACCTCGCCGCATCCACCGACCCGGAGGTCGAGCATGTGGCGGGCTCGGTACTCGACCCCGAGGCGATCCGCCAGGCGCTCCAGGGCGTCGATGGCTTCATCTGGCTGGCCATGCGCAGCGCCCAGGGTGGCATGGTCACCGACCAGGACATCGAAACCATCATCAATAATTATGATTTGAATACCAAAGCTCTGCACCTGTTCCTTTATCTGGCACAGGAAGCTGGCGTGAAGCGCGGCGTCTACACCAGCTCGATGAGCGTCCACTATCGCGGCCGGCCGAACTACCCCGGCGAGGACCAGGTGCCGCTCGACTCGCCCTCGGTCTACGGCCTCAGCAAGGGGCTGGGTGAGGAGATCTGCGCCTATTTCGCGCACTGGTTCGGCATGAACATCATCGGGCTGAGGATCAGCGGGCCGCGCAAGCGCGCCGACTATCTGGCGCAGCGCCGCAACCCGCAGCGCGCCGGCGACGGCAGTTATGTCTACCCGCTCGATGAGGAGGATATGGCGAATGCCTATCTCGGCGCCATCGAAGCGGTCACCCCGCCCTCGGCAGGCGGGTTCGAGGCGCTGTTCATCGTCGGCGACGAGACCGGCGAAGAACACGACCTGTCGAAAGCCGCCCGGCTCATCGGCTGGCAACCGCGCTCGCACCGCCTGCTGACCCAATAACCGCGAGACACGAAGAATCCTCGGGCACTCGGAACCAACGTGCGACTTTGCCGTTCAATGGCGGGTGTCTGGGGGACTATATGCAGGACGAACGAGAGAACCTCGACGAGGGCGGGCGCATTGTTGAGGCGCGGCTTGCCGCGATCATCGATTCTTCCTTCGATGCGGTGATCGCCAAGGATCTCAACAGCATCATCACGGACTGGAACCCGGCCGCCGAGCGGATGTTCGGCTACTCGGCCGACGAGGCCATCGGCCGGTCGATCCTCATGCTGATCCCGCCGCACCTGCGGAACGAGGAAACCGATATCATTCGGCGCATCCGCGCCAACGAGCGGGTCGAGAGCTATGAGACGGTCAGGCTGCGCAAGGACGGCAGCACGGTGTTCGTTTCGCTGACGGTGTCGCCGATCCGTAACCCACGCGGCGAGGTGGTTGGCGCTTCCAAGATCGCGCGGGACATTACCCAGACCAAGGAAAGCGAGCGGCGCATCCGCGTGCTGTTGCGCGAGATCAACCACCGGGTGAAGAACCAGTACGCCGTGATTCTGTCGCTGATCCGCGAGACCGGGCTGAGCTCGGTGTCGATCGACGAGTTCCAGGCCAAGATCCGCACCCGCATCGCCAGCCTCGCGGCCTCGCACGACCTGCTGGTGCGCTCGGAATGGACCGGCTCGACGCTGGCTGAACTGGTCAAGGCGCAGCTGGCGCCGTTCGGGCACGAGAGCCTGGTAACCATATCGGGGCCCCTCGTCTCGATCTCGCCCAATGCCGTGCAGAACCTCGGCATGGCCTTTCACGAACTGGGCACCAACTCTGCCAAGTATGGCGTGCTCTCTGGCGCAGGCGGCGCCATCACGGTGTCGTGGTCGGTGAGCCGGGAGCCTGCGGCCGAACTGACGCTGACCTGGGACGAGAGCTTCGACGAGCCGCTGGTGCCTGAGCCGCGCGCCGGGCGTGGGTTCGGGACAGTGGTGCTCGAGCGTGTAGCGCCCTTCGCGCTCAATGGTCGAGCCAGCATCAGCCGAAGCCCGTCGCGCATCACCTGGACGCTCGAGGCGCCGGCGAGTTCGGTGCTGATGGAACAAGCTGGCGCGGACGGGGATGCCTGACTGGCTTTGCCTTTACCTCCGGTGACCGGCGAAGGCCGGTTGCGCTTCGGATAACGGTGCCGTCATATTTGGAGGCAACCGGGACCGACGAGGCAATGGCAACTCTTCACTTGATGGTCGGACTACCCGGCAGCGGCAAGACGACGTTGGCGCGGGAGCTTGAGGTGGACTACGCCGCACTCCGTCTGACTGTCGATGAGTGGCATGTCCGGTTGTTCGGAATGGACGTCGAGGACCATAGCGATGATGCTGACCTCGCGATCCACAACGCCAGGCACGGGGCAATAGAGGCGCTGCTGTGGGAGACCGCTTCGAGGGCCTTGGTGCTTGGCGTAAACGTGATCCTCGACTTCGGCTTCTGGAGCAGGCGCGAGCGGGACGAACTGCGTGCCAAAGCTCGCGACCTCGGTGTCGGCTTCAGGATCCACTTTGCCGATGCGACAGAGGAATTGCTGCTGGAGCGCATCAGGGCCCGGAACAACGAACTGCCGGCTGGGACTTTTCATATCCCGGAGGCCAAGCTCAAACAGTGGATGGGCATGTTCGAAGCGCCAACGCCGGACGAGCTCGCTGAGTAAGCTGAACGTCGGCTCTGAAACTACCGGCCATGTTTGGGGGGTGGTGGAGGGGACTGGATTCGAACCAGTGTACGCTAAGCGAGCAGATTTACAGTCTGCCGGATTTAACCACTCTCCCACCCCTCCATTCAGAGCCGGAGAAACGAACGGCGCCCGTCCCCGGGCGCGTCGTCGGGGCGGTTTATGTCGGGGCGGTGAACGCCTGTCAACACCCAATTGCCCACTGGCGACAGAAGCTTCGCCGCCTTGCTGTCCTCGGTCAAAACCGCTAGGGCATCCCCATGAGCCGCAACAAATTCCCGCCCAAGCCCAAGTACGACCCGGATAGCGGGCCGGTCTACCTCTACGGGCTGCATACAGTGCGGGCGGCACTCGACAATCCTCTCCGCGAACGGCGCAACCTCCTGGTCACGCCCAATGCGCTGATGCGCCTCAGGGAGACCGGTCCGGTGGAGATGCGCTTCACCGAAACGACGCCTAAGGACCTCGATCGGCTGCTCGGTGCAGACGCGGTGCACCAGGGTGTGGCGCTGGAAGTCGAGGCGGTCAGCCGCTTCGGGCTCAACGATGTCCCCAATCCCCGGCTGGTGGTGATCCTCGACCAGTTGACCGACCCGCATAATGTCGGGGCGATCCTGCGCACCGCCTGCGCCTTCGGCGCCGACGCGGTGGTCACCACGGCGCGGCATTCGCCGCGCGAAACCGGGGTGATGGCCAAGGCCGCTTCCGGCGCGCTCGACATGGTGCCGATGATCGAGGTGCGTAACCTCGGCGACGCCATCGAGAAGCTGAAAGAGCGGGGCCTGACGGTGATCGGCTTTGATTCGGAAGCCCCTGCCCCGATCCGCCCACGCACCGACGATGCGCCGATGGCGATCGTCCTCGGCGCCGAAGGCAAAGGCCTCAGGCAGCGGACGCGCGAGCTCTGCGACGAGATGGTGCGGCTCGATATGCCCGGGCCGATCAAATCGCTCAACGTCTCGAACGCGGCGGCGATCGCGCTGTTCGCGGTAACCGCCGGCCGCCAGGCTCAGTAAGAGGGCCGCGGAGTAACCCCCGCGACCCCAGAACCCATTATGGCGTGGTGCAGCGCACCAGATCGGTTCCATTCACGTTCAGCACGTCGGTCCCGGCCTGGGCGATCTCGATCGTCTTGTCCCCGGCCTTGAGGCTCACCTTGCCGTTGGTCGCCGGAACGGCATCGACCAGCGTGATCTCGCTGCCCTGCCGCACGCTGATCTTGGTGATCACCACGTAGCCAGTGCCGCCAGCCTGATCGACGGTGCCGCAGGCATCGAAGTTCGGCGCCCAGACGCCGAGGTAGCCGATCTGGCTGCGGTCGGCATTGGCGGCCAGCCGGGTATCCGGCTTCAGGCCATCGGCCGGCAGGATGCCCATGGCCGGGGTGGTCATCACCGGGGCCTCGGCCGCTGCAACGGCAGCGGCGGCGTCGGCCGCACCCTTGCTCTCGGCCGGCGTCGCTGCGGCTGCGGGAGCAGCTTCAGCAGCTGCAACGGCAGCAGCAGCGTCTGCTGCACCCTTGGCTTCAGCGGAGGCCGCTGCCGGAGCGGCTTCGGCGGCGGCCGCAACAGCCGCCTCGGCGTCAGCCTTGCCCTTGGCGGCGGCCGCAGCAACCGTCGCTTGCTTGTCCGCTTCCGCCTTGGCGGCCGTGGCTGCCTCGGCAGCCTTCTTGTCTGCTGCTGCCTTGTCCGCAGCTGCCTTATCTGCGGCTGCCTTATCTGCGGCAGCCTTATCTGCAGCCGCCTTATCTGCAGCCGCCTTATCTGCAGCCGCCTTGTCTGCGGCAGCCTTGTCTGCGGCAGCCTTATCTGCAGCCGCCTTATCTGCAGCCGCCTTATCTGCAGCCGCCTTGTCTGCAGCCGCCTTATCTGCGGCTGCCTTGTCTGCGGCTGCCTTGTCTGCGGCTGCCTTGTCTGCGGCCGCCTTATCTGCAGCCGCCTTATCTGCAGCTGCCTTATCTGCAGCTGCCTTATCTGCAGCTGCCTTATCTGCAGCGGCCTTATCTGCAGCTGCCTTATCTGCAGCTGCCTTATCTGCAGCTGCCTTATCTGCCGCCGCCTTGTCCGCAGCGGCCTTGTCCGCAGCTGCCTTGTCCGCAGCCGCCTTTTCTTCGGCAGCCTTCTGCTCCGCTGCAGCCTTGTCGGCGTCAGCGGTGGCCGCCGGTGCGGCAGGCGCCTCAGCGGCCGGCTTGGCCGGCGGCGGTGCCGAATTGTTGTCGCAGGCGGCGAGCAGCAGGCCCAATGACAGGGCGACCGGCAGGGCCAGAAGGTGGGTTCGTTTCATCGTCAGTTTCCTCTTCGAAGTTTTGGCGCCCGAGACAGCTGCCCGCCGCGCGTGACCTGTTTGCCTGAGCCGCCAGAGGCGCCCAGCCTTATTTGCCGGCGATCGCCACGACGACGTTGACCGTCGCCGCGACAATGACCGTGTTGAAAAAGAACGAGACGACGCCGTGCAGGGTCACCAGCCGCCGCATGGCCCGCGACGTCACCGCGACATCGGCCACCTGCGCGGTCATCCCGAGTACATAGGAGAAATAGAGGAACGCCGCCCCATCCGGCAGCTCATGGCCCGGGAACGCCAGGCCGGCGAGCACCTTGCCCTCTCCGTCCGGGTCATCGCGATAATACTCGTGCGCGTAGTGCAGCGCCGCCATGGTGTGCACGGTGAACCAGCCGAGCACCACGGAAACGACGCTGACCGTGATCTCGAGCGGATCGGTGTGCCCTGCCCCACCATTGAGCGCGAGGAACAGGAAGATCATCGCCACGACCGCCACCATGATGGTGACGAGAAAGATCGCCACCACCGGGGAATCGGCGTCATCGGGGCGCTGCTGCAGGAATTCGGCAGTGAGGCACGGGAACTCGATGCGGACGAGCAGCAGGTAGGTAACGAACATCGCATTGGCGGCGACGGCGACCGCATATTTGGGCGACAGCAGCAGGCACACGACAAGCACCGCCAGCCCGACGCCGACGCCCCAAAGGAAGGCGGCGTGCCGCGGCAGGATGCGGGCCGGAACCGATGCGCTTCGTTCGCCTCCCACGGCGTCTCCTTCGCCAGTGAATCACCAGCCAGCCGGATATTTGCACAGCGAGGATGCCACATCTAAGACAAGCCGTCGCCGCCCGCCACGGCATGCTGCGGCGCGCCTTGCGCCATCCAGCGGCCAATGATATCGACCGCGTCGGGCCGGCATAGCTCAGTTGGTAGAGCAACTGATTTGTAATCAGTGGGTCGCGAGTTCGATTCTTGCTGCCGGCACCACCCCCGACATCGATGCTTCACGCCGGCAGCACGTCCGGCCACATGGCGCCGTACTTGAAATCGTATTCGTCCGGCAGATTGATGAACCCAGAGCTGGGATAAAAGGTCACTTCGCCGAAGCGCGGGCGACCGCCGATCTCGTAGAAATCGATGCGGGCGAAGGGGAAGCCGGCCGACAGCCGTTCGGCGGCCCGGATCATTTCGGAATAGCTCTCGGGCCGCGGCGGGATGCCGGGGCCGTAATAGGGCGGCGCTTCGTTCGACATTACGAAGGGTACCCGGTTCCAGTCCCGATCGTAGTTGGCCCGCTTGAGCTCGGAAAAGTAGTCCCAGTTCACCGAGACGAGCTCGACCCGGCCATCGAAGACGTGGAGCTTGTAATCCACCGGCGGCTCCGCGCCACCGATATAGGGCTCGACCAGCACCTGGTGCGGGATGGCGCGATAGACCCACTCGCCCATGGAGCGGCCGAAGGTCCGGGTGCGCCAATACTCGACCTCCTTTTCAATGGCATCCCAATCCGGTGCTTCCGGGCCAGTGACGAAGACGTTGCCACCGCTCCAGTCGTTTGCCTTGATGACGTAGGGCATCGGCCAGTTGCGCTCGTCGCGTGGTGGCAGGACGCGACCGGCATAGAGCGTCGGGGTGATCCATTCGGCGCCCAGCTGGTCGGCGACGATCGGCTTGACGGCCACCTTGTCAGCGAGCGCAACCATGCGAGGCGAGCGCCAGCGGAGCTTGGCGATCTGGACCTTCTCGGTAAAGCGAGCTGGCCGCAGCAGGTTGGGATAGCGCCCGACCTCTTTGCGGTATTGGCGCAGCACGCGCACATAGTCGACGATAGTGTGCATCAGGCCTCCGCAGCCCCCCGCGGTCCAAATCCCATCAAGCCGAGAACCCCAGGCCGGTCAAGTCTCGCTACTCCCCGGCGCGCTTCTTCCACTTCTTGAGCACCATGTCGCGCTTCAGGCGGGACAGGCGTTCGAGGAAGAAGGTGCCATTGACCTGGTCGATCTCGTGCTGGGCGATGCGGGCCGGAAGGCCTTCGAAGCGGCGTTGCTGGCGGGCGCCGGCTTCGTCGTGCCAGGCGATCTGGGCGGCGTAGGGGCGAATGATCTCTACCTCGACGCCGGGCATCGACACCGAGCCTTCGGGGCCGGGAATGCTGGGACCGTCGGTCGAGACGATCTGGGGATTGTAGAGCACCAGGTAGTCGCGCTTTGCCGGATCCTCGTCGGCACTGATCACCACGACCGGCGCCACGGCGCCGACATGGACGGCGGCAAGGCCGAAGGCATTGGCGGCGCGGGTCGCCTCGAGCAGGCGGTAGCCGATGGCCCTGAGGCTGTCATCGAGCGGCCGCGGCTCGGCCTTGCGGGTGAGCCGCGGATCGGGATAGCCGACGATCATCGGGCTAGAACAGCCCGCCGCGGCCCAAAGTCATGTCGGTGGCAGCCGGATCCTGCCCAGCCTGGATGGCCTGGAAGGCGTTGGAGTCGACGCCGATCACCGAGGTCACGAGGTTCGGGCCGGTACCCGGCTTGAACGCCTCGTAGATGGCCTGGTCGCCGCCATTGGCCTTCACGCCGGTGCCCGGGTCGATCCACACCTGCGCCATGCCGCCGGGCATGTTGAATGGGGTTGGCGGCTTGCCCTTCAGGGCCTTGGAGACGAACTCGGTGAAGATCGGCACGGCCATTTCGCCGCCGGTCGACTGGCGGCCCATGTTTCGCGGCGTATCGAAGCCGACATAGACGCCGACCGCCAGTTCCGGGGTGAAGCCGATGAACCAGGCGTCCTTGTAGTCGTTCGAGGTGCCGGTCTTGCCGGCGACCGGACGGCCGAGGCTCTTGGCGCCGGTGCCGGTGCCGCGCTGCACCACGCCTTCCATCATCGAGGTGATCTGGTAGGCGGTCATCGGGTCGAGCACCTGCTCGCGATTGTCGATGATCAGCGGCTCGCCCTGCTGGTTCCAGGTCTCGGCGGCGCAGCCGTCGCAGACGCGCTCGTCGTGACGGTAGATGGTCTTGCCGTAGCGGTCCTGGATCCGGTCGATCAGTGTCGGGACGATCCGGCGGCCGCCATTGGCGATGGTGGCGTAGGCCGCGGTCATCCGCATATCAGTGGTCTCGCCGGCGCCGAGCGCCATGGCCAGCACCGGGTTCAGCTCGTCATAGATGCCGAACATCTTGGCGTAGTCCGAGATCAGCGGCATGCCGAGATCCTTGGCGAGGCGCACCGTCATGACGTTACGCGAGCGCTCGATGCCGCGGCGCAGCGTCTGCGGACCATAGAATTCCTGGGCGTAGTTCTCCGGCCGCCAGACCGAGCCGTCGCCGTTGACGATCTCGATCGGGGCGTCGAGCACCACCGAGGCCGGGGTGTAGCCGTTGTCGAGCGCCGCCGAATAGACGATCGGCTTGAACGAGGAGCCGGGCTGGCGCATCGCCTGGGTGGCGCGGTTGAACTCGGACTCGGCGTAGGAGAAGCCGCCGACCATGGCCAGCACGCGACCGGTGCGCGGATCCATGGCGACGAGCGCGCCTTCCAGTTCGGGCACCTGCTCCAGCGTATAGGCGCCTTCGCGGTCGGCGAGCCTGGACACATAAATCACGTCGCCGGGCTTGAGCAGCGAGCCGAGCTTCTTGCTCACCCACTTGATGTCTGGGCCGGCAATCGTGCCGGTGACGCGTTCGGCCGAGACCTTGCCCTCGATATCGGTGGCGGGACGAATGCCGATGCGGCCTGCGTTGTCGCCCATCTCCAGCACCACGGCGAGGGTCCATTCCGGCACGTCGCTGAGCGGCTTGACGGCGTTGACCGCGACGCCCCAGTCCGAGCTGATGTCGACGCTGGCGATGGGACCGCGGAAACCTTCACCGTGGTCGTAGTTGATCAGCCCATCCATCAGGGCGCGGCGCGCGTAATCCTGCAGATGCGGGTCGAGCGTGGTGCGGACGCTGAGGCCGCCGCCATAGAGCTCGGCTTCGCCGTAGAGCTTGCCGAGCTGGCGACGCACTTCCTCGGTAAAATACTCCGCCGAGAACAGCTGGCTGCCGGAGGTGCGCGGCTTGACGTTGAGCGGCTCGTCCTTGGCCTTGGCAGCCTCCTCGGCGGTCACGTAGCCATTCTCGACCATGCGATCGATCACCCAGTTGCGGCGCTCGATGGCCTGCTTGGGGCGGCGGAACGGATGGTAGTTGTTCGGGCCCTTGGGGAGCGCGGCGAGATAGGCGGCCTCACTGAGCGTCAGCTCGTAGAGCGCCTTGTCGAAATAGTTGAGCGCCGCGGCGGCCACGCCGTAGGAGTTGAGCCCGAGGAAGATCTCGTTGACGTAGAGCTCGAGGATCTTGTTCTTCGAAAAGGTCGACTCGATGCGCAGCGCCAGGATGGCTTCCTGGATCTTGCGGTCCCAGGTCTGCTCCGAAGTGAGGAGGAAGTTCTTGGCCACCTGCTGGGTGATGGTCGAACCGCCGCCCTGGATGGAGTCGTTGCCTTCGACGCGCGCCATGATGTTGTCGCGCAGGGCGCGGACCACGCCATCCACAGCGATACCCGAGTGGGTATAGAAGTCCTTGTCTTCGGCCGAGATGAAGGCGTTGATGATCAGTGGCGGGATGGTTTCGATCGGCTGGAACAGCCGGCGTTCCCGCGCATACTCGGCCAAGAGCGTGCCATCTGCCGCATGGACGCGCGTCGTTACCGGCGGCTGATAGTCCTTCAGCACGGTGTAATCGGGCAGCGTCGAATTCAGCTGGTTGAGATAGACGGCGCCAACCGCGACGGCACCCAGGGCGCAGAACACGCCGAAACCGAAGAGCCAGCCGAGAAGTCTGAGCATCAGATGGTGAACCTTGGAGCAGGCGCCACAGGTCCAATCGGATCAGGCGCGGAATATTGCGGAATCATACCAGACAAGGGCGGAAATGTGGACAAGTCCGCCGTTTCAATACGTTGAGAGCGGCCCGTGCCCAAAACGTCACTGCGTCGCCGCCGCCTTCTGCGTGCTGTCGAAGTAATCGGCGATACCGCGCGCCAGGGCGTTCACCACCCGGTCGCGCCAATCGGATTGCTGCAGGTTGGCGATGTCGGCCGCGTTGGAAAGGAAGCCGAGCTCGACCAGCACGGAGGGGACGTCCGGCGCCTGCAGCACGAAGAAGTCGGCCTGGCGCACCGGGAAGCGGCGCAACGCCACGCTCGGCTCGAGCTGGTGGACGATGGCTTCGGCGGCGAGGAAGCTCGATTTGCGCATCTCGCGGCGCATCAGGTCGACGAGGATG